>JBFKCG010000220.1:0-3829 GCA_041620675.1 Nevskiales bacterium
ACCCCGCTGTCGACCTATCTCAAGCTGGCCAACGCACCTTACTCCTACCTGCTGGAATCCGTGGTGGGTGGCGAGCAATGGGGACGCTATTCCATCATCGGCCTGCCCTGCCGCGAGGTGATTGAGGCTCGCGGCCACGAGGTCACCCTGCGTCGTGATGGCAAGATCATCGAGCAAGAACGGGTCGACAACCCGCTCGACTGGGTGCGTGACTATGCCGCGCGCTTTGAGGTGCCGGTGCTGCCTGGCATGCCGCGCCTGACCGGCGGCCTGGTTGGCTATTTCAGTTACGACAGCGTGCGCTACATCGAACCACGGCTGGCCAATTCCACGCCGCCCGATACCCTCGGCACCCCGGATATCCTGCTGATGTTGTCAGAAGAGCTGGTGGTGTTCGACAACATCAGCGGCAAGCTGTACCTGATCGTCCATGCCGAGGCGGATTCCAGTGAAGACCGCGCACGCGCGGAGGCGAGACTGGATGCATTGCTGGCCGGCCTGCGCCGACCAGTACCCGATTTGGCCGAGCGGGGCGCCATGCCGGATGTTGCCGAGACGGATTTCGTGTCGGGGTTCAACCAGCAAGACTTCGAGGCCGCCGTCAGCCGCATCCGCGAATACATTGCGGCCGGTGACGTGATGCAGGTCGTGCTGTCCCAGCGCCTGACGATTCCATTCAGGGGCTCGCCACTGGACCTCTACCGTGCCCTGCGTGGTCTTAACCCATCGCCTTACATGTACCTGATGGACCTTGGTGATCATCAGGTCGTCGGTTCATCCCCCGAGATCCTGGTGCGGGTCGAGGACGGAAAGCTGACGGTGCGACCCATTGCCGGCACGCGCCCGCGCGGCAAGACGGTGGAGGAGGACAAGGCGCTGGAGCAGGATCTGCTCAAGGACCCGAAGGAGATTGCCGAGCACCTGATGCTGATTGACCTGGGACGTAATGACGTTGGCCGTGTCAGCAAGACCGGCACCGTCAAGGTCACGGAAAGCATGGGCGTCGAGCGCTATTCACACGTGATGCATATTGTTTCCAATGTCGAGGGCGAGTTGAAACCGGACATGACGGCGATTGACGCACTCAAGGCCACCTTGCCGGCCGGCACCTTGTCGGGTGCCGCCAAGGTGCGGGCGATGGAGATCATTGATGAACTGGAGCCGGTCAAGCGCGGCGTTTATGGCGGTGCCGTCGGTTATCTGGCTTTCAATGGCGCCATGGACACCGCCATCGCCATCCGCACGGCCGTGATCAAGGATGGCCATCTCCACATCCAGGCTGGCGCTGGCATCGTGGCGGACTCAGTGCCCGCCAATGAGTGGGCGGAAACCATGAACAAGGCGCGTGCTATCTTCCACGCGGTGGCGCTGGCCAGCCGTGGCACGAAGGATCAGCGCTAGCAGCCCGGCATTACTCTGACGCGGGATCGGACCTGCCCCGTACTTTCGCCAGATAAGCAGCGCATTCCAGCTGTGCAAAAACCGCTGCTTGCTGGGGCGTCTCATCCTCGCGCAGTGCAACCGCCAGCCCTTCCAGCGCCAGTTCCGCGAGGCCGCTCCGGGTCTCACCGGCGGTTGGATGTTCCTCGCAGTGCTGATTCGCCTGTGTCACTGGCTTGTGGCGTGTGGTGTTGTTATCCATGTGGCATTGTCCTGAATTTGTGCCGGCAGGAACACCGTGCTTCTTCAATTTATACAGGTCGTTTCCCTATTTTGACTGTACTTTATTGATCTGAAAGGTCAATTTGGCCATTTTGTGTATAAGATTACACAGAAATAACTGCCTGTTGCCTTCAGTATGGATAGCGTCTATTGCCTACTAAAACCCTTTTGTATGCAGGGATTGCATGCTTTTTCTGGATGAAAACGAGGGCCTGTAAGATTTAGTTACAGATATAAAATCTTACGTAACTGGGGGAAGGGAGTACGAAGCCATGTTAGGACAACCCATACGTACAGCAGTTGCAATACCTTCGAATATTACGCCAACAATCAGGACGACATCACCTGCCCCAGGACGGGGCAAC
Source organism: Nevskiales bacterium (assembly GCA_041620675.1). Lineage (GTDB taxonomy): Bacteria > Pseudomonadota > Gammaproteobacteria > Nevskiales > DATLYR01 > DATLYR01. Next base: position 2,028 of record JBFKCG010000220.1, read on the forward strand.
ACGGTCGGGACGCTGGATCCCAACCCCTACCGGATGCACAACAGCCTGATGGACTGTGTCAGGAAATATCCGGCCAAGCATGTCTTGTATCAGCAAGGGGATTACGCCGATTCCGTCTTCTACATCCAGGAGGGCCGCGTCAAGCTTTCGGTGGTCTCAAACCTCGGGCGCGAGGCGGTGGTGGCCCTGATGGGGCCGAACACCTTCTTTGGCGAGAACTGCCTGGCTGACGCAAATAACCGGCGCTACACGGCAACCACCCTGCAACGCTGCAAGATCACAGAAATCAGCAAGCATGAGATGGTCGAGATCCTTGCACGCAATCCCAAGTATGCAGACCTGTTCATGGGCTACCTGCTGACTCGCAACGGCCAGCTTCAGGAAGACCTGATAGACCAGCTGTTCAACTCATCGGAGAAGCGCCTGGCCCGTCTGTTGCTGATGCTCGCGTATTACAGCGACTCAGACCAATCGGGCTGCGTGATCAAGAAAATCAGTCAGGAAACCCTGGCCATGATGATCGGCACCACGCGATCAAGGGTCAGCCTTTTCATGAACAAGTTTCGCCGGCTAGGCATGCTTGAATATGACAAGGAGATCCGCATCAACCGCGAGCAACTCAGCACGGTCCTGCGGGAAAACTAGGACCCGTGCCGCGCCGGCAGCAATGACGGCGTGAATGATTGTGACCCAGGGCCTTGCACGTGATATGTGTGAGGCCCTTTAAGTTGAGTGGCTGGATACTTCCCGCCGCTCGAAACCTTCTCGAATCCCCCCGATACCCACCCGTTGCGGGCAATCGCAACACGGTTAGCTGTGCCCAGGCTGCGGGCCGGTCTCACCGATTCGGCACACATCAGTCCTGGTCTCCAGTGACCCGTGCTTTTACTGGGGCGGTCTCTGGGCGAGAATAGCGGCCCGACTACTCGTTGCCTCAGCCCCAATAGGTGGGTTGCTGGCATCACAGGCAGATGCAGCATGCTGGTGATGATCGACAATTATGATTCGTTCACCTACAACCTCGTCCAATACCTGGGCGAACTGGGCGAGGACGTGCAGGTCTTCCGGAATGACCAGGTGACGGTTGATGAGATCGAGGCGATGAAGCCCGAGGCAATCGTGATCTCGCCGGGCCCCTGCACCCCAAACGAGGCGGGTATCTCATTGGAACTGATTGGTCGCCTGTCATCGCGAATCCCGACCCTGGGTGTCTGCCTGGGACACCAGAGCATCGGCCAGGCCTTTGGTGGCAAGGTCGTGCGGGCGCGTGATGTCATGCATGGCAAGACCTCGCAAATCCACCACACCGGCAAGGGCGTGTTCGCCGGACTGCCAAACCCTTTCCGGGCCACGCGTTATCACTCGCTGATCGTGTCCCAGGACAACCTGCCGGCTGAATTTGAGGTGACCGCCTGGACCGAGGACGCCAAGGGCCAACGGGACGAGATCATGGGCCTGAAACACAAGACATTGCCGATCGAGGGTGTGCAGTTCCACCCGGAATCGATCCTGACCGAGCACGGGCATGACATGCTGCGCAATTTCATGAGCGATGCGCGCAGGAGGGCGGCATGAACATGCAGAGCGCGTTGGCACGGCTGTTGGAAAGGCAGGACCTGGAGGCCGGCCAGATGCAGGCGGTTATGCGCCAGATCATGAGCGGGGAGGCAACGCCTGCCCAGATCGCAGGCTTGCTGGTTGCCCTGCGCATGAAAGGCGAGACCCCGGTGGAGATTGCGGCGGCGGCGTCGGTCATGCGGGAGCTGTCCTTGCACGTCGCCATTGATGACCTGCGTGATGAG
>JBFKCG010000221.1:0-3803 GCA_041620675.1 Nevskiales bacterium
CAGCGCAAACGGTCGCTGGTTGCCGCCGTCATAGAACACCGCGCCGCCGGATAGCATCAGGCTGGTGGCGAGTTCGTATTCCGCATTCACGCGGTAGATCGCGCCGCCGTCCTTGCCGAGGAAGCGGTGGTCCTGGTCAAACAGGATCACGATGAGGTTGCTGCGCAGGCGTTCGTTCAGAAAGTCGCGCGTGACGCGAAACGAGGATTCCGTGCGCCGCTCCAGGTAACCCGACGCTTCTAGCTGGTCATTGAAGTCGCCAATGTAGCGGGAGGCGATCTCCACTGCGATATTGGTATTGGCCAGTCCGAAATATTCCACGCCCAGCAGCCAGCTGGTCTGGGTGTGCGCGCTGACGGCATTGGGAATGACCACCGTGGTGCCGCCACCCGGCAAGGGAGTTGGCGTTGGCAGGGGCAAGCCACCCAAGACCGGCAGGGCGCCGAGGTTGGGTAAGGGGCCATTGACGGTTTCCTCGCCGGTTTCGGTGAGCAGGAGCTTGTCGAGCACGGCCAGCTCCTGCTTGAACAACCAGCTGCCCCAGGTCTTCTGCAGGCCGAAACCAGCCAAGTTCACGCGGCTGTGCCGCAGCACGGCATCCTGGAAGAACCTTTCATTGGACGCCCCCGGCGCGTTGACATCAAAGGCGGTCGGGTCAAGGTAGGGTTCGTCATTCCACAGGCGCGCGAGGTTGAGCTTCACGTCCACACCCTTGAGCACGCCGCTGGCCGACAGCGCGTAGCTGGGGGCCTCAAAGTCGTTGGGGATTTCCTCGCGAATCTTCACGGCATTGCCGTTGGCATCGGTGAGGGCATAAAAATCGCTGCCAAAGGGCGGGTTCTTGCTGAAGCGAATCTCGGGGACAAGGATTGCGCCAACACGCCAGCCACCTGAATAGTGATCGAGCTTGAGCATGCCGGTGGGCAGGCGCAAATCCTCGATGTCCACCAGGCCCGGCTCGAGGTTGTCGAGCGGGTTGAGCACGTCCAGCACGCGCAGGTTATCGGCAAAGCCCCACACCACCACCTGGCGGCCGACTTTCAGGTCCCAGTTGTCTCCGAGCTTGCCTTCGATGAAGGCATCCTGGATGTCAGTGTCACTGCGGTATGCATCCAGCACTTCGTTGCTGTAGTCGGCATCGCGCAGGGCATAGGCGGCGTCATGCCAGGCATAAGCACTGAACACGGCCCGCCACTCGTTCTCAAATTTTTTCTCCAGGCCGAAGTTGCCGCGCAGGCGCAGCTTGGACAGGCCACCGTAATCTGTCCCCGTGGAGGAGTCGTGGTCCTTGAGGTTATAAGACGCGCTGGCCGACAGGCTGCCGTCCAGTGTCCAGCCAAATAAGGTCAGCGGCTCGGATTCCGGCGTGGCCTCGGGCTTGGCGACGTCGCTGATGGCGTCGTCGAAACCGCCGAGCACGTCCTCGACATCATTGCCGGCCGCATGGGCGCTGCCGAGCATGCAGCCGAGCAGCAGAGCGCTGGCAGTGGCTGCTCGTGCGGGCCGCACTGGCTTCACTTACGGGCCTTTGCTCAGGCGGCGCTCGGTGAATAGGTCATCGTCCAGCTTCTGGTTGTAGCGCACGTCGCGCATGCGCATGATGCTGGCGTGCTCGGTATTCTGGCCGTCCTTGGTGGTCATGACGATCTCGGTGCCGGTCCAGATACCTTCGATCTGTTCCAGCTTCTTGACCTCCATGTACTTGAGCTTGTCGCCTTTCTTGACCCAGTTGACCGAGCGGATCACCACGAAGTTGTCCTGCCGCACGAAGATCACTGACTTGGTATAACCCGTGCGCTCGACTTCCTTCTCGGTGGCGGGGGTGGCCTGGATCTGCCAGACCTTGTGGCCGTTGACCTCGGTTTCCTTCATCAGCTCGTATTTGTAGTCATCCAGGCTGGGCGTGCTCATGTCGGCATAGGTGAAGTCCGAGCCCATGAAGCTGCCGCTCTTGTCGGTGGCGGCAATGCGCTTGACCTTCTTCAGTGCCGGCAGGTACAGCCACTGGTCATCGTCCTTGTTACTGGCGTCGTAATCGTAGGTGAGGAAGCCGGTGTCCTTCACGCTGGCGGGTTCCAGGAAGAACATGATGCTCTGGCTGTCCTCGGGCTTGCCTGGCACATCGCGGCTATAGGAGCGCAGGAGGCGCTCGCGCTGGTTGCCCTTGGCATCAATCAGGATCAGCTGCATCTCCATCACGGCATTGTTGCCGGTGTCGCGGTCCTTGGCCTTCTGCATGATCTCGCGAGCGCTCATCTGGGCCGCGAGGGCGGAGGTAGTGAGTCCTAGCAGCAGTGCAGCCATGACCAGGCGGGCGGTGTAAGCGATCATGCGGATTTCTCCTTGTAGCGAATCAGTAGCGTCATCAGCGCGGGTGCCAGCAGCAGGTCGGCGAACAGTGCAACGACGATGCAGGTGCCGGTGAGCAGGCCGAAGTGCTGCAGGTTGATCATGCTGCCAAACAGGTTGACGAAGAAGGCAACGGTGAGCACCACCGAGGTGATCAGCATGGCCTTGCCGGTGGTGCGCAGGGTTTCCTGCACGGCGCGGCGCGAGTCACGGTAGGTGGCGTAATAGCGCTGGAAGTTGTGCATGAAGTGGATGGTGTCATCCACCGCCAGGCCCAGCGTGATGGAGCCCACCAGCAGGGTAAAGGCATCCAGCGGGATGCCTACGAAATACATCAGGGCCAGGATGGTGATGACCGGCGCCACATTGGGGATCATGCTGACCAGGCCAGTGCGTACCGAGCCAACCAGCAACATCATCAGCGGCGCGATGATGATGAAAGCCAGCATATAGGAGCGGATGGTGTCACCAATCAGCACTTTCACCGTACGCGTGAGCAGGTTGATGATGCCAGTGAAGGTCACCTCGGCCTTGTCACCGATGATTTCACGGAAGCCGGGCTCCATGACGTCGAGGTAGGCCGGGTACAGCATGCTGTCCACGAACGGCATGGAAACGGTGATGCGCATCTTGCTGAAGCTGCTATCTACGATATCCACCAGGTCTCTGCTGCCGGAATTCTCGAATAGCAGCAACTCCTGCGCGATCATTTCGCGGCTGTCTGGGATCCTGTAGTAGGCCGGGTCATTGGCATGCAGGGCCTGGTGCAGTTCCTTGTTGATGTCGAGCAGGGAGGTGGCCTTGCCCATCTTGACCCCGCCCACTTCCAGGTTGGCCGCGAATTGCATGGCGCGATCGGCAGCTTGCAGCAGCTCCGGATCATGCAGGCCATTCTTCGTCTTGGAGTCAATGACGATCTCCATGTAGGCGCTGCCACCGAATTCACGATCCATCATCTCGGTCGTGAGGCGTACCTTGTTGTCAGGCTGGAACCAGATCAGCGGGTAGTGGCTTGGCTTGATCTGCGAGGCCGGGATCAGGCACAGGCCGAGGAAGATGAGCCAGATCGCCACCATGCTGCGTGGGTAACGGGTGGAGATGTCCGCGCAGCCTGCGAGGAAGCGTTGAGCCAGGCTGTTGGAGTCATCCTTGGGCTCACGCTGGGTCAGTGGGCTGACCGCGATCAGCGCAGGCAGCAGCACTAATGAGAACAACAGGGTGTTGACGATGCCCATCGGGCAGATGATGCCAATGTCGGACACCGGCTTGAGGTCGGCGGTGATGAACGAAACAAGCCCACCCGCAGTCGTCAGGCCGGTCATGACCACGGCCAGCCCCGAGTGGCCGAGCGCGTAAGACAGCGATGCACGCTTGTCCAGGCCGCGGTCAATGGCCTGGTAGAACACGGTAAACAGGTGCACGGTATTGCTGACGCCCACGGCGAGGAGCAGTGA
>JBFKCG010000222.1:0-3796 GCA_041620675.1 Nevskiales bacterium
ATTGCGTGACAGTCTCGGCCAGAACACCACCATCCGCTTTACCGATATTCGCATCAACCCGGGCCTGAAAGCAGGCCACTTTGCCTTCCAACCGCCTAAGGGCGTTGAAGTCGTAGATGCTGACGAAACAATGCCTGCCACTCGCAAGCGCTGAGCATGCGTCCCCTACACAACAAGCCAATTTGGCTGGTGATGAGCGGCATTATTCTGCTGTCAGTTCTCATTGCTTCCCTGATTCCGATACAGCAGGGAACGACCATGCCTAACGACAAGCTGCTGCATCTTCTGACTTATTTGATGCTGGGCCTATGGTTTGGTGCGTTATACACACCAGAGCGGTTTGCCCACGTTGGCTTGGGGCTAGGATTGTTTGGTCTAGTCATTGAGTGCCTGCAATTCACAACCAGTTATCGTAGCTTTGAGCTGGCGGACCTACTGGCCGATGTGATTGGCGCAATAGCAGGCTTGCTGCTGGCGAGCACCTCCATGGGAAGCGTCCTGCTCCTGCTGGATAACAAAATCCCGCGTCGTGGCTGAAAGCTGGCGTCCCCTCGCAGATCGGATGCGTCCACGTAATCTGGACGAATTCACAGGACAAAACCATCTTCTGGCTACCGGCAAGCCGCTTCGGCTTGCGCTGGAATCCGGGCATCCACACTCGATGATCTTCTGGGGGCCGCCCGGCACCGGAAAGACTACCCTGGCGCAATTGATGGCGCTTGTGGCGGACATGGAGTTCACTGCCATTTCTGCCGTGATGGCGGGCGTCAAGGAGATTCGGTCTGCAGTCGTCTCCGCACAGGAAGCCCAGGCCAATAACCGGCGGACGCTTCTGTTTATTGATGAGGTACACCGGTTCAACAAGAGCCAGCAGGACGCATTGCTGCCTCATGTGGAAAATGGCACGTTCACGCTGGTTGGTGCCACCACTGAGAATCCCTCGTTCGAGTTGAACAACGCATTGTTGTCCCGTTGTCGCACCTATGTGCTCAAGGCACTGGACTGCGCGGAAACCCGCGCCGTTATTGACCGGGCACTGGCTGACACGGAACGCGGGCTGGGCTCTTTGTCACTCAGCATGTTGCCCGAGCTACGTGACCAGCTGGCCGCTGTGGCAGATGGGGATGCCAGGCGGGCACTTAATCTGCTGGAACTGCTGTCTGAACTGGCCCAGTCACGTGGCGCTCCAGTAATTGCTGCCGAGGATTTGGCTGAGATCGCGACGGGGAGCCTGCGCCGTTTTGACAAGGGTGGCGAGTACTTTTACGACCTGATCTCTGCCTTGCACAAATCTGTGCGTGGATCTGACCCGGATGCGGCGTTGTACTGGTTTGCACGCATGCTGGACGGTGGCTGCGACCCCCTGTACATCGCACGCCGTGTCCTGCGGATTGCCAGTGAGGATATCGGCAATGCCGACCCGCGTGGTTTGAGTCTTGCACTGGATGCCTGGAACATCTATGAGCGTCTGGGCAGCCCTGAAGGTGAGTTGGCAATTGCTCAGGCCATCGTCTATCTCGCAGTTGCCCCGAAGAGTAATGCCGTATATTCGGCATTTAATGCCGTAAAAGAAGAGGTTCGTCGTCATGGCACCCTTGAGGTTCCGCTGCACTTGCGCAATGCGCCGACTAATCTGATGAAATCCCTGGATTACGGCAAAGATTATCGCTATGCACATGATGAGGCAGGTGCCTTTGCCGCAGGTGAGCAATACTTGCCAGACCCGCTGCGCGGGCGTGTCTACTACGACCCCCCAGCACGCGGGCTAGAGATCAAGATCTCTGAAAAGCTGGCGCACTTGCGCGCACAGAATAGGGAAAAGACAAAGCCGAGGGGGTGACAATGCAGACGTTACTTGCGATCGCCGGCGGCGGTGCCCTAGGTGCGTTGTCCCGGTACTGGATGACTTCCTGGGCCCAGGGTTGGCTTGGCCATGAGTATCCTTATGGCACCTTGCTGGTCAATGTGCTGGGTTGCCTAATGGCTGGGGTGATTTACGGGGCGCTGGACCGAAGTTCAGGATTGGGGCAGGCTTGGCAGGCTCTGCTGCTGATAGGCTTCATGGGCGCATTTACCACATTTTCAGCATTTTCCTTGGCGACTCTACAGTTGCTGGAGCGTGGTGCAATCCTTGCGGCATTCACGAACGTCATTTTAAGTGTGGTGCTGTCCCTTGCGGCTTGCGGGTTAGGTCTATGGGCGGCTGAGCGCTGGGCCTAACTGCACGTATAATGCCCGCCCATGATTGACCCAAAACTACTTCGATCAAAGGCTGCCGAGGTTGCCGCTCAATTGGCCAGGCGCGGTATCCAGCTGGATACCGCCCGCATTGCCGCGTTAGAGGCAGACCGCAAACGCCTGCAAACCGAGACCGAGCAACTTCAGGCAACGCGCAATTCCCAGTCGAAGGCGATTGGCATTGCCAAGAGCAAGGGCGAGGATCCTGCCCCATTGCTGGAACAGGTGGAATCGCTCAAACAACAGCTTTTGAACAACGAAGCTGCACTCGGTGAATGCCAGCGGGCCATTGAGGAATTTGCGCTGGGTTTACCCAACCTTCCACATGCCTCCGTTCCGGAAGGCGTGGATGAAACCCAGAACGTAGAAATACGACAGTGGGGCAAGCCGTCCACGCCCAGCCATACGCCAAAGGATCATGTGGATATCGGCGAGACGCTGGGCATGATGGATTTCGCTTCGGCGGCCAAGATCACCGGTTCGCGCTTTGTGGTGTTAAGTGGCGACCTTGCCCGTCTGCATCGTGCTTTGATCCAGTTCATGCTTGACCTGCACACGCGTGAGCATGGTTACACCGAAATGTACATGCCATACGTCGTCAATGCCGAAAGCCTGCGCGGAACCGGGCAACTCCCGAAGTTTGGCGATGATCTTTTTGCGCTCAAGGGCGAACAGCCGTACTACCTGATTCCCACCGCCGAGGTTCCGGTTACCAACCTTGTGCGCGACAGCATTGTTGATGTCACACAACTGCCATTGAAGTACGTTTCGCACACGCCCTGTTTCAGGGCGGAGGCGGGTGCTGCAGGCAGGGACACCCGAGGCATGATCCGGCAGCACCAGTTCGAGAAAGTCGAGCTGGTCCAGATTTCAGAGCCAGAACGTTCCTATGAAAGGCTGGAGGAGCTCACCGGCCACGCAGAGAAGGTCTTGCAGAAGCTGGATTTGCCATACCGGGTAGTCGCACTTTGTGCAGGCGATCTGGGCTTCGGCGCGGCCAAGACTTATGACCTGGAAGTCTGGCTGCCCTCGCAGAAGACCTACCGGGAAATATCGTCCTGCAGCAACTTTGAATCTTTCCAGGCACGACGCATGCTGGCGCGTTATCGGTCTGCTGAAACTGGCAAACCCGAACTCGTTCATACCCTGAATGGTTCAGGCCTCGCCATCGGGCGCACGCTGGTGGCCATTCTCGAAAACTTCCAGGATGAGTCCGGCAGGGTGGCTATACCTGCAGTGCTGCAAGGCTATATGGGTGGCATCACCCATCTGGGTTGATTCATTCGCGCCGCTTCATCTGATCCATACTGGGTCATCAGAAACACTGGCGTTGCATGACATGCACTGCATGTGAGCGATCGACGATACGCCTGATCTGTTTCAAATCACAATAACCTATTGATATACATGCCTTAGCTTGTCATGGCATGAGCCTTGCGACAGGGACTCCAGAATCGATCAGGAGTCCGTCATGGAAGTTCAAAACAAGGCCACATCAATCCAGCTGTTCAGTCTGAAGTCCATTCAGATGCGAACCTTTCACATGACGTGGTTTGCA
>JBFKCG010000223.1:0-3767 GCA_041620675.1 Nevskiales bacterium
ACAGACGGCCAGCAGCACCTCTGCCGTGTCCGGCGCATTTGGCAACGCGCGCAGGACCTGAAAATCCAAATTGACTTCGTCAATCGGATACGGAATATACTGGTCCGCCTCGATTTTGATCTGCTCTTCCATCTCGTCGTCGTTGAGAGAGCTGGGCAGGTTGATGATCTTGGTGATGACGGAGGAGCCGGAGACGGCCACCGCCGCATGGCGAGTGCTGGTGCCGCTGCGGGAAATGGCGCGTCGAATGGCTTCTCCGACAGCGAGCGGGTCGGAGATCTGCTTGTCGATGACGGCCCCTGCAGGCAGGGGTTCGGAGGCGCAGGCGTCGACGCGGTAGCCGCCGCCACTGCGACTCAGTTCCACAAGCTTGACGGAGCTGGAGCTGATGTCCAGACCCACGAGCGAGCCAGCCTCCTTTTTGAAGAGGTTTTGTACAGACCCCAGTCGGGACAACATCGTAATTCTCCCTGTGCCCCTAATCGTATGGACGACCGATGTCATCCTTGTATTCTCTACATATAACAAACAGGCTCAGTGTGCAACTCTAACTTGTGCACCCAAGCAATTGATACCACGTAAGAAGCTGTTCAGAAAAGGCTGGCATCAGGTGATAATGCAGTATGCGTAAAATGCCCCGATTGATTAAATTTGGCTTGATTTTGGCATCTTTGGTGCTGGCGGTAGTGGCAATGGGCTGGTTGGCGCTTACTAGCGCCACCTTGGTATTCGCCCCCTTCCTGCCGGATGCGGCAGAGTTGCAGCGTGTGCAGCTGAACGTGCCATTGCGTATCTACACGCGCGACGGCGTCATGATCGGCGAGTTTGGTTCAGAACGCCGGGCCCCCCTGGATTTCGAGGCATTGCCGAAGCCCTTGATCGAGGCCTTCCTGGCAGCAGAGGACGATCGCTTCTTCGAGCATCCTGGCTTTGATTACCGAGGGTTGCTGAGGGCTGCCCTGAACTTGGCCGTGACTGGCGAGAAAACCCAGGGCGGCAGTACGATCACGATGCAGCTGGCGCGAAACTTCTTCCTCGGAAGCGAGCGCACCTATACCCGCAAGCTCAAGGAAATCCTGCTCGCGACCAAGATCGAGCGCGAGCTCAGCAAGGAGAAAATCCTTGAGCTATACCTCAACAAGATTTATCTCGGGAACCATGCCTATGGCGTGGGTGCCGCGGCGCAGATTTACTATGGCCGGGAAGTCCATGACCTGAGCCTGGGGCAGATCGCCATGATTGCGGGCCTGCCCAAGGCCCCATCCCGTTTCAATCCCGTGGTTGACCCCCCACGCGCGCGCCTGCGCCGTGACTATGTCCTGCGGCGCATGTATGACCTTGATTATATAAACAAAGAAGAGCTAGAGCTGGCGCTCCAAGAGCCCATCCGGGTGCAAATACGGCTGCGCGGACCCATTATCGTGGAGGCCGATTACGTCGCTGAGATGGTGCGCGCGGAAATGGTGTCGCGGTTCGGTGAACGCAGTTACACGGACGGGTTCAGTGTCACCACCACCATCACCAGCGAACGCCAGCAGGCGGCCAATCGGGCGCTGCGCCTGGCGCTGCTGGACTATGAAAAGCGACACGGCTTTCGCGGACCCGAGGGCCACCTTGACCTGGATGATTACAAGGCAGAGGGCGCGCTGGATGAGGCGCTGGCCGGTAGGCGGGTCGTGGCCGGCTTGCTGCCTGCGGTCGTTTTGCAGGGCGGTGACAGCGTAAAACTGCATGTGCGCGATCGCGGTACCGTGCTGTTGGGCAGCGCGGGATATGCCTGGGCCGGTCCGGGAACCGGGCGCAGACTGAAGCCAGGCGACATCATTCGCGTTACCGCTGGCGACAAGGAAGACGAGGTGCCCTGGCGGCTTTCGCAATGGCCACGCGTGCAAGGGGCGCTGGTTGCACTGGATCCGCGTGACGGCTCCTTGGAGGCGCTGGTGGGTGGCTTCGATTTCCACACCAGCAAGTTCAATCGTGCGATACAGGCATTGCGCCAGCCGGGGTCCGCATTCAAGCCGCTGGTCTATGCGGCGGCGCTTGAAAAAGGGTTCACGCCGGCCAGCATCATCAATGATGCACCGGTCGTGTTTGATGCGCCCGGCATGTCAAGCGAATGGCGTCCTGAGAACTACAGTGGGAAGTTTTACGGACCAACCCGGCTGCGCGAAGCCCTGACGCATTCACGCAACCTGGTCACTATCCGCCTGCTCATGGCTATTGGCGCGCCTTACGGTCATGACTTCGTATTGCGTTTTGGCTTGCCAGCCGAACGCGTCCCACGCGACCTGTCGATGTCACTGGGCACCGCGACAGTCACGCCACTTGAGCTCACAAGGGCCTATGCCGTGTTTGCCAATGGCGGCTCGCTGGTACAGCCCTATTACATCGAAGAGATCAAGGCCGCGGATGGCAAGCTGCTGTTCAAGGCCGAGCCCAAGATCGCCTGTGTCAACTGCGAGGAGTCCCCATTGCCACGGGTGGCGAGCCCACAGACTATTTACCTCATGAACAGCATGCTGCGTGATGTGATCGAGCGCGGCACGGCAACCGCTGCCAAGAGCCTGAATCGAACAGACCTCGCCGGCAAAACCGGCACCACCAATGACGTGAATGATGCCTGGTTCAGTGGATATAACGCTGAACTGGTTGCGAGTTGCTGGGTAGGCTTTGACCAGCTGCAGTCCCTGGGCGCGAAGGAAACAGGGGGGCGCGCTGCCCTGCCGATGTGGATACACTTCATGCGCGATGCCCTCAAGGATAGTCCGCCGGCTGAATTGCCTCGCCCGGAAGGCCTGGTCACCGTGCGCATCAATCGCGACAGTGGCCTGCAGGCCAGCAGCACCAGTGGCGATGCGATTTTCGAGACCTTCCCGGAGGACCGCGTTCCCGGCATGGGTGCAGGTTCCGGTGATGGCCCGAATACCGCACCGGCGTCCGGCGGTGGCCGGGTGGACGAGCTGTTTTAGCGAAAGGGCGCTCTTGGCAGCGCCCGTTTATTCCTGATACCTTCAGTCCAGCCCCGATCGGTGGGCGCCGCGCCGGAATCTCCGCCATGAGCCGACGCTATTTCACGGATCTGCGCCAGCGCGTAGCCGAGGAGGCCGCGCGCATTATCAGCGAACAGGGCATCACCGACTTCAAATTGGCCAAGCACAAGGCCGCGGAGCGCTGTGGCATGCGCGAATTCCGCAATCTTCCCGGAAATGATGAGATCGAATCTGCATTGCGCGATCGCCAGCGCCTGTTTGGGGGCGCCCGCCATCTCGCCCACTTGCGGCAGCTGCGAGAAGCGGCCTGCGCTGCGATGCAACATCTGGATGCTTTTCATCCACGGTTGGTGGGTCCGGTGCTGGCGGGTTCGGCTACGGAGTACAGCGACATCCAGTTGCACCTGTTTACCGACTACGACGAGAGCCTGCAGTTCTTTCTGGAGTCGCGCGGCATCCAGTGCGAGCTTGGCCAGAAACGTTTTCGTCTGCGGAATGAGGAATATAGTTACCAGACAACGATTCGTTTCAGCGTAAATAACGCCTCTTTTGAGGTCGCCATCTTCAAGCTGGATGGCTTGCGCCAGGCACCCTGTAGCCCGGTCGATGGCCAGCCCATGCAGCGAGCACCGCTTCACGAAGTCGAAGGATTGTTACAGGTAGACGAAGAATCCGCGTTATTCGGCTAATACCCCCTCCCATTTTGGGTGGGGCGGTTGCCCCGACGCTCTGGTATGCTGCCCGATCGCTACGGCTAGGGGGGGGCACTACATGCGC
>JBFKCG010000224.1:0-3753 GCA_041620675.1 Nevskiales bacterium
CCCGGATTTAGCGCTGGATCATCCCTGGGCGCTGGATGTGGATACCGCCGTGGAACTGGCAAGGGAGGCCGAAGCCAGCGCCCTGCAGTTTGATGCGCGTATCAGCAACAGTGAAGGTGCTGGCGTGGATACCCGACGGGGGATCTCGGTTTATGCCAACAGCCACGGTTTTATTGGCCACCAGCAGGGTACCCAGCACAGCCTGAGCTGTGCAGTCATTGCCGGCAGCGGTGATGGCATGCAACGCGACTATTGGTACACGGCATCACGCCAGCCGTCAGGACTGGAGGCGGCTGCCCACGTCGGCCGCAAGGCGGCGGAGCGCAGCGTCCGGCGCCTCAGCCCGCGCAGCCTGGACACGCGCCGGGTTCCCGTGCTCTTTGTGCCTGAATTGGCGCGCGGGTTATTTGGCAGCTTTATCGGCGCGATCAGCGGCAGTGCCTTGTATCGCAAGGCCAGCTTCTTGCTCGACCAGGCGGGACAGCCGGTGTTTGCGCCCCATATCAATATCTGCCAGCGGCCACATTTGCCGCGCGCCATGGGCAGCACCGCGTATGACCTGGAAGGTGTTGCCACGGCAGACCGCGACCTGGTGATCAATGGCGTGCTGCAGGGGTATGTGTTGGGCAGCTATTCCGCACGACGCCTTGGCCTGCAATCCACCGGCAATGCCGGTGGTGTCTTCAACCTCATCATTGAGCCCGGTGCTCAGGGCTTTGATGCCCTGCTACGCGAGATGGGAACGGGACTGATGGTGACGGAAATGATGGGGCAGGGCGTCAACCCCGTCACTGGCGATTATTCCCGCGGCGCTGCGGGATTCTGGGTCGAGAACGGGGCGATTGCTTACCCGGTCGCCGAGATCACGATTGCCGGTAACCTGCGTGACATGTTCATGGGCATCCGCGCGGTGGGTAATGATGTGGATGTGCGCGGCAATATCCGCTGCGGCTCGGTGCTGGTGGACTCGATGATGGTCGCCGGCCAGTAAGCCGTAACGCCCTAGAGCAGGATCAAGGTGCCCAGCCCGAGCAGGGCGAGGAATCCAACCACATCGGTAAAGGTGGTCAGGATCACGGATCCGGCCAAAGCTGGATCCACACCCATGCGCCGCAACAGCAATGGCAGCCAGAATCCGGTCAGCGCGCCGTTGATCTGGTTGATCAGCATTGCCAGACCAATGACCAGGGAAAGCTTGAGGTTGTTGAACCAGAGCAGGGTGATGCCAGAGACCACGCAGGCCCACAGCAGGCCATTGATCAGGCCCACCGCCAGTTCCTTCAGGAATAGCTCGCGGGTATTGCTGCGGCCGATATGACCCAGCGCAAGGCCGCGGATCATCAAGGTCAGGGTCTGGCTACCGCCAATGCCGCCCATGCTGGCGACCACTGGCATCAATACGGCCAAAGCCACGACCTCGACGATGGACGCTTCGAATATCCCGACCACGCGTGCCGCAATGAATGCAGTCAACAGGTTGATACCAAGCCAGACTGCGCGTTGCAGGGCGCTGACGGTGATGGGAGCAAATAAATCCTGCTCCTCATCCAGGCCCGCCATGCTCATCAGGCTATGGTCGGCTTGGTCGCGTATCACGTCCATGACGTCGTCGACCGTGATTCGGCCTACCAGTACGCCGTTTTCATTCACCACGGGGGCAGAAATCAGGTCCAGGTTCTCAAACTGCTTGGCTACCGCGGTGGCCTTAGCGGTGACTTCAATGGGACGCACCTCGGTGTCCATGACGGCTGCCGTCACCTGCTCAGGGCCGAGGGTCAGCAGCTGGTTGACTGAGATCACGCCGAGGTATCGGCCGGTGCGATCCACGACAAACAGCGCATCGGTGTGCTCGGGCAGGCTTCCGCGCAGCCGCAGGTAACGCAGCACGACGTCAATGCTGACGTCCGGCCTTACCGTCACGGTGTCGGTGTTCATCAGGCCGCCGGCGCTATCCGGTTCGTAGGACAGCACGGCTTCCAGCCGCTTGCGGTTCTCCAGGTCCATTGAGCGCAGCAACTGCTGCGTCACGGTCTCAGGCAAGTCCTCGATCAGGTCGGCAAGGTCATCGACTTCAAGGCCCTCGGTCGCGGCCACCAACTCCTCGATTGGCATTTCGCGGATCAGGCCGTCACGCACATCCTCGGCGACATGGACCAGCACCTCGCCGCGATCATCGACGTCAACCAGACCCCAGGCCACCTCACGCTTGCCAATGGGCATGGACTCGAGCAACAAGGCGATCTCGGCGGTCGGCAGGGAGTGCAGCAGCCGCTGTACACGCTGCAGACGGCCGCTCTCCAGCGCCGAATGCAGGCGTTCCAGCCGGCTATCGTTGCTGTGACCAGTGACGTCTTCGATATCTGGCATGGCGGGTCAGCGACTGGCCTTGGGTGAAAATGAGGGTCTCACGGCGTGGTTACGCCGACGTGACAAAAGTTACCGGGAAGCTTGGACGCCGTCTACGCTTGGGATGCCGATCAATGCAAGGCCGGGGCCGCCAGCTGTTCGATCAGTTCGTGCATCTCGGCGCTGTTGGTTGAGGCCAGCAGCCTCTGCACGATGCCACGCAGGCCACGCGTGTCGCTATGCCGGATGATGCGCTTGATCTCAAGCAGGCTGCCGGGGTTCATGCTGAACTCGGTCAGTCCCAGGCCAAGGAGCAGGCGGGTGTAACGCGGGTCAGACGCCATCTCGCCACACATGGCCACCGGGATACCCGCCTGGGCGCCGGCCTCAATGGTGATCTGGATCAGCCTGAGCACGGCGGGGTGGAGGGGATCGTAAAGATAGTTCACCTCGTCATCGACTCGATCAATCGCGAGCGTGTACTGGATCAGGTCATTGGTGCCTATCGAGAAGAAATCCGCATAGCGCGCCAGCAGTGGCGCTGCCAGCGCAGCCGCCGGCACCTCAATCATCGCGCCAACCTGGACCTTTTCGTTGTAGGCCAGACTTTGCCGGCGCAGGTCATCCTTGGTTTCTTCGATCAGGTGCAGGGCCTGGCGCAGCTCCTGCAGGTTGGAAATCATGGGCAGCATGATGCGCATCTCGCCAAAGCTGGAGGCGCGGAGCAGGGCGCGCAACTGCACGCGGAACATGTCCTGTTCCTTCAGGCACAGGCGGATCGCGCGCAGGCCCAGGGCCGGGTTGGTTGCCGTCGGTGATTGAGAGCGACCGCTATCCACTTGCTTGTCTGCGCCAAGATCGAGGGTGCGAATCGTCACGGGACCACGCGCTGCCTCCAGCACGCGGCGGTAGGCCTCCAGTTGTTCCTCCTCATCCGGCATCTTTTCCCGGTTCATGTACAGGAACTCGGTACGGAACAGCCCTACACCGTGTGCGCCATTGTCGTAGGCCGACACGCTGTCCTCGGGGAGCTCGATATTCGCCATCAGGCAGACTGTGTGGCCATCTTGCGTGATGGCAGGCTCGCTTTTGAGGCGACCCAGCTCGCGACGGTAATCCTTGTCGAGCTGTTGGCGCTTCTCGTACCAGGCCAGGGCCAGGGCGTCTGGCCCCGCGATGGCATGGCCATTGTCTCCATCGACGATGATGATCTCGCCATCCACCACCATTCGGCGGGCATGATGCAGGCCGAATACGGCCGGCACGCCCAGGCTACGCACCAGGATCGCCGTGTGCGACAAGGGCCCGCCATGTTCGCTGATGAAGGCCGCGACGCCCTGCTGGTGCAACAGGATGATGTCGGCAGGCGTAATGTCATCTGCCACGATCACGGTGGCTTCGCTGTGC
>JBFKCG010000225.1:0-3725 GCA_041620675.1 Nevskiales bacterium
GCAACATGCAGAAGTCGACCGACAAGGGGCCGCCGGCCTTCCTTTCCACGCATCCCTCCAACCAGCAGCGAATCCGCGAACTTGAGCGCAGGTTGCCAGCCGCGTTGCCATACTACCGGACAGCATCCAAGGTCACATGTGGCTAAGCGCCAGTCACAACAATAAGGCGCCCAAAAACGTCTTCCGGCTGGGCGGCATCGGCGGCAGGGCGCGTTGGATCATAGTCCCAGCTGTTGACAATTTGGACCGGCCCCGTGACGACGCTTGGTGCCACGGTCCCTGGGCCCTGTATCAGCTGCACGAGCCGCGCCGGCTGGCCGTCGCGGAACTTGATCAGTGCCACAAACAGTACCAATGCCGAAAAAACGATTGGCAGTACGATAATTCTCTTCGGGGCATGGCCTACATTGCTGTGGGCAGCATCGAAGATTCCCAACCAGCTTAAGCTGGGGCACGGAAGCGACAGTAGCCGCATCCTACGCCAGCGCTCGGGCGAGACCCACCGACCCGAGCCTCTTACCGCGAAAAGGATAAGTAAAACTAGCCGGCGCCACAGCCTCAACCCGTCCTCGGCCGGTCAGGCGCATCTAGTGAACTCGGGTTATATTGGCTGACCTGCCTGCTAACTCGCGGCCTAACGCGTCGGGAGATGGAATGTCCAATCGGTCATCCTGGAATCTTCTGATGCGGTTAGCGCCCCAGACCCTGTTGCTCCTCGCCGGCCTGGCCCTGGTTGCACTGTTGGCGATCTCGATTGCTTTCCTAGTCAATCAGCCTTGGCTCGGTCTGACGCTAGCACCTGTCGAACACGACATGATAGGCCTGCAGGTAGTCGACGTTCACACCAAGAGCCCGTCAGATACGCGGGTCTTGCCTGGCGAGAGAATCCTCTGGGTTGCTGCACCAGACCATCCCCCCGTGTACTTGCTCGGCAGCGACATAGCCCCAGACCCAGACCAAGCCCAGACATATGCGGAATACAACTCGATGCTGGCCAGACAGGAGCAATTGGCCACCCTTCTCGACCAGCCCGAGGTTATATTAGGACTGGCAGATGGTCGGCAGATTCGCATAAAGCCCGAATTGCAACGGCCGCTTGAGAGCTTTCACTGGCTCTTCCTATACCAGATGGTCTGCGTGGCATGCGGTTTCATGGTTGCCGCGGGGGTTTGGGCATTCTATGTGCGGGAATTGTCCGCCCGGCTATATGCACTGAGCGGCATGGGCCTCGTTGCATCCATCTTACCGCTAGCCATTTCCTCTGCACGTGAACTTGCCCTGCACGCCCAAGTCATGCAGTGGCTGTCTATTACGAACAATCTCGGTCGAGCGATTTTCGCCACCAGCATAGTAGCCATCCTGTGGCATTACCCCAAGCCCCTGTTCCGGTTCCCGGGCAGCCTGCTGCTTGCCGCCATCATGTTACTGTTCTGGGTGCTCGATACCGGGCAATACTTCGAAACGATCAATACAGGCGCGCGATATCCTTTGCTGTTCCTGCTTTGCGTGGGCATCTGGCTTGCCGTACTGCAGCGGAAACAATCCCGGCAAGACCCAGCGAGCCGCACCATTATCAACTGGTTCATCCTATCTGCACTGATCGGCCCAGGAATGTACGTCTCGCTGTATTACCTGCCGCTGACCTTTAACCTGGAGCCAGTGGCTTCTCAATCAGTCAGCTGGATCGGCCTGTCACTCTTCTACATATTGATGCTTTTTGGCATCGTACGGTACAAGCTTTTTCGCCTTGAGCGCTGGTGGCTTGCGGGTTGGCTATGGTTTATCGGAGGGTGTTGCGTTATCGCGGTGGATTATTTGCTGGTTTCCTTACTGCATCTGGAAGAAAGCATATCGCTGGCGCTTTCCCTCATGCTCGCCGGCTTCCTCTATTACCCGCTACGACAATGGGTATGGACGGCGCTACCTTGGCATGGAGACAACACCGAACTACTAGATATATTGCCATCTGTATTCAGAAGGGACAGCCGCCTCAGCAGCGAGATTGGTAATGCGGACTGGCGCGAGGCTCTCGTAAGAATATTCAAACCACTTGAGACCCGAACCCTTGACAAGAATCTGGACAGACCACAACTGGAGCAGAATGGGCTTAGCCTGGGAGTACCCGGCATTGAGCACGGCCCGTCATTTGAATTGAGGTTCGCGCGCAGGGGTGGCAGGTTGTTCAATCTGCATGATGTCAAGATCGTCGATACCCTCAAAATACTGTTCGATCACATGATTGCGCGCCAGAAAGCTTTTGCCGATGGTGTGTATTCGGAACGGGCACGCATCGCGCGTGACCTGCACGATGACCTGGGGGCCGTGCTGCTGAAGATGGTCTATCGCGCCACAGCGCCAGAAATGCAGGCAACCGCACAAGAGGCTGTTTCCAGGCTTCGAATGCTCATCAACGCGCTCGAATCCGACTTGCGATCTCTCAGTGAGGTAATACCCCACTGGCGCGTAGACGTGCAGGAGCGCTGTGCTGACTCGACGTTGCAGTTACGCTGGAGGCATTACGACAACCATACCGATTTTCTCCTGGACTCTAGGCAACAGATTAACCTGAGGCGACTTCTGCAGGAGGCCACTTCCAACGTGATACGGCACGCGAACGCAAAAGAAATCGATGTCCAGATATCGATGGATGGCAACCGCCTGCAAGTGTCCTTTACCGACGACGGCGTAGGTTTGCGAATTGGGGCTGAAGAAAGTAGCGGCATGCGCGGCATGCGCAAGCGCGTTAAAGAGCTGGGAGGGGAGATTGAGTGGCAAAGGCTAACGCCATCTGGATGCCGCGTGGTCTGGACCATTCCAGTTCCAATATGAACACTTTAATGAAAACTGGCCTGATCATCGAGGACATCCCTGAAGCCCAAGTCTGGCTATCAGGCGCACTCAGTATCGCATTCCCGGAGATCGTCATTCATATTGCATCAGACATCAAACGGGCGCACAAACTGCTGGAGAAAATCTCACCCGACATCGCCTTGGTCGACCTCAGCCTTCCTGACGGGGATGGCTCCCGTTTGGTTCCCCTAATCAAAGCGCGAGCCCCTCATTCCATGGTCGTGATCGCCACCATTTACTACGACGATGAACACCTGTATTCAGCCCTGCGCGCAGGGGCAGACGGGTACCTGCTCAAGGAAGAAGGCAAGGACCATCTTGCGGCGGCGCTGCTGCGCATCGGCAAGGGCCACCCGCCACTATCGCCGCAAATTGCACAACGACTGGTCAGGCACTTCAGGCCGCCAGAAGGCGAAAAGACTCAACCTCTCAGCCCGCGCGAAGAGGATGTGTTGCGGCTTATCGCCAAGGGCTACACCTTGGCCGAGGTGAGCACCCAACTCAAACTATCCCAAAACACAGTGGCGACCCACGTTAAGCGCATTTATTTAAAGCTGCATATTTCAAGCCGATCTGAAGCCACTATCGAGGCCACAAAGCGGGGCATGATTTCGACGACCTTCTGAATCCACGGCGCGCTGTCACAATGATGCCAATCGCGGATTATCTCTGCGCTAGCGACTGCTATTTGCCAGGCGATGATTCGCCAGACAGATAAAAATGACGAGCCGATTAGATCGGGATTTCGTCCACCACTTCCGCGGCCGCATCAATGCCATCGTGCGCGACATTGCCCGCCACCGGCACGATCGAGACCACGGCACCCACCACGCGCATGGGCACGGTCACCAGCTTGGTCAGGACACAACCATTAA
>JBFKCG010000226.1:0-3706 GCA_041620675.1 Nevskiales bacterium
GCGAGGATACGGACGCCATTGACGCCCATGTCGAGTGCCTGATGAACATGGCCGCAGACAATGGCGCGCACCTGCGGATGCAAGGCAGCAAGCTTGAGCAAGGTGGGCCCGTTGCGCAGGCCCAGCGCGTCCAGCCAGCGACTGCCGACCGAGACCGGAGGATGATGCAATGCGATCAGGGCCGGCTCGGGGTGGTGCACCAGCCAGTAGGCAAGCTGGTCGAGCTGGGCCTGCGGTATTTCACCTGCGGCCTGGCCGGGTAGGTGATCGTCAAGCAGCAATAGCTGCCAGCCACCCAATAAGACTCGCGCGGGCGCAGCCTCGCCCAGTGGTGCAAACGCCGTATGCAGGCGCTGCGGGTCATCATGGTTGCCTGGCAGGTAATACACGGGCAGTTTCAGCTTATGCAGTGCGGTGGCAAGGCGGGCATAACCGAGTGCGCTTTCATCCTGCACGAGGTCACCGGTGGCGAGCACCGCGTCCGTAACCTGTGTGCGCACGTCAGCCAATACCGCGTCGAACGAGGCCTGGTTGCACCACTGGTGCTGAAGCTGGCTGGGATCAGCAAACAAATGAGTGTCACTGAGCTGGACCAGCAACAGGGGCTTGGGTGGCGAAATGGTTTTCTTGCTGGCGCGCGCCTGCCGCTGCGGCGACGTCTTGCGTTTGGGTTTGGTGGGCTTGCGCTTGGGCATGCGCTGCTATCATAAGCCCTAGCCATGTCCAACAAGACCCTGGGCCTGTCCGGGCCGCTGTCAGCTTATCTTGCGCAGGTGTCGCTGCGCGAACCCGCGCTACTGGCACGACTGCGCGAGGAAACTGCGCGCGATCCCATGGCGCGCATGCAAATCGCGCCGGAACAGGGCCAGTTCATGCAACTGCTGCTCAAGCTGATTGGTGCCAGGCGCTGCATCGAAATTGGCGTGTACACCGGATACAGCAGCCTGTGTACGGCTTTGTCATTGCCAGAAGACGGCTACCTGCTGGCTTGCGACACCAATGAGCAGTGGACGTCGGTCGCCAGGCGCTACTGGGCTGAGGCAGGCGTTGCGCACAAAATCGAGCTGAAGCTGTCGCCGGCACTAGAGACACTGGATGCGCAACTGCAGGCTGGGAAGGCGGGCTCTTATGACTTTGCCTTCATCGATGCCGACAAGGGCAACTACCTGAATTATTTCGAACGCTGCCTGCAGCTGCTACGGGCTGGCGGCCTGATCGCGGTCGACAATGTGCTGTGGAATGGCCGCGTGGCCGACCCGCAGAATCGTGAGCGTGATACCGAGGCAATCCGGGCGTTTAATGCCGCAGTCCATGACGATGCGCGGGTTGATTTAAGCCTGGTGCCCATCGCGGACGGACTGACGCTGTGTCGCAAGCGCTGAGGACAGCGCAAGAAACGGATTGCGATTATCGAGGCAGGGCATAAGCTGGGCATCGAGCCTGGAGGCCCGACATGCTGATTACGGATTACGAACGCATCGCGCAAGCGATCCGGTTCCTTGAGAAAAATCACCGTGCCCAACCAAAACTGGCGGTGGTCGCCGCACACGTAGGCCTGAGCGAGTGTCATTTCCAGCGCCTGTTCCAGCGCTGGGCTGGCATCAGCCCCAAGCGGTTCCTGCAGTGCCTGACAGCCGCTCACGCACAAAGCCTGCTGATGCAGTCGGGTAGTTTGCTGGAGGTTACTTTTGAAGCGGGCCTATCCAGCCCGAGCCGCCTGCATAACCTCTTTGTCAAGCTACACGCGGTGACGCCGGCGCAATGGCGGGGTCGCGGTAACGGTGTGACGATCCGCTATGGCTTCCATGAGTCGCCCTTCGGAACCTGCCTGCTGGCCATGACCGAGAAAGGAATCTGTCACCTGAGTTTTGTGGACGGAACAAAGTCACAAGGCCTTGCTGCCTTGGCTGTGCAGTGGCCTGACGCAACACGGGTAGAAGATTCAGGCGAAACGCGGCCGATAGCCCAACGAGTTTTCTCACGCAATCCAGAACAGGGGGCGGCCTTGCCGCTGTGGGTGCGCGGCAGCCCTTTTCAGGTCAAGGTGTGGCAGGCCTTGCTGAGCATCCCGCCTGGCGCGTTGACGTCCTATGGCAGTGTCGCGGCGGCATTGGGCACTCCTGGCGCCTCACGAGCGGTCGGCTCGGCGGTGGCGCGAAACGCGATCGCTTATCTGATTCCCTGCCACCGTGTGATTCGCAGCACCGGGGCGCTGGGCGATTATCGATGGGACCCGGTGCGCAAGAAGGCCCTGCTGGCATGGGAGTCCGCCAACCCCGAGGCGGTATCCCACAGGATCAACAGCTTGAAGCGAAATATGTGACTAGAACGGCCACACCTGCGGGATGACAAAGACCGAGACGCCTGCCAGTAGCAGATTGAGTGGCAGGCCAATACGCACGAAATCCATGAACTTGTAGCCACCGGGTCCCATGACCATGAGGTTGGTCTGGTAGCCGAGCGGTGTCGCGAAACTGGCGGAAGCCGCCATCATGATGGCGATGATGAAGGGCGTAGCGTTGACGCCCAGTGAGTCGGCGATCGCCACAGCAATCGGGAACATGACGACAGCCGCTGCATTGTTGGTAATGACCTCGGTCAGCGTTGAGGTGATCAGGTAGACCATCAGTAGCGCCAGCCAGGGGTGACTGCCCGGCAATGTCATGAGTTGTGCGGCAATGGCTTCGGCTGCCCCCGTCACCTGCAGGCCCTTGCCAAGTGCAAACGAGCAGGCGATCACGATCAGGACCTGCGTATCCACACTCTTGCGTGCGGTTCCGCCGCTGATGCAGCCGCTGAGAAACATGAGCGCTCCTCCCAGTATTGCTGCGGTCACAAGATCGAGAATGCCAAAGGTTGCCATGCCGACAATGCCCGCCAGAATCAGCCATGCCTGCCAGGCACGGTCGTGGCGCGGTATGTCCGAGTCTTCGACTGAACTCACCAGCAGGAAATCGGGAGAATGGTGGTGGCGGTCAACCCATACAGGGCGAGCTTCCAGCAACAAGGTGTCTGCTGCACGCAGGACGAGGTCGCCGAGGCCGCCGGTGACGCGCTTGCCATCGCGAGCAACCGCAATCACGGTCGCACCGTAATAAGTATGAAAACGGCTGTCACGCAGGGTCTTGTTGATCAAGGGGCAGCGCGGCGACACGACCACCTCCACCAGCTTGCGCTCTGGCACTTGCTTTTCCAGGGTGCGATCCTCGGACAGGACTGGTAACAGTCCACGCAGGCGTTGCAGGTCAACAATCGCACTGACGTCGCCTGCGAATACCAGCCGGTCATTCGCGCGCAGGCGCTCCTCGGAATTCACTGCCGGGATCACGCGCCCCTCTCGCTCGATCTCCACCAGATAGAGCACGCCCAGGTGCCTGAGTCCAGCCTGCTGGATGGTCTGGTTGACCAATGGGCCTGCCGGATCCACGATCATCTCAACCGTGTATTCGCGCGGGTTATCAAACAAACCTTTCTCTGCTTTGTGATCCGGTAACAGCCGTGAACCGAATAGCATCACGTAGGCAAGGCCCGTGAGTGCAATGGGAATTCCGACCCAGGCCAGGTCAAACATACGCAGGCCCGGGCCGCCCTCGGCGACCCACAAGCCATTGACGACCAGGTTGGTGCTGGTGCCGATCAGGGTACAGGTACCACCAAAGATGGCGGCATAACTCAGGGGGATGAGCAGCTTGGAGGCGGAAATCGA
>JBFKCG010000227.1:0-3701 GCA_041620675.1 Nevskiales bacterium
CCTTCGCATCGCCACCCGCAAAAGCACGCTGGCCCTCTGGCAGGCGAATCACGTCAAGTCGCTGCTCGAGCAGGCGCACGCTGGCCTGCAGGTCGAGCTGCTGCCGATGGTGACCACCGGTGACGTCAAGCTGGAAGGCCCGCTGTCGCAGGTCGGCGGCAAGGGCTTGTTCGTCAAGGAACTGGAACAGGCAATGCTGGAAGGCCGCGCCGACATCGCGGTGCATTCGATGAAGGACGTGCCGGCGCACTTGCCGCAGGGCCTGTGCCTGCCGGTGGTGCTGGCGGCGGAAGATCCGCGCGATGCTTTTGTATCTAACAACTATGCAAGCCTGGGTGAATTACCCAAGGGTGCGCGCATTGGCAGCGCCAGCCTGCGGCGGCAAAGCCAGTTGCTGCACGCGCGCCCAGACCTGGTGTTCGGCGTGTTGCGCGGCAACGTGGAAACGCGCCTGCGCAAGCTGGATGAAGGCCAATACGATGCCATCGTGCTGGCCTGCGCGGGCCTCAAGCGTCTCGGCTTGGGCCAGCGCATCCGCTCGGCGTTGCCAACCGAGCTGTGTCTGCCCGCCATTGGCCAGGGCACGATAGGCATTGAATGCCGGGCGGATGACGCGGCCACGCAGGCGCTGATAGCGCCACTGAATGATTCCAACACGGGCATTCGCCTGCAGGCCGAGCGCGCGCTCAACGCGAAAGTGGGGGGGAGCTGCCAGACGCCATTGTCCGGTCATGCGATATTGAATGAAGGTGAACTGCACTTGCGTGCGCGCATCGGCATGCCCGATGGCAGTCGCCAGATTGAGGTGGAATTGCACGGCGCGCCGGAGGCCGCAGAGGCGCTGGGCGTCGCCTTGGCCGAGCGCTTGCTCAATGCCGGCGGCGCTGACATCCTTCAGCTATTGCAGGGAGCAAGCAAGACCACCGCATGAAACGGAACCGGAAACTGCAAGGCCTGACGATCTGGGTCACACGTCCGGAACACCAGGCCGAACCCTTGTGCAAATTGATCGAGACTGCGGGTGGTAAAGCCATCCGCCTGCCGCTGCTCAGTATCCAGCCCCCGCACGACACCGCCAAGGTCACGGCGATGCTGGCGCAGGCGGAGCAGTTCCATGACGTGATCTTCACCAGCATCAACGCCGTGCAGCAGGCAGTCGCCCTGGCGCCCAAGAAAGTGGCCTGGCCCAAGCGCCGCATTTGCCTGGGCGCAGGCACCGCGCGCGCGTTGAGTGAGGCCGGGCTCGGCAAGGCGCTGACGCCAGCGAGTGGTTCTACCAGCGAAGACGTGCTGGCGATGCCGGCCTTGCAGAACGTGCGTGGCCAGCGCGTGTTGCTGGTCAAGGGCGAAGGCGGGCGCGATTTGCTGCAGCGCACGCTGGAAAGCCGCGGCGCGCTGGTGGAAGAGGCGGCGGTATATCGGCGTGTCGCTGCGGAGTTCACGCCCAAACAGCTGGCAAAGCTGGTGGACGACATTGATGCCATCGTTATCACCAGTGGCGAGGCGCTCGAGCATCTGGCCAACCTGGCCAGCCAGCACTCCGCGCTGTTTGCCGTTCAACTGGTGGTGCCAAGTCAGCGTGTGGTACAAATGGCACAGGATCTTGGCTTCATCAGTACGCCGCTGATCCCGGCGCATATTTCTGACGAAGACATACTTGATGTACTGCGCGAGTGGCATGCCAGTGAATCCGGCTGAACAGCCTGCCCGCGATCGCCATGCGCTAATGCCCACGAGCTTACGATGACCCAAGACAAGCCCAAACCCAGTGACTCCAAGCCCGGCGATGCCAAGTTGCCGGCAGAGGCGACGGTGAAGTCAAAGCGGGGCTCGCGCACGGCGCTGTGGGTGCTGGCGATGTCCTTCGTCATGGGTGTGGTCGCGGTGCTTGGCGCGCTTTACCTGGACCAGTCCTTCGAGAAGAAAATTGACCGCATCAATATCCGCGCGGATGAAATGCGGCGCGAGATCCAGGACGGCCTGCGGCCCAACCTGCGCAGCGTGACCGAGCGCCAGGACGGCTTGTCGCTTTCCACCGCGGCAATGGCCGAGCGCGTCGCCACGATGGACGAGAAGCTGAACGAGGCGATTACGGCGCAGGGCTTGCTGTCGTCGATGATCCAGGGCGGACGTCGTAGCTGGATCCTGTATGAAGTTGAATACCTGTTGCTGAATGCCAATGACCGGCTGCTGCTGGAGGCGGATGTCGGCGGTGCGATGCGCGCGCTGGAAGCCGCGCGCGAGCGCCTGGGCGTGGCGGCGGATCCGCAGTTGCTGGCGGTGCGTGCGCGCATTACCCAGGAGCTGGCAGCCTTGCGCGCAGTGCCACAGCCGGATATCGAGGCAATTGCCCTGACCCTGTCGACCTTGTCCGCCAGTGCGCCGGGCATGCCTTTGCGCGCGCGTGTGCCGGCGAACTTCTCTGCCAAGAACGGCAAGGAAGCGACACGGGCTGATGCGCCGGACCGCTGGCAGCGTTTCCTGCAGATGGCGAGCCGTGCCTTGCAGGGGCTGGCGGTGATCCGTCGCGAGAATCGCCCCATCGAGCCATTGTTGCCGCCCGACCAGTCTTTCTTTCTGTACCAGAACCTGCAGCTCAAGCTGGAGAGTGCGCGCCTGTCCGCATTGCAGCGCAACACCCAGGGCTTCCGCACCAGCGTCGCGGGTGCACGTCTGTGGCTGCAGGAGTTCTTCGCCGAAGGCGACCCGCAGGTCAAGGCAGCGATCAAGGAGCTTGCCGCACTGGAGCGCGAGGAGTTGAATTGGACCTTGCCCAACGTGACCGGCAGCCTCAACCTGCTGCGCCAGGAAATGGAGGCACGTGGGGTGAAGTCAACCAACGCCGAGCCGGTCGCGCCCAAGCCCGCGAAAGCTGAACCTGCCGCTGCCGAACCCACGCCATGATGCGTCGCTTGCTGGCATTCCTGGTGGTCGCGCTGATCGGCGCGGTCATCGTCTTGTCCTTCTACGGCAACAACGGCTACGTGTTGCTGCATTACAGCCCATACACGCTCGAAACCTCGCTGACCTTCTTTGGCTTTGCGCTGGTATTGCTGGTGGTCTTGGTGTTGCTGCTGTTGCGGCTGGTCAGCTTCAGCCTGTTATTGCCGCGCAGCATCCACGAGGCCATTCGTGGGCGGCGTGACCGGCGGGCAAAGGAAGCGCTGGCGCGCGGCCTGATCAAGCTCGCCGAGGGCGAATGGAACCAGGCCGAGGCCGAGATCACGCGCCAGGCCCCGCAACACAGTGCGGCGGTAGTGAATTACCTCTATGCGGCGCGTATTGCGCAACGGCGCGGCAACATCGAAAAGCGCGACCACTACCTGCGCCTGGCCTATGGTGCCAAGCCGCACTCGGAAGTGGCGGTGTTACTGACCCAGGCCGAATTGCAGATGGAGCAGGGGCAGGAGGCGCAGGCCTTGGCCAGCCTCATGCGCGTGCTGGAGCTCGAAGAGGAGCAGCCGCGTGGACAGGCCCTGCTGGTGGAGTTGTACGCTCGCCTGAAGGACTGGCCGAGCTTGTACCCGCTGCTGCTCAAGATCGAGAAAAGCAAGCTGGTCCCGGAGCCGCGCTGGCTTGAGCTGGCGGTGCAGGCACAGCGCGCACTGCTAGCCAAGGCGGCCGGGCAGGGGCTGGATGCCTTGCAGTCAGCCTGGTCTGACTTGCCCAAGCGCCTGCGCCATCACCCGGAACTGCTGCAG
>JBFKCG010000228.1:0-3690 GCA_041620675.1 Nevskiales bacterium
CTGTCATTGCCGACGTCCAGCGAGAAATCCTCGAGCTTGTCCGCAGTCAATGCGTTGAAGTCGCCGGCAAGTGATTTTTGTGAGCGTCCTGCCAGGGCGACGGCGCGCAGTTGCGCGCCAGGTGACCTTGGCATCACCGTTTCCAGGTAACGCTTGATCCAGCCATCGCCGCTCGCATGCGTGCTGAACTCGATGAAGTCCTGCATGGCAAAATGCGAATGGTTGCCGCCCGCCACGCCCGCGGCATGCACAATCGCCAGGTGCGTATTGTCGTAGATGGACTTGAGGCCAGACATCGCCGGATTCAGCCCAAAGAAACCATCGAGGTCGACTTCCTCGCCCGCAGCAATGGCGACGTTGTATTCCCCGCGCTTGCTGGCCGCGTAGTAATCATTGTCACCGTGCGGGATGACCATGTTGAGGCCATCGGCGCCGCCGCGCAGGAACACGAATACCAGGGTGTCGCGTTGGCCAGAAGCGCGCGCACGCAAAGGCGTGGCGGTGAATGCAGTGGTGGCCAGTGCACCCAAGCCCAACAACAGCTGTCGTCTCAGCATGGTGGCTCCTAGCGCAGGTTGAAGTAGGGTGAGCTGAGCATGAGACCAACCAGGCCTCTGGCCTTGGCGGCGATGACCGCGGGCGGCAGGGGCACGTTCGCCGGGGCGCCGTCGGTCGCGTAATTCTCGAAACGCGCTCGATCCTCGGGCAGCAGGCTCCGGAACAGGATTCGCTGACGCAGGTTCTCGACCAGTTGTGCGCCCGTGCTGGCGTTCCCATACAGGGCGGGAATATCAACTGCTGTCGGATGCTTGCCGCCGGATCCGAGGTCACGTGCGACGAGCCAGCGTTGCAACAGGCCGTTGCTGTTGATCCAGTGCATCTTGTCATCTGGATAGCCGTCGGGTGTCGGCCAGTTGAAGGGCAACTGTCCCAGCAGGTCCAGCTGGCCGAGCAGCTTGTAACCGTAGTATTCGGGCATGCGGCTGGCGTTGACATAAACATCCACATTGGCCGCGGTACTGCGCAGCGCGGAGACGAAAAACTCCAGCGGTCGCTTGATCTTTTCATCATGCGATTGGCGGAACTCCTCCGAGGTCAGGATCACGCGCAACATCGCACGGATGTCACCCACCACCGGTCCGCCATGGCCACGAAATGCTGCTGCCACGCGTGCGATCAGGCTGGAGTAAGGGGCAAGGTTGTCGGCCACGAAGCGCCGGACCAGCTTGGTGGCGATGAAGCGGGCCGTGGCGGGGTGTTCAAGCAGGATATCGATGACCTTCAGGCCATCATCAATGCCGCCACCGGCCGGGATATCGTGACCGAGCACCCGCTTGGCCCCAGTGTCGTGCCAGTTGTGGTTGAAGATGAACTCCCCGCTGCCCATCCATTTCTTGCGCCCATCCCTGGGATCATTGACCGTGAAGTCAACGGTCCATCCGGTAAAGCAGCGCGCGACATCCACGACATCTGCCTGCTCGTAACCGCCATCCACGCCGAGCGTATGCAGTTCCATCAGCTCGCGCGCGTAGTTCTCGTTGGGGCCCTTGGCCGTGTTGAGCCAGTTGTCGAGGTAGTACAGCATCGCCGTGCTCTTGGCCGAGGCCAGCAGCAGGTTGCGAAACGTGCCCATCGCGTTCGGGCGGATGGCGTCGCGGTCATCCAGCAGCTTGTGCAGCCGAACCGCGCCGTTCTCGCTTGAATAGATATTGAAGTGGTTGCTCCAGAAATCGACCATCACCTCGTACAGCTGGCGTCGGCTGTAGAGCTGGCGAAATACCGTGATCGCGCGGCTGTCGCGTTCGGCTACGCCGCTGCCGCTACTGGGGCTTAACGGGCTGCTGCCACCGTAGTGAAGCAGCAACAGATTGCGCGGTAGCTGGGCTGCTGGAAACATCTGCGCGATGCGCTGGTCGGTGTCCGCGTCGGCGATGCCCTCCGGGTTGAGCTGCTGCTCGAGATAGGTATCAATGAAGGGGTTGATGCCCATGACATGGGCGCGCTCCATATCTTCCTGGCGAATGCCAAAGCTGGTGCGATTGAGCAGGTGAACCACCGGGTCTGCCGCGGGCAGCAAGCCGGTCTGACCTAGTGCGCGGTCGGCACCGAGGTAGGGATTCAGTCCATGGTCGGCCCGGAACAGGTAGGCCTGGGCTTGTCGGTTGAGGTCGTCATACCAGGCGGCCTCGGCTGCCGCGGGTGCCAGCACAGCGGCACCCAGAAACCCCCTGCGCGTTAGCCCCATGCCCCCTCCCCCGCATGCACTGTTCTTCTTTAGTTTCCTGACAGTAGATCAGGGTCACTGGGTCGTCAATTGGTGCGCGAACGGGTGAAAGCCAATCCATTGCCAATCAGGGGGTTCTTGGGGGATTAACGGCGTTTCGTGCAATCCGGGGCATACATGGGTGCCCATTTGGCGTATTGATGAAGGGCAATGGGCCGCACCAAGACGTGCCCCCGGTCATCGCCATATTCAAGAGGCGGGAGTGATATCGCCCGCAGTGCTAACACCCGCGAGGAATGATCAATATGGTCAAGAAGCAGGACAAGTTACAGGCTCTCATGGTGGCGGCGGTGGCCACGGCCTCACTAGTCTCAGCCGGAGCCGCTCAGGCCGTGCCCGACCAGCCCAGCAGCTGGGAGAAATGTGCAGGCATCGCCAAGGCCGGCATGAATGACTGTGGCTCGCTCGACGGCAAGCATGATTGTGGTGGCAAGGCCAAGACCGATGGCGATGCCAATGAATGGGTCTATGTGCCTGCCGGCACCTGCACCAAGATCGTCGGCGGAAAGGTCGTCGGGACCAAGCCCGCCAAAGGTTGAATGTCGTCTTGAATGACAGTAAAGCCGAAGTCCCATTGAGTGGCACGGGGCTAGGTTACCGGACGAAGTGGTACAAGGACCTGGTGCGGGATAAACCAGCGCTGGGTTTTCTTGAGCTGCTGGCTGAGAATCACTTTGCCCGGGGCGGGCCTGCACGCTGGCAGGCCCGCCAGCTGGCCGAGCACTATCCCGTGACCCTGCACTGTGTCGGCATGTCGCTTGGTTCGCTGGATCGGCTGGATGCCACTTACCTTTACCGATTACGTCAGCTGGCCAACGAAGTAGGGGCCGTCGAGGTCTCCGACCACATTGCGTTCACCCGCCTCAACGGCGTGGAATACCACGACCTGTTGCCCTTGCCCGGAACGGAAGAAGCGCTTGCGCACCTGTGCACCAGGGTTGGTGAGGCACAGGACCGGCTCGGTCGCCGCCTGCTGCTGGAGAATGCCTCTCGCTACCTGCCTGATGTGGAAGAGGCCATTCCCGAGCAGGAGTTCATGCAGGCCTTGTGTGAGCGCACTGGCTGCGGGTTGTTGCTGGACATCAATAACCTCTATGTCAATCAGCACAATGTGCAGGGCAATGCCCGGCGAGTGATTCAGCAGCTGTCCCCCAAGCATGTCGGCTATGTGCATATTGCCGGGCATGAGAAACGCGGCAAGCTGCTACTGGATTCCCACGCCGCCGAAGTGCCCGGTTCTGTCTGGGACTTGTTATTCCTGTGGCTGGAACGCAGTCCCGACACACCCGTGCTCATCGAGCGGGATGGCGAGTTGCCGCCACTGTCTGAGCAACTGCAACAAGTCGCGGTCTCGGAAAGTCTGCGTAGCCAGGCCCAGACCCATGCGGCTTGAAGACTGGCAGGGC
>JBFKCG010000229.1:0-3681 GCA_041620675.1 Nevskiales bacterium
GGCCTCGATGGTCGGCGTGGATTACCTGAAGGTGGTGCCCAGCACCGACCCCAACATCACGCTGGGCATGTCGGTCACGGTGTTCCTGATCGCGTTTGGCTACAGTTTCGTTGCCAAGGGTTTCAAGGGCGTGGGCGTTGAATTCTTCTTCCACCCCTTCGGCAAGTGGATGCTGCCGGTGAATTTCCTGCTGAAGTGCGTCGAGGAGCTGGCCAAGCCGCTCTCACTCGGCTTGCGACTGTTCGGCAACATGTACGCGGGCGAGATGATCTTCATCCTGATTGCCTGCTTCACGCTGCAAGCGACCACACTGTCGGTGTGGAGCGTGGCGGGTTTCGGTGCTCAGTTCCTGCTTGCCATGGGCTGGGCCATCTTTCACATCCTGATCATCACTCTGCAGGCGTATATCTTCATGACGCTGACGGTGGTGTACATGAGCATGGCGAGCGAGCACCACTAATTTTTCTCAACTGATTGTCGTAAGGAGGTTCTGTGGAACTGGTAACTTTGATTGCAGACGTAAAGGGTATGACCGCCGTGGCTTCGGGCCTGATGCTCGGCCTGGCCGGTATTGGCGCCGCCATCGGCATGGGCCTGATGGGTGGCAAGTTCCTGGAAGGCGCCGCGCGCCAGCCCGAACTGATGCCGATGCTGCGTGGCCAGATGTTCCTGCTGGTCGGCCTGATTGACGCTATCCCCATCATCGCGGTGGGTATCGCCATGTACTTCGTGTTCGTTGACCCGTTCGCAGCTGCGGTCATTACCGAAGCCGCCAAGACGGCAGCTGAAGCAGCGCCCGCCGCTGCCGGTAACTAAGAAACACGCCTGATCCGATTTTCACGAGGATTCAACCGTGGACATTAATGTCACGCTGTTTGCCCAGTCGCTGGTCTTTGTTGCGCTGATCTGGTTTACCAAGGCCTATGTCTGGCCGCCGGTGATTAATGCTCTCAATGAGCGCCAAAAGCGCATCAGTGATGGCCTGGCCGCCGCCGAGCGTGGCGCACGGGCGTTGCAGGACGCGTCGCTGAAGAGCGACGAGGCCCTCAAGGAGGCCCGCGCGCAGGCGCAGGACATCCTGAGTGCTGCCAACAAGCAGGCCGCGCAGGCACTGGACCAGGCCAAGCTGACCGCCAAGACGGAAGGTGAGCGCATCGTCGCCGCCGCCCGCGAGGAAGTGCAGCGCGAGATTGCCCATGCCCGCGAGGAGCTGCGCAAGCAGGTCGGCGAGCTGGCAGTCATCGGTGCGTCCAAGATCCTCAAGCGCGAGATTGACGCCAAGGCCCATGCCGAGGTGCTCAAAGACCTCGCGGCCCGGGTATAAGCAAGCGTCATGGCAGACCTCAGTACACTGGCCCGTCCCTACGCCAAGGCGGTATTCGAGTTGGCGCGCGAAAGCGGCCAGCTCAAGGAATGGTCGGCGCAGCTCGCCGCCATTGCCACCGCAGTGGCGGATCCGCAGCTGGCCCGCCTCATTGGGCATCCGGCACTGGACCGTAGCCAGCTGGCCGACGTGTTCGGGCAGGCTTTGGCCAAGTTCCTGGGCAATGAGGGCCAGTCGCTACTCAAGCTGCTTGCCGAGAATGGACGCCTGACCTCCGCCGGCTCCGTAGCCGAGCAATTCGAGGCGATGCGCGCCGAGGCAGAGTCACGGGTCAACGTAGAGGTCACTTCGGCGGCGCCGGTAGAGCCAGCCCAGCAGGAAGCCTTGGCCGCGGCGATCAAGAAGCGCCTGAGCCGTGACGTGGCGATTGAATGGAAGACGGATGAATCCCTGGTGGCAGGCG
Organism: Nevskiales bacterium; assembly: GCA_041620675.1. Taxonomy (GTDB): domain Bacteria; phylum Pseudomonadota; class Gammaproteobacteria; order Nevskiales; family DATLYR01; genus DATLYR01. The sequence continues at coordinate 1,788 of JBFKCG010000229.1, forward strand.
CGGTGATCCGCGCAGGCGACCTGGTCATTGACGGTTCGGTGCGTGGCGAGCTCGAGCGCCTGAGCACGGCACTGACACGCTAGACACACAGAAACGAAACGCAGAACAGCATTTTTAAGGAACGGTTCCCATGCAACTCAATCCTTCGGAAATCAGCGACCTCATCAAGAGCCGCATCAAGAATTTTGATGCCGTCAGTGAGGCACGCAACACCGGCACCATCGTCAGCCTGCAGGACGGCATCGTGCGCGTGCACGGCCTGTCCGATGCGCTCCAGGGCGAAATGCTGGAGTTCCCCGGCAACGTCTACGGCCTTGCGCTCAACCTTGAGCGTGACTCGGTCGGCGCGGTCGTGCTGGGTGACTACAAGCACCTGAAGGAAGGCGACACGGTCAAGACCACCGGCCGCATCCTCGAGGTACCGGTCGGCGAGGGCCTGCTGGGCCGCGTCGTTGACGCACTCGGCAACCCAATTGACGGCAAGGGCGAGATCAAGGCCTCTGGCACCAGCCCGATTGAAAAGGTCGCGCCGGGCGTCATCACCCGTAAGTCGGTGAGCCAGCCGGTACAGACCGGTTACAAGTCGGTGGATGCAATGGTGCCGATCGGCCGTGGACAGCGCGAGCTGATCATTGGCGACCGCCAGACCGGCAAGACCGCAATGGCCGTTGACGCCATCATCAACCAGAAAGGCACGGGCATTAAGTGCATCTACGTTGCCATCGGCCAGAAGAACAGCTCGATTGCCAACGTCGTGCGCAAGCTGGAAGAAAACGACGCCATGGCGCACACCATCGTCGTGGCCGCCGCCGCTGCCGAGTCACCTGCGCTGCAGTTCATTGCGCCTTACTCCGGTTGCTCGATGGGTGAATACTTCCGCGACAAGGGTGAGGACGCGCTGATCATTTATGACGACCTGTCCAAGCAGGCCGTTGCTTACCGTCAGGTCTCGCTGCTGCTGCGTCGCCCGCCGGGTCGTGAAGCATTCCCTGGCGACGTTTTCTATCTCCACTCCCGCCTGCTCGAGCGCGCTGCTCGTGTGAACGAGGAGTACGTTGAGAAGATGACCGACGGCAAGGTCAAGGGCAAGACCGGCTCGCTCACCGCGCTGCCGATCATTGAGACCCAGGCCGGTGACGTGTCGGCCTTCGTGCCGACCAACGTGATCTCGATCACCGACGGCCAGATCTTCCTGGAAACCGACCTGTTCAACGCCGGTATCCGCCCCGCCATGAACGCGGGCATCTCGGTGTCGCGTGTCGGTGGCGCGGCCCAGACCAAGGTGGTGAAGAAGCTCGGTGGTGGCGTGCGTCTGGCGCTGGCCCAGTACCGTGAGCTGGCTGCGTTCGCGCAGTTCGCCTCTGACCTTGACGAAGCCACCCGCAAGCAGCTGGAGCGTGGCCAGCGCGTGACCGAACTGATGAAGCAGCAGCAGTACGCGCCGCTGTCAGTTGCGCTGATGTCCTCATCGCTGTTCGCGGTGGAAAAGGGTTACCTGGACAGCGTCCCGGTTGAGAAGGTACAGGCCTGGGAAGCCGGTCTGCATCAGTTCCTGACCAGCAGTCACAAGGGCCTGCTGGACAAGCTCAACGAGAAGGGCGACTGGAACGATGAGCTCGAGGCTGAGATGAAGGCTGCGATGGAAGCCTACATCAAGCAGTCCGCGATCTAACCCGACCCCAATCACAGGAAATGGAATAGAACAGTGGCAGGCGCCAAAGAAATCCGCACCAAGATCAAGAGCGTAAAAAACACGCAGAAGATCACGCGGGCGATGGAAAAAGTCGCCATGTCCAAGATGCGCAAGGCGACCGAGCGCATGGCGGCCGCGCGTCCGTATGCCGACAAGATCCGTCGTACGCTGGGGCATCTTGCGCAAGCCAATCTTGAGTAC
>JBFKCG010000230.1:0-3672 GCA_041620675.1 Nevskiales bacterium
TCCGGTGCCATCATCGAGTACCTCGCCGGGCGCTATGGCGGTGGCAAGCTGGTGCTGCCCGCCAATGGGACGCCTGAACGCCTGCGTTACATGTACTGGATGCACTATGCCGAAGGCTCGGCCATGCCGCCCTTGCTACTGAAGCTGGTGTTCGACCGCATCGAGACCGCGCCGATGCCATTCTTCGCCAAGCCCATCGCCCGCACGATTGCCGCCAAGGCCAAGAGCACGTTCATCGGCCCACAGATCAAGCTGCATCTTGATTACATGGAGGGCGAGCTCGGCAAGCACCCCTGGTTCACCGGCAAGGATTTCACCGCCGCCGACATCCAGATGAGCTTCCCGCTGGAAGCTGCCGCCGCACGCGGCGGACTGGGCTCGAACTACCCCAAGCTCAGCGCCTTCCTGGATCGCGTGCATGCACGCCCGGCCTACCAACGCGCGCTGGAGAAAGGTGGCAAGTACGAACTGATGCGCTAATGGCATTGAGCATGCCAGAACGAAAGGGGGCGCTTGGCTAACGGCTGGCCGCCTTGACGCACTATTGCGCCAACTCCAGTGAACGGGCAAACGCCTGCAAGCGACTGAAGTAAGCAATCCCCGCCACGTCCGTCAGGTCGTTATGGCCGGCCTGTTCAACCCAGTAGGCCTGCTTGGGTTGCGATGCTGCTGCATACAGCTTCTCGCCATGCCAGAACGGGATGATCCAGTCCTGCCGGCCGTGAATGACCAGCACCGGGCAACGGACTGATGGGATTCGCGCAAGGTTTGGGAACTTGTCGAAGGGCAGCAGGGGCCAGCGCGTCATCACGCGATAGACGCTGACAAAACCACTTTCGATAATGAGACCCGCCACCTGCTCCCGCGTGGCCAATTCAACCGCAGGGCCGCTACCCACTGACCTTCCATGCAGGATGATGCGGCTCGCAGGAATCCCGAGCCCCTGCGTGGCATACCGGAATGCCGCGGCCTCATCCTGATAGGCCCCGGCCACCGTCGGAGCATGTTCGCTACTCAGGCCATAGCCACGGTAGTCGTAAGCCAGCACCGAAAATCCGGATGCCTGCAACGCCTGCAGGAAGGGCTCCAGGTGGCCAAGATCTTCCGCGTTGCCGTGGCTGAACAGCAGGGTATATCGCGCCTCCGGATTCGGCAGGTAACGCACGGCAATGTGACTGCCGTCATCCGTCGCGACACGCTCCACTGGCAGAGTGCGCTCATCATAAGAGGCGGAGGGTGGCAGGAAGATCATGTGATCCGACATCAGCCAGGCCATGGCGGCGACGAACGCGTAGCAGCCAGCAAGGGTGAGCAACAACTGCATCACGCGCGGCATGACAACCCGGAGGGTCCAGCTGCCAGAACTCTCTGTGCAGCCAGCCTCATCTCACAGGCGAAGCATTGATGGACGCTGCATGCGCTGCCCGAAGCCACCCCACCTAGTTGCGCCGGCGTCTGGCATCAGCCCAGGTGATGCACATACGCGCCCACGCTGTCCTGCTTCGACAGGCGGATCATTTCCTCGGCGACCGCGGTGGTTTCCACCGGCCGGTATTTTGCCAGTGGCCCGACCAGGAGCGGCGATAGCAGTGGTGCAAGTTTTTGTGCCGCCGCCTCACCGGGACGATGCTCATCGCGCTGTCCCATCAATAAAGAAGGCCGCAGGACATGCAGGCTCTGGAATGACATCAGGCGTACGGTCTCTTCAGCACGTCCCTTGACGCGACTGTAAAAGGCGCCCGCGCGGGGGCTTGCGCCAACTGCAGACACCATCAGGAAGCGCGGCACATTGCGCGCGCGCGCCAGCTCAGCCAGGCGCGTGACATATTCATAATCGACTTTTTCGAACGCGGCACGGCTGCCAGCGACACGCATCGTGGTGCCAAGGCAGCAGAATACGGCGTCGACGCTGAACATTTGCGGGTGACGCTGCGCATAACCGGCAAGATCATCGAAATCGGTCACAAATTCCACCAGCCGCGGATGCTTGCGCCCGGTAGAACGACGCACCACGACCTGGACCAACGCGAAGTCGGGATCCTCGAGCAGTTGGTTAACCACCTCACGACCCACAGCGCCGCTTGCGCCAGCGACCAGCGCACACAACTTAGCCATGTAACCCCCTTGAACAGACTCGGTTCTAGCTTAGCACCGGCAACGGTAAGTTATGCTGTCAGCGCTCGCATAAAAATCCGGCCGGGGGAGGTCAGCCTTGTCCACGAAAAGCCAGTTTTTCCTGCTCAGCCAGAAACGGTTCGGGCCATTCTTCCTGACCCAGTTCCTCGGCGCCTTCAACGACAATGTCTTCAAGAATGCTTTCGTCATCCTGCTGGCTTTCCAGGCAGGTGCGGCCACCGACCTGAGCGCTGGCGTGCTCGTCAACATCGCTGCCGGCCTGTTCATCCTGCCGTTCTTCCTGTTCTCCGCCACCTTTGGCCAGTTGGCGGACAAGTACGAAAAGTCGCGCCTGATGCGCCTGACCAAGGCGATGGAAATCGGCGTGATGCTGCTCGGCGTGGCCGGCTTCTACCTCAACAGCCTGCCCCTGCTGTTCTCCGCCCTGTTCCTGATGGGCGTGCAAAGCACGCTGTTTGGTCCCGCCAAGTACGGCATCCTGCCGCAACACCTGGACAGCACCGAACTGATCGGCGGCAATGCCCTGGTCGAGACCGGCACCTTCCTCGCCATCCTGCTGGGCACCATGGCCGGCGGCATCCTGATCGGACTGCAGGATCTCGGTGTGCTGTCGGTTTCGCTGACCATTCTTGTCGTTGCCATCCTGGGCTTTATGGCAAGCCTGCGTATTCCCGAGGCGCCTGCCACCGATCCGACGCTCAGGATCAACTGGAACCCAATCACCGAGACCTGGCGCAACATCCGCTTCGCCTCCGGCAACCGTACCGTCTTCCTGTCTATCCTCGGCGTCTCCTGGTTCTGGTTCTTTGGCGCCACCTACCTTACCCAGCTGCCGGTCTACACGAAGGACAATCTCGGCGGCACCGCCGAGGTCGTCACCCTGCTGCTGACGCTGTTCTCGCTCGGTGTCGGCGTTGGCTCGCTGCTGTGCGAACGCCTGTCCGGGCACAAGGTCGAGCTGGGGCTGGTGCCATTCGGCTCCATTGGCATCACGCTGTTCGGCATCGACCTGTTCTTCGCCGTGCCGGGCCAGGCGACCGGCGCGCTGGTGGACATCGCGGGCTTCCTGCAAAAACCGGAAGGCTGGCGCGTGGTCACCGATGTGGTGATGATCGGCCTGTTCGGTGGGCTTTATATCGTGCCGCTGTATGCAATCATCCAGCAGCGCAGCGAACCCAGCCACCGCTCGCGCATCATCGCCTGCAACAACATCCTGAACGCGGCCTTCATGGTGGCATCAGCCGCCGTTGCCGTCGGCCTGCTCAAGGCCGGACTCAACATCCCGCAACTGTTCCTGGTGGTCGCCCTGTTCAACGCTGCGGTCGCCGTCTTTATCTACGGTCTGGTGCCGGAGTTCCTGGTTCGCTTCATGATCTGGATGCTCATGCACACGATGTACCGCCTGAAGGTGCGCGGGCTGGAGAAAATCCCGGACGAAGGCGCCTGCGTGCTGGTCTGCAACCATGTGAGCTTTGTGGACGCCTTGATCCTCGGCGGCAGCGTACGCCGGCCCGTGCGCTTCGTGATGTATTACAA
>JBFKCG010000231.1:0-3636 GCA_041620675.1 Nevskiales bacterium
TATGGTTGACATGTGGTTACATATTGATCAGTTCAGGCAGGGACTGATGCAATGCCTCTATCCCGCGACCTGCGTGCTGTGCGGGGACCCCGGCGTGGCCAATCAGGATTTATGTGCCGGCTGCCACCAGGATCTGCCCTGGAACCGGCAGGCCTGTCCACGCTGTGCGCGCAGCCTGCCGCCTGGCAACGCAGGCACAACCACCTGTGCCAAGTGCTTGCAGTCCATGCCAGCGTTTGACCATGCCTGGTCCGCCTTCCGCTACAGCGGCACACTGCGCTGGTTACATCGCCGCCTCAAGTTCGGCACGCGGCTTGCGCATCGACGGCTACTTGGCCAGTTGCTCATTGCCGCACTGGTCGAAGACATTAACTGCGGTAGGGTGCCGCGCCCGGATTGCATCTGCGTGATGCCCTTGCATCGCTATCGCCTGATGCGACGTGGCTTCAACCAGTCACTGGAACTGATTCGCCCGGTCGCCCGGCAGCTACAGCTTGAACTGGACTTCACCAGCCTGAAGCGACAGCGAGCGACCCGGCCCCAGTCACTGCTACCGGCCGACCAGCGTCGGGGCAACGTGCGCGGGGCGTTTAAAAGCCTCCGCGACTGGTCAGGCCTGCATGTCGCCTTGTTTGATGACGTGGTCACCACTGGTGAGACGGTGGCGGAAGCCGCGCGCATGCTGCGACACGCCGGGGCCCGTGAAGTCAGCGTCTGGAGCCTGGCAAGAACCCGCGAAGGCTTGCGATAACTTATCCGGCCTTCCAGTCGTCAGTGCCCCAGGCAATCGACAGGGCACCCTGGCCGATATTCACCGCGAGACTCATGCCGGAAACCGCGGTGATCAACTCGACGCCCTTGAGGGCGCAGACTTCCTTGAGCTTCTTGTATCCCTCGAACTGCTCAATCACCTTCGGATCACCGCCATAGGACACCACCACATAGGACGAGGTGATGCGGTGGTACACCTGCTCGCAGGCAATCTCGAAACTGCGTTCACAGCACTTGTCATACCCCAGCACGCGGGCTATGGGCTCATTGACGTCGTGGTAACGACGCATGATCGGCTTGATGTCGAGTGCATTGGCGAGCACGTAGGAGCCAAAACCGATGCTTTTCTCGCCACGCTTGGTGGCGCGGGCCCGGACGACCGACAGGTCGTTGATCGCCAGCAATGCCACCGTGTTCTTGATGATGTCATCAAGCCTGCGACGGATGGCATCGTGTGTGACGCCGTCCTTGATCAGTTTCGCGACTTCCGCCACCACCAGCCCGATACCGGGCCCCAGCGTATCGCTGTCAATGACCCGCATCGCAAACGGACCCTTCACGTCGGCATCCGCGCGAACCTTGCGATAATCGCGCAAGATCGCGAACGAGGCCCGCGTGGCGTTCTCGTAGATCTTGCTGCGCTCCTTCCAGACCGTTATGCAGAATACATAATCGAATTTGGTGACGAGTTTTTGCAGGAAGACGTCGTGAATTTCCTCAACCGTTAACGGCTGGGTTTCGGCGTCATGGAACTTGTCGCCCCAGCCCCCCTCATAAAAAGCCATGCTGGCAGCGAAGTCACGCTGGTCGACAAAGACCTTGTCCCCCAGCCTCACCGCGACAGGCAAAATCTCGATGTCGTTGGCCTTGATGAACTCGTCCGATAGGTCGCAGGTAGCGTCGGTTACGATGCCGATTCGCATTCTTGGTTTCTCCTCTCCGCAGCGCTGACAGTGCCCCGGCAGTGCGCCAGGTCCCGCCATTCGCGTTTTTTATTGTCATGGACCATCAGCGGGTCCAGCGAGATTAGCACTGAAGCCGGCCTTGTAGCAGCCACCCCCCGGCCTTACTTAAAAAATACTATTGGCCAGCAAGCCCAGGAAAATGACTGCGCCCAGGCCATTATTGTTCAGAAAAGCCTTAAAACATGCTGCAGGGTCAAGCGATCGTACCAGCCATTGCTGGTAGGCCACAAAGGCCAGAGCCACCAGCAAGCCCAGGTAGTACCAAGCCCCCAATCCAGCCAGGACACCGGCCATTCCCAGGCATGCCAGCATCGTGAGCTGCAACAGCGCAGTGATCGGCCGCACCGCCCGCCCAAAGAGAATCGCAGAGGACTTGACCCCAATCCGACGGTCATCAGCGATGTCCACCAAGGCATAAAAGCTGTCATAGGCAACCGCCCACAGCAGGTTCGCGATGAAGAGCCACCAAGCCACCGTTGCCACTTCACCCGTTTGCGCGGCGAAGGCCATTGGGATGCCCCAGCTGAAGGCGACCCCAAGATAGGCCTGTGGCAGGTGAGTCCAACGCTTCATGAACGGGTAACTGGCAGCGAGTATGACGGCCGGCACCGACAAGGCGATCGTCAGCAGGTTTTGGGTCAGCACCAGCGCGAACGCAAGAAGGCATAGCACCACGAACAAACACAAGGCCTCGCGCGGGCTGACATGGCCGGCGGCGATGGGCCGGTTTTTGGTACGCGCAACATGAGGGTCGAATTCCCGATCGGCATAGTCGTTGATGACGCAACCGGCGGAGCGCATCAGGAACACGCCCAGCACAAATACCACGACGACTTGCGGATTGGGTTGGCCCGCGCCGGCTATCCATAGTGCCCACAGCGTGGGCCACAGCAACAGGCCAATACCAACCGGCTTGTCGAGTCGCATCAGCAACGCATACTGCCGGAGTCTTTCGCTCACCCTAGACACTGGCATATTGCCCCCCATGCTCGCCTAACCAGCGACGCAGCAGCAGCGGAACCTGCCTGGGATGCTTGTCGAGCATGCGATCCGCTGCTGCCTGCACCGCCGGCACCAGTGGTGCATCACGCATCAGGTCCGCCACCCGCAGCTGTGCTAACCCGGTCTGCTGCGTACCCAGTATCTCGCCCGGCCCCCGCAACTCAAGATCGCGCTGGGCAATAAGGAAGCCATCGGTGGTCTCGCGCATGACGCGCAGTCGTGCCTCTGCCATCTCCGACAGCGGCGGGTGATACACCAGCACACAGTGGCTTTGCGTGGCACCGCGCCCCACCCGTCCACGCAATTGATGCAGTTGCGACAAGCCCAGGCGTTCGGCGTTTTCAATGATCATGAGCGAGGCGTTGGGTACGTCCACCCCCACCTCGATGACGGTGGTCGCCACCAGCAGATCGAGTTCTCCCAGCTTGAATGCCCGCATGAGCTGGTCTTTTTCGCCAGCTTTGAGCCGGCCATGCACCAGGCCGATACGAAGATTCGGCAATTCCTCGCGCAAGTGTGCGGCGGTGTCTTCTGCGGCCTGCGCCACCAGCGTGTCGGATTCCTCGATGAGGGTGCACACCCAATAGGCCTGGCGCCCGCCTCGGCAGGCGGCGGCCACCCGCTCGAGTACCTCCGCACGGCGTGAGTCCGGCAAGGCGACTGTGCTCACCGGCGTGCGGCCAGGCGGCAGTTGGTCAATCACGGATACATCCAGATCCGCGTGCAGACTCATCGCCAGCGTGCGCGGGATAGGCGTGGCGGTCATTACCAGCTGGTGTGGATGCAGGCCATTCTTCACGCCCTTGGCGCGCAAGGCCATGCGCTGATCCACACCGAAGCGATGCTGTTCATCGACGATGACCAAACCCAGCTGCGCGAATTCCACCTCGTCCTGGAA
>JBFKCG010000232.1:0-3632 GCA_041620675.1 Nevskiales bacterium
AGTCAATACGCATGGGTTCCGGCAATACTGCCGTCAACCTGTGCGGACGCACCCAGTTGGTGGATACGGTAGACCTGCTGTCAATTTGTCACCAAGCGGTGACCAACGATTCTGGTCTCATGCACGTCGCAGCCGCGGTGGGTATCCCTCTGGTGGCAATTTATGGCTCTTCCACCCCGGACTACACCCCCCCATTGACGGGAAAAGCCGATATTCACTACTTGCGGCTGGAGTGCAGTCCCTGCTTCGAGCGGACCTGCCCGCTAGGCCACTACCACTGCCTGCGCCACATCAGTCCCGAACAGGTTGTGGCGAGCGTCCAGCGCCAAAAAAGCGCCGCGCCGGTGCCCTGAGCGCCCGAATTATGTTCAAATAGGCGGCTTCATTGGCTGCTTCCTATCTGTCCTGAAGGGTATTCGTATGACTTCGTTTGCCGATCGTGATGGCTTCATCTGGCTGGATGGCCAGCTCCTGCCCTGGCGCGATGCCAAGGTCCATGTACTGACGCATACCCTGCATTACGGCATGGGTTGTTTCGAGGGCGTTCGCGCTTATGAGACCCCAAAAGGCACTGCCATCTTTCGTCTCAAGGAACATACCCAGCGACTGTTCAATTCTGCCAAGATCCTGGGCCTGACCATCCCCTTTAGTCCCGAACAGATCAACGAGGCGCAGCGCCAGGTCGTGCGTGAGAACAAGCTGCCGTCCTGCTATATCCGGCCCATGGTGTTCCTGGGCTCCGAGGGCATGGGCCTGCATGCCAAGGGATTGGCGGTACATGTGATGGTGGCGGCCTGGCCGTGGGGCAGCTACCTGGGTGACGAGCAACTCGAGAAAGGGCTGCGCGTGAAGACCTCCAGTTTCCAGCGTCATCACGTCAACGTGACCCTGTGCCGTGCCAAGGCCAATGGCAACTACCTGAACTCGATGATGGCTATCAACGAGGTCTCTCGCGATGGTTATGACGAGGCCTTGCTGCTGGACGTGGATGGCTACGTGGCGGAGGGTAGCGCCGAGAATATCTTCACGGTGGCCAACGGCAAGCTCTACACCCCCGACCTGACTTCTGCGCTGGATGGCATCACGCGCCGCACGGTAATTGAGCTGGCAGCCGAGATGGGCATTGCCTGCGTCGAGAAACGTATCACCCGTGATGAAGTATATGTTGCAGACGAGGCATTCTTTACCGGCACGGCAGCGGAAGTGACGCCGATCCGGGAGCTCGACAACCGTGCCATTGGCAATGGCGCGCGCGGCCCCATCACCGAGAAGCTGCAAACCTGCTATCTCGACCAAGTGCGTGGCAAGCGGGGCGATCACCCGGAGTGGCTGACGCTCGTCTGAGCAGATGTCGGATCGATCAAGGCCGGGCAACCGGCCTTTTTCTTGGGTCTTTCGGGTGCGTTAGCCTGGCTTTGCGATCGTCTCGGTCATCAGTCGATCAAGCATGCTTGTGACATCGCTGACCGTGATCAACTGCATGGCGCTAGCGTTGCGCACGCGTCGCCCCCACTTCACCTGATTAACGGTTTTGCCACAGTCTGCCAGCAGAGCCTGCGGATACTTGTTCACTGCCCAAGGTCGGCTTAGATAAGGCGCGGCACGATCCGGGTTGGTCCCTGCGAACAGGGAGATGACAGGCGTATTGACGGCCGTGGCCATGTGACCGGGCCCAGAGTCGGGACCCAGCAGCAGTCTTGAGCGTGCAATTAGCGCAAGCAGCTGTTTCAGGTTGGTACGGCCGATCAAGTTGGTGACTGGAGTATCCAGGGCAGCTTCAATGGCTGCACCACAGGCTTTTTCACGATCCGAAGGACCTCCGGTCAGGATAATCTTCAGCCCGTATTGTTCCTGGGCGTGACGGGCCACGGCAGCGAAGTGTTCGGGCGGCCAGTTGCGGGCACCCCGGGCGCCGGCGCTGGCCATGGGGCTGATGATCATCGCCTGAGTGCCGGCGGGTATCTGCTGGGCAGCAAAAGACCGGGCTTCGTCGGGCAGTGGGATATCCCAGCGCAAATCTCCCCGGCTTACCCCCATGGCCTCAGCGAATCCAAACAGGCCGTCCAGTACATGCTGGCGATCCCGCCTGGCGATGCGGTGGGTGGTGAATAGCCATTGAAAATCCTGTGCCCGCGCCAAGTCGAAACCCAGCTTGATATCCGCCTTGATCTGGCGGGCCACACGTGAAGCTCGCAATGAGGCCTGCATTTGCAGCAACACGTCAAACTGCCGCTGGTGAAGTGCCTGCCGTATCTTGAGCAGACCCTCGCGCCCGCTGGCTTTGTCGTAGACAATAAACTCAATCCCGGGGATGTCAGCGACCAGGCCAGCTTCAAGCTTGCCGATAATCCAGGTGATACGAGTGTCAGGCCAGGCGTCCTGCAGGCAGCGGACGACTGCCAACGTGTGGCAGACATCGCCAATGGCCGACAGTCGCAGGACGCAGAGCGAGCGGGGTGGTTGGTCAAGCGGCAGAGAATGAGGCATACGGTTCTGCAATGAGAATAGAACAACAGAATGAAGGTAGCGTCGCCATCGTATATGACGCCGACCGGATGCTCCAAGTGGATAGCCATTGCTTTGAGCCATGGTACTGGGAAGCGCAGTCAGCCCTTGTCGGGCAGGCAAGCGGGCGTGGCACGACCTGGTTCGTACAGCGGGGCGAGGAACAGTGGGCCCTGCGGCACTACCGGCGTGGCGGCCTGATCGGCAAATTCAACACCGATCATTACCTGTGGACCGGGCTGGAAAGGACCCGGGCCTGGCGCGAATGGCACCTGACCAAAGCGCTCTATCAGCGTGGATTGCCAGTGCCTGCACCGGTGGCTGCGCGTGTGTGTCGGCACGGCCTAGTCTATTCGGCCGACCTGATCACGCTCAGGATTGCAGGGGCGACTCCGTTGAGCCAGCACCTGCAGACCGCCGCGTTAGCCGGTGGTGAGTGGGAGCGACTGGGTGCGTTGCTGCGTCGATTCCATGAAGTCGGGCTCGATCATGCCGACCTGAATGCCCATAACATCCTGCTGGATGAATCAGGTAATTTCTGGCTGATTGATTTTGACCGCGGTCGTCTTCGCACTCCCGGGCCTTGGCAGCAGCGAAACTTGCAGCGCTTACAGCGCTCGCTGAAGAAGCTGCAGGGCTTATCTATTGGTCTCTGTTGGTCTGAGGTGGACTGGGCGGGACTGCTTGAGGGTTATGCGGCCGGCGAGTCAGGGCGCACGGGGCGCTGACGTTCGTAGTAATGCCGCGGGAAGCGGCGGTGTGCCCAGGCGTATTGCTCCGGATACTGCCGGATCCGCTCGCCCATCCATTCGTTATAGCGTTCGAGATAGTAACGTAGGGTGGCGTCTGGCCCACCGGGCTGATCTTCGATCGGGAAGGGGCCTTCGCAATCCCATCGGAGCTTTCCGCCGGGCAGATAAATTAGTGTGGTGAAGACCAGCGGCTTGCGGTTATCCACGGCGTACTTGAGCGCACCGACCTGCATTGGTGCATCAGGCACACCCATGAAGGTCATGGGGATTCCGCCCCGGCGGCTGTACTGGTCGCAGGCAAAGAACAGGGCATAGTTCTTTGCCCAAATCTGCAGGATTTCTTCACGCAGGCTGCTGCGTGGCACCTTGACGCGC
>JBFKCG010000233.1:0-3615 GCA_041620675.1 Nevskiales bacterium
CGCTGGGAGATGTCGGGTCGTACCTTGAAGCGATCGACCACAACCTCAATGCTGTGCTTGAGCTTGGGGTTCAGCTTGGGCGTCTGCTCAAGTTCGATGACCTTGCCATCGACACGTGCGCGTAAGAAGCCCTGGCTGCGTAGCTTGTCGAATACATCGGCATATTCGCCCTTGCGCCCCTGCACAACCGGCGCCAGCAGCAGCCAGGCGCTGCCATCCGGTAGTGCGAGTACGGTATCCACCATTTGGCTGACAGTCTGGGCATTGAGCTCAATGCCATGGTCCGGGCATCGTGGTGTACCCACTCGTGCATAGAGCAGGCGCAGGTAGTCATGGATTTCGGTGACGGTACCAACCGTTGAGCGCGGGTTATGCGAAGTGGATTTTTGTTCGATTGATATGGCAGGTGACAGGCCCTCGATATGATCGAGATCCGGCTTTTCCATCATCGACAGGAACTGGCGCGCGTAGGCGGAGAGCGATTCGACGTATCGACGCTGGCCCTCGGCATAGATCGTGTCGAAAGCCAGCGAGGACTTGCCTGACCCGGATAGCCCCGTGATGACCACCAGCTTGTCCCGGGGCAGGTCGATGTCGAGGTTGCGCAGGTTATGCGTGCGCGCCCCGCGGATAATGATCTTGTCCATAAGCCGTAAAAAAATATAGAACCAACCAACTACTATACGGCTTAGGGGTAGATGGCCGCAAAATACATTTTCACGCGCTGTGCGGGCTAATTGGCCTGATTTCGGCGAGGAAACTGCTAACATAGCCCCTCTTTTGGCCTGCCTAGACTGCCTGCATGAACCCGCTGGAACGCCGGGCTACCCTCGGCTTATCTGTTGTTTTTGCCCTCCGCATGCTGGGTCTTTTCATGATCCTGCCGGTGTTTGCGCTTTACGCACATGAACTGGAGGCCGTGACTCCCCAGATGCTGGGCTTGGCGCTCGGAATCTATGGGCTGACGCAGGCACTATTGCAGTTGCCCTTCGGCCTTGCTTCGGATCGCATCGGTCGCAAACCCGTCATCATCGTGGGTTTGATCATTTTTGCCTTGGGCAGCGTAGTGGCTGCGCAAGCCGATGATATTTACTGGGTTATCGCCGGACGCGCCCTGCAGGGCGCGGGAGCCATCGGTGCCGTGATCAATGCCTTATTGGCAGACCTGACGCGGGATCAGGTCAGGACCAGTGCCATGGCGGTACTGGGCATCAGCATTGGCGCCTGCTTCCTGCTGGCGATGGTACTGGGTCCTGTGCTCAATGCCTGGATCTCAGTGCCGGGAATCTTCAATTTGACGGCCGTGATGGGTTTGGTGGGTATTGCCGTATTGGTGTATTGGGTACCAGCGGCACCGGCGATCACTTTGTCCGATGAGCCCCACTCCTGGCGTGAACTTGTCCGTGTCCTGTCGAATAAGGAACTCTTGCGTCTGGATGCCGGGATCTTTGTCCTGCACGCCATCCTGACCAGTTTGTTCGTGGCGGTTCCCTTGGCCCTGCTTGACGGTGGCCTGGAGGGGGCCCGTCATTGGCAGGTGTACCTCCCGGTGATGGTGCTCTCGATTGGTTTCCTGCTGCCGATGCTGAAACTGACTGAGCGAGACGGCTGGCACAAGCGTATTTTTCTGACCTGCATTTTGCTGCTGGCACTGGCGCAGGCCGGCCTGGCCTTGTTCCACGAGGGCCTCTGGTCAATCGCAGTCCTGTTATTAGTGTTCTTTTCCGGCTTTAACCTGCTTGAGGCAATGTTGCCCTCGTTGATTTCGCGCCAAGCCCCGGCCGGGCATCGGGGGGCGGCACTCGGGGTATATTCCAGCCTGCAGTTCCTGGGGACTTTTTTTGGTGGGCTATTCGGCGGCTATATGCTGGGCAGTTTGGGCAATATGGGCGTTTTTGCCTTGTCCTCGCTTTTGGCACTGGCGTGGTTGCTGGTTGCCGCTGCTATGAAGCCCAATGAGGCAAGGCGGGAAATACCCCTATAATGGTCCGATCATTCTGATAAACAGATCGAATCTGGCCAACGGAGGCAGGCGTCATGGCGAAAGGCATCAACAAGGTCATCCTGATCGGCAATCTCGGTAAAGACCCCGAGGTGAAGTACCTGCCCAGCGGCTCCGCTGTATGCAACGTGACTTTGGCAACATCTGAGAACTGGAAGGACAAGGAATCTGGCGAGAAGAAGGAGCGGACCGAGTGGCACAACGTGGTGTTCTTCGGTCGCGTGGCTGAAATCGCAGGAGAGTACCTGCGTAAAGGCAGCCAGGTTTATGTCGAAGGTTCCCTGCGCACTCGTAAATGGCAGGACAAGGAAGGCAAGGATCGTTACACCACAGAGATTGTTGTCAGCGACATGCAGATGCTGGGTGGTCGTGGTGGCGGTGGTGCATCGACCGCTAGTTACGACGATGAGCCAACTTCCTCGCGACCGACTGCGGGTCGAGCCAAGGGCCGGCCTATGGCAGAGTCGGCGGGTGAAACGCTGGACGATGACATTCCGTTCTAGCTCCCCCTAACTGTGGATAGTTGAATTAACTTCAACAAGCAATAATTCCGAGGAATGTTTGATGAAGGCAATTGTTTGTAAATCATTTGGACCGCCTGAAAGCCTGGTTTACGAAGAGGTGCAGCCGCAGTCAATGGGCAAAAGTGCTGTCCGTGTGGCAGTCAAGGCCGTTGGCGTCAATTTCCCGGACACACTCATTATTCAGGGCAAGTATCAATTCCGGCCTGATCCGCCGTTCACGCCGGGCGGCGAGTTTGCCGGCGAGATTATTGAGGTCGGTGCCGATATCAAGCACCTGAGGCCGGGCGACCATGTCGCTGGCGTGATTACCTGGGGTGCCTACGCTGAGCAACTGGTGGCACCGGCTGGTGCTGCCATGCCAATCCCGAAAGGAATGGACTTCAATTCGGCTGCTGCATTTCCGATGATCTATGGCACTTCGTACCATGCGCTCAAGCAGCGCGCTGACCTCAAGGCTGGCGAGACCCTGCTGGTGTTGGGTGCGGCAGGCGGGGTAGGCCTCGCTGCGGTACAACTGGGCAAGATCATGGGCGCACGCGTGATTGCGGCCGCAGGCAGTGACGAGAAGCTGGCGATCTGCAGGCAGCATGGCGCGGATGAGCTCATCAATTACACGGAAGGCAACCTCAAGGAACAGGTTAAAAAGCTGACGGGTGGCAAGGGCGCGGACGTGATCTACGATCCGGTCGGCGGCGACTTGTTTGACCAGTGCATGTCCTGCATTAACTGGAATGGCCGGATTCTGGTCGTGGGTTTTGCCAGCGGCACCATCCCAAGTTTGGCCATTAACCGTGCCTTGCTCAAAGGGTGCTCGGTGGTCGGTGTCTTCTGGGGCCAGTTCGTGATGAAAGAGCCCCAGCTGAACATGGCCAATTTTGTCCAGCTATTTCAATGGTATACAGAGGGCAGGCTTACTCCCCCGGTTTCACGTACATACCCGTTGGCCCAAGCCGCAGAGGCCATGAATGACTTATTGACGCGTAAGGCGACGGGCAAGCTGATCCTGGTCCCCTGAGCGGGACATGGGTACCGCCGCCTTCGCGGTACAATAAGCCCATGAATTCGACCCAGAAACCTGAAAAATCAAAC
>JBFKCG010000234.1:0-3615 GCA_041620675.1 Nevskiales bacterium
GGCCGTCAGGCGCGCGCCCTTGCGCGCACGCAAACGGCCATTGATGGCATCGAAGTGGATGTGTGCCGAGCGCCGACCTTGACGGGTGGAGAAACCCTCGGCCAGCATTTCTACCACGCGGTCGAATTCATCCCGCGTCAGGTCGCGATAGTTCCAGGCGCGTCGGTACAGATCAAACAATTCTTCCGTGCCCCACTCTCGACATCCAACCTCGGCCACGATCTGCTGTGCCAGTACGTCCAGTGGCTTGTCGGGCACGATGATCTGGTCCAGCTCGCCGTGGCGCACACCATCCAGCAACGCGGCAGATTCAACCAGATCATCACGCGACAGCGGGAACAGCCGTCCCTTGGGCGTCGCACGAACGGCATGGCCGGAACGTCCCACGCGCTGCAGGAAAGCAGCAATCGAGCGCGGCGAACCCAGCTGGCAGACCAGGTCCACGTCCCCGATATCAATGCCCAGTTCCAGCGAACTGGTGGCGACCAGCACCCGTAGCTCGCCGGCCTTGAGCCGCTGCTCGGCCTTGAGCCGATGCTCCTTGGACAGGCTGCCATGGTGGGCGGCGACATGTTCCTCGCCCAGGCGTTCCGCAAGGTGTCGCGCTGCGCGCTCGGTCAGGCGTCGGGTATTGACGAAGATGAGCGTGGTCTTGTGCTCGGCCACCAACTCGGCCAGCCGATCATAGAGTTCGGCCCATACTTCGTTGGCCATCACTGCTTCCAGCGGGGAATTCGGCAACTCCAGCGCCAGATCACGTCGGCGCACATGACCAGTGTCCACGATATGGCAGGCTTTTATTGTGTCCCCCATCAAGAACGCAGCCATGCGCTCAAGGGGTTTCTGTGTTGCTGACAGGCCAATTCGCACCGGCGTGGCATGACCATTGGCACGGCACAGCGCATCCAGGCGCGCCAGGGAAAGCATCAAATGTGCGCCGCGCTTGCTGCCGGCCATAGCGTGCAGCTCATCCACGATCACAGAGCGCACGCGCGACAACATGGCACGGCCGGAGTCAGAGGTCAGCAGGATGAACAGCGATTCTGGCGTGGTGACCAGGATGTGTGGGGGCGAACGCCGCATACGATCTCGCTCGGCCGCGCTGGTATCACCGGTGCGCACCGCGTCGCGGATGTCCACATCGGGATGGCCCTGCTCGATCAGCTTGGCGCGGATGCCTGCCAGTGGTTCCTGCAGGTTCTTCTGGATGTCGTTGGATAGCGCCTTGAGGGGCGAGACATATAAGACGTGGACTTCTTCAGACAGTCCCTGCTCCAGGCCTTCCAGCACCAGATCGTTGAGCGCTGCCATGAAGGCTGCCAAGGTTTTACCGGAACCCGTGGGGGCAGCAATCAGGGCGGGCTCATGCAGCGTCGTAACCGCCCAAGACTGGCGCTGCACCTCAGTTGGCTGACCAAAGCGTTCCGTAAACCAGCCCGACACCGCCGGATGCAGTGCGCCTGCTTCCACCACCCGGTTGGCATGACGACCCGTCAGTTCCAGTTGCCTCTGCATGCCGGCATTATCCGCCAGGCAAGACGAACAAAAAACCGGTGATAGTCAGGATAGATGAGGCCTTGCGCCGATATTCGGGCAATTGAAAGCCAGACTGGGAAAACTTGCCTAACCAGCCAGCAAATCGGCCTCAATCGATTCAGCTCTATCCACAAGAGAGAGCCAAGCCAATACAGCATGGCGACAGGGACCACTATGGGTAGTAGTGCCTGTCAGGGAAGACCCCATACATGATGTATGTTCACTATTGCACAGCAGCAAAAAATCATGCAGTGTAGGGCATGCCTTACATTAAAGTGCGTGACGAAAACACACTCCACTACCTCGATATCGGTCGAGGCCCCCCTGTGGTTCTGTTACATGGCTTTGGCATGCGCGCCGCGCACTGGCTGCCTTTTGTCACGCCATTGGCCATGCGCTATCGCTTCATCCTGCCGGACCTGCGGGGCTTCGGTAAGTCGCATCATCTCAACCTGAACCAGGACTGCCTGCTCAGCAATTACGCTGACGACGTGCAGGACCTACTGAACGGGCTTGGGCTCGCGCGAGTCCACCTGGGTGGGATTTCCATGGGCGCCTTCACCGGCATGCAGTACCTGCGCCGATATGGCAGCGATCGGATCAAGGCCTACATGCATATTGACCAGGCCCCAATGGCACGCAACACCAAGGGCTGGCGGTGGGGGCTGTTCGGTGAAGACCACGAACGACGCACCGATGAGTTCCGCGAGTTGATCTCGCTGATGGAATCCCAAGGCCGCGATGCGCCCTGGCAGGACGTGGATCCCAGTGTCCGTGCCCAAGTCTGGCGTGCTCTGGCTCAGTTCATGGGCGATTCCTTCCACAAGTTGCCACTGAACGTCGGCCTCAAGCTGATCTTCAGGAACGAAAGCATTGCACGCCGCCTGATGCCACCCGACAACTGGCCCATCTACCTGGACGTGATGCGTGGTTACCTGGATGGCGACTATGACATGCGTGAGTCACTGGCCAAGATTGATGTGCCGATGACGGTGATGGTGGGCATGGAATCGCGCCTGTACCCCGCCCCCGGACAGATCTGGATCAAGTCCCAGGTCAGGCATGCGAACGTGGTCTGCTTCGAGGACTGCGGCCATGCCGTCATCCTGGATTCGCCGCGCAAGTTTGTCTGGGAATTGGGTCGCTTCCTCGCCCAGAGTTCGGCGCTTACCGGGGAGCCACAGCCGACGCCCATGCCCCGGCAGCGCAAGTCCAGGATGGCTGCCTAGCCCGCACAGGCTTTCTCAGTCCAATCCAAAGACTCTGTCATCCCGTTCAAAGAGGCTTGAACTCTGCCTGACTGCGTGTTCAGTCTGACCGCGTCGACAACCAGTCCGCGGCAAAAAGCCAGGTAGTTCCCGGTGCCTTGCTGCCAGCAAATACGCCCGCATGCCCACCCGGCGCCACGATGAAGTCACGGTCCGTCGAAGCCACGATATCCATCACCTTGCGCGCGGCCTCCAGCGTCACGATCTTGTCAGTCTTGCCGGCAATGGCCAGCAGTGAGCAGTCAATGCGATCCAGCAGCGCCTTGTTCTCATTGCCCAGCTTGACGTTGCCCTTGGCCAGCTGGTTATCAAGGCCCACCCGCAACACGAAATCCTGGATGATCCCGCCGGGATAGTCGTGCATCTTGTTGAACCATCTCGACATGGTCTGGTATTCGGTGATGTATTCACGGTCCCACAGGTTCATCAGCAGGTCGATATAGCCCTGCACGCTACCCATCGGATTGGTCAGCTTGAACGCAATCGATGACATCCAGCCGGGAATCCTCAGGTATTTTGGATTGATGTCGTCTAGTTTCATGGGCACGTAACGCGCCGCAAGCCGCAGGGGCTTGTTCATGACCTCGAACAGGCGCCCGGCGATGCCGGCCTGATGTGCGTCAATCGGGCTCGCGATCGTGACGATATTGCGGATCTGGCTGTCATGCGACCAACCGGCATAGACCAGGCAGAACAAGCCACCCATGCAGTAGCCCATTAGCGTGACTTCCGGTTCGCCACTGTCTTCACGCACACTGTCCAAGGCTTCCGGCAGCATCCGCGTCGTGTAATCAGCCAGTCCCAGGTGCGA
>JBFKCG010000235.1:0-3609 GCA_041620675.1 Nevskiales bacterium
GCGAGGCCTCGCGGGTCTTTGAGTGGGTGCGTGAACTTATCAATCCGATGCTTGACGTCAGGTTGGAAGAAAAAGCCACGACTGCCCACCTCGTGCTACTGACTCAGGGCAGCCCGCAGGCAGCCACAGATATCAAACCGTACTTTTGTGAAACGACTTTTGCCTCAATTTTGAAATTCGCACGCGGCCTGATGGGCGAGCAGGCCAATCTGGGTGAACTCCATTTCCGCCATATCGCGCCGCCCTACGCAGCCATTTATGAACAGCACTTCCGGATGCCGGTTCGGTTTGCGCAGGCACGTGACGAATTAATCTTTGATCGCAGGCTGCTTGATCTCCCACTTGAGGGTGGCTTTCCCGCGCTGCACAGGCAAGCCGAATACCGCGCCGACCAGCTACTGCGCCAGCAACCACGTCGTGCGGGACTTGCTGCCAGCATTGATAGCCTCTATGCAAACGACAGCAGCCTGATTCGGCAGGGTATCGAGGCCATTGCCAAAAGCCTAAACCTGCACCCTCGCACCCTGCAAAGGCGCTTGCGCGAGGAAGGTGTGAGTTTTGCCGAGGTTCACGACCGTGCACGCTACAGGGCGGCCATGGCCAGCCTGCAGCAGGGTACTGGCAATCTGGAGGAGTTGAGCGAACATCTTGGATTCTCTGATCGCCGTAGCTTCACGCGGGCCTTCAAGCGCTGGAGTGGTGTGTCTCCCAGCCGTTTTCGCAGCCATGCGAAGGTCGTGGAATAGTCAATTTCCAAGCATCAACAGGCACTTAACGCCTGTCGCCAGATGTTCCCTACCGTCGTTTGCCGTCATAGCCGCCACCCTTGGCAGGGACTAGATTTTATCCAGCAGCTTTGTCACCGACGGATATGCCCAATGGGATCAACACCGCAACATACCCCCTCCAGCACAGCCATCGTTCCGCGCCAGGGTCCTGATTTTGGCCTGGATGGTGACATCCCGAAATACTGGCTCGACAACGACCCGTTCAAGACCCGGTTTTTCGACGCGATGTCGCTCACCTTCCCCGAAGGGGAGAAATTCTTCATTCACTGCGTGCGTGACTTTCGTGACCAGATCACCGATCCGGTGCTCGCGGCACAGGTCAAGGACTTCATTTACCAGGAAGGCCAGCACGGCATAGTGCATACCCAGTTCAATAATCGCCTCAGGCAACAGGGCATTGATGTGGACTCACACCTCAGGTTCCAGAAGCACCTGATGTTCGATGTGTTCCGTGGGCGCTTTTCACGCAAGTTCACGCTGGGCCAGACTGCCGCCGCCGAACACCTGACCGCCTTGATGGCGCATGGCTTCTTCTCCAGCGGCATCATGGATAAAGCGGATCCGCGAATTCGGGCCATGTACGCCTGGCATGCGGTCGAGGAAATCGAACACAAGGCCGTGGCTTTTGATGTACTCAAGAAAGTGGCCAAGGCCAGTTATTTCACCCGCATTGCCAGCTTCATGTTCACCACCTTTTCCTTCCCCTTCCATGTCTTCATGATCATGAAGCAAATGTTCAGGGCGGACGGCATCCGGAACAGCGTCGGCTTATGGGCCCGCGGCCTGTGGTGGTTGTATGGCTGGGGTGGCATGTATCCGCGGCTGATGCCGCATTACCTCGCCTATTTCCTGCCCGGCTTTCACCCCTGGAAACTCGGTGACATGGAAATTTACCAGCGCTGGACCCGAGCCTTTGAAGCCTCAGGCAAAGATCCCATCTCCGCCGGCAATGCCCTGGTCGCACAACCGTAATCAGGCAGGAACCAGCATGAACCACGACAGCGATCGTAATCAGCATGAGGCCAGCTTACGGCCTGATGTCGTACCAAGGGCGAACCTTGATTTCGGGCTTGCGGGCGATATCCCGAAATACTGGTATGACGGTGATCCTTTCAAGACGCGATTCTTTGATGCCATGTCGACCCTGTTCCCCGAGGGTGAGCGCTTCTTTATCGAATGCGTGCGGGACTATCGTGAAAAAGTGAGCGATTCCCGCCTGCAGGAACAGGTCAGGCATTTCATCTTCCAGGAAGCCCAGCATGGCATGCAGCATGATCGCTATAACGAGCGGCTGGCAGCACAGGGCATCCGTACCGACATCATTGAGAAACGCACGCATGACACCATTCGCTGGTGGCGCGCCCACATTCCCAAGCCATTGACCCTTGCCATGACCGCCGCCGCTGAACACCTGACGGCAATCATGGCGCATGCGTTCCTCGGCAATCGCGAACTCTTCAGCCGTGTGGACTCGCGCATGCGCGCCCTCTTCTACTGGCACGCCATCGAGGAAATCGAGCACAAGGCCGTTGCCTATGACGTGATGAAAGGCGCAGCCGGCGTGGGCTATTTCACCCGCGTGCTTGGCATGGTGCTGGAATCCATGCTTTTCCCGTTCTTCGTGTTCATGACGATGAACCACATGTTCAAGGTCGATGGACTGCGCCCGCGCTGGAAGATCTGGCTCAAGGGCCTGTGGTGGCTGTATGGCCCGCGTGGGGTCATGACGCGCCTGTTGCCGCACTATCTGGCCTATTACCTGCCCGGCTTCCACCCTTGGCAATCCGGCCGGATGGCCGGATTCAGGCAATGGCAGGCAATCTATCGCGAGACGGGTAACCCCATTCTGGCCAGTGACAGCCTGATGGCGATGCCGGATTCCATTCGGCCAGGCTAGTTGGCAGGCACAGTCCGTTCAGCGGCCCAGGCTCGCAGCTCGGCAATTTTCTCCGACATCACCACCGACAAGGGGCGGGTACGGGCGACCTCATCGAGGATATGCGATGCGTCCAGCGCCTCACCGCGCGCCTGGGCCTCATACATGCCCGCCACGATGGCCTGTTCGATCTCGGCGCCTGAGAACCCATCGGACGCCACCGCCAGTGCCGCAATATCGAAGCGCGCGTCATCGAGCTGGCGGCGCTTGAGGTGAATCCGGAAGATGTCCTCGCGCACATCCTGCCCGGGCAAGTCCACGAAGAAGATCTCGTCGAACCGTCCCTTGCGCAGCAACTCCGGGGGAAGCTGGGAGATGTCGTTAGCCGTCGCCGCGAGGAAGATGCGCGATTTGCGCTCGGTCATCCAGGTCAGCAAGGTACCCAGCACGCGGCGTGAAACACCGCCATCACTGCTGCCACCATCCGGTGCCAGGCCCTTCTCGATCTCGTCTATCCACAGCACGCAAGGCTCCATCGCTTCGGCCATCTTCAGGCTGTCGCGCAGGTTGCGTTCGGTTTCGCCATGGAACTTGTTGTAGAGCGAGGCAAAATCCAGGCGCAACAAAGGCAGACCCCAGCTGCCTGCCACCGCCTTGGCGGCCAGGCTCTTGCCTGCGCCCTGAACGCCCAATAGCAGGATCCCCTTGGGTACGTCCAGTCCATTACCAGCGGCTGGGTTGAGAAAGACCTTGCGTCGGAGCTCCAGCCAGCGCTTGAGACTTTTCTGGCCGCCGACATCTGCAAAACTGCCACAATCCAGCTCAAGGTCGAGCATGCCGGTATCCGCCATGGATTGGTGCTTGATCTTGAGCACACGCTCAATGTCGGCCATGGTCACCATGCCATCGTCGCGAATGGATTGGCGCAGGAGCCGCCGGGCATCA
>JBFKCG010000236.1:0-3568 GCA_041620675.1 Nevskiales bacterium
GTTGGCCAGACCAACACCGCCATCATCAAGAACAGCCGTGCGGCCTACAACGTATTCGGCTTCGAGATCGAAAACGTCGTGGGCGGCGAATACCAGAACAACCTCGCCGAATGTAACACCGGTGGCTTCCTGATCTACGACCTGGATGGCCTGCGCCAGTACGGCGACAAATCGCGCATGTACGGTAATATCTCGCGCAACAACAATACCTATAACTTCACCGGTGGCGGCTTCGTCGGCAACGTGCCACCCGGCAGCGGCATGATCACGCTGTCCTACGACCGCATTGATATCTTCGACAACCTGTTCGAGAACAACAACACGGGCGGCATCATCCACGCCAGCTACGAGTTGTTCCCGCCGGGTGACCGCCCGAGCGAGCGCCGCATCGACTGGTACACGGAAGGCGTGCACATCTTCCGTAACACCTTCCGCAATAACGGCAACGCCCTGCCCCTGCCAACCCTCAAGAACATCCAGTCGCAAGACCTGGTCAAGTTCCTGCCGGCGGTAGTCGGCCTGAAGAACCAGGCGGCCTGCCTTGATCCGCGCAATGCCGCGCTTTGCGGCACGGCAAGTGCGGGCCTGATTGCGGCTGCCTGTGCTGGCAATGACCCAGCCAACTGCTTCAGGGCGGCAGCGGGATTCCGTGGTGCCCACATCGTCTGGGATGGCCTACTGGATGTGTACCACCCTATCTCGGATTGCCCCTATCCGAAGGACAAGCAGGGCAAGGACGTGCCGAAGGATTCACGCGGCAAGCCGCTGTATACCAACGACCACCCGAACCCGAACTGCAAGTTCAATGGCCAGAACAGTCAGTACAACGCCTACAAGTTCCAGCCAAGCTCGCCGCATGCGCGCATCGTTCCCGACTGGTGGGCTTCCTGCATTGATGCGGACAACGATTTCAGCGCCGACAGCCTGGCCTTTGCCAACTTCAATGGCCTGAAAGGGCTGGAGCTGGTGGTCGAGGAGCGCCTGGATCCCGCCGCGTTGGCGCAGTTCCCGTCAGTCCTCGACATGTCGGCGCATAACTGCCCAGTGAAATATGGCAGCAACCTGCCAGCGCTGCCGCCGGTGGTGATCCCGCCATTCGTGCGCAGTGGCAATTTTGATCCTCAGCCCAGCAACGAGGTGATTAATCAGCTGTGTAATGCCACAGTGCCAGTGGGCCAGGTCAACGAGGCAGCCTTCTCAGTCAATTGCCCGACGCTGGATCAGTACAAGCTGTTCAGCAACCCCGAGGATCCGACCAGCGCGCCCAACGGACGCGGCGTGCCGTTTGCACTGACCAGCAAGCTCTTCTCCGATTATTCGGTGAAGTACCGTGTGCTGTACGTACCGACAGGCAACGCAGCGACCTACCAGGTGGGTTCTGCCAACAGCCCCAATACCACCATCCAGTTCCCGGTGGGCACCATCATCGCCAAGACCTTTGCCTTTGCGAATGAGGGATCCAATACGCTGACCTCGGTCGAAACCCGCCTGCTGATCAAGCGTGAGAACTCACGTGGCATCAAGCGCTGGGATGGCTTGCCCTACATCTGGGGTGTGGAGGACGGCAAGCGTGTTGCCCGTCTTACGCTGGGGGGCGGCGTCTCAACGGTGTCCTGGGATATCACCGACGTGGATTCCGGCGTCAGGCACACGGGCTCGACTGACAAGTACCAAATTCCGGATGGCAACCAGTGCCTGAGCTGCCACGCCAATGAGGATGTCGACACCGGTTCGGCGCCCATCGGCCCCAAGGTGCGTTTCCTGAACAGGCCTTACAAGTCAGAGTCCAACCTGCCGACCCAGCAGGGTGCACATGAGGTGCTGGGCAAGAACCAGATCCAGTACTGGTGTGACAAGGGCTTAATGGGCGGTTGCCCGTCCGACTTGGGCGTGAATCAGACCACCCAGATCGCGGCTAATGCCGAGCGTGTTCCGACCTTCAACAAGCCGGGTGATTCGGGCTTCACCGCCAACTCGGGTCAGGATGTCGAGGCGCGCGCACGGGCCTGGCTGGAAGTGAACTGCCAGCACTGCCACAACTCGCGTGGCTTTGCCGCCAATACCGGCATGTACCTGGATTCACTCAACCCAGTGGACCAGAAATTCGGTATCTGCAAGAAGCCGACCGCCACCGGCCAGGAAGGCAACGGCGGCCGTACCTACGACATCCATCCGGGCAATGTCGCGGATTCCATCATGCCGTTCCGTATCGGGCCCACCGCCACATCACCTGCGGCGCGCATGCCACCGCTGGCACGCAGCGTGGTGGACGTGGAAGGCCATGCCCTGATCGAGAAGTGGATCAGGGATGTGGTGGTCAAGGATGAAAGCAAGTATCCGGGATCTACTGGCTGCAACTAGCCAAGCACTAGAAGATCAAAAGCCGGCAGGGAAACCTGCCGGCTTTATTAGTGTCAGTCCTTATCCACCACTTCGAATTTCATGCCCGCCTTCTGCAGGCGTGCGGTCAAGGCATCGCCCATGGCGATGGCCGGGGTGACGAAGCCACGAGTATCCGGCAGTTTATCCAGCGCCAGAGATAGTGCGGATTCGGCCAGCATCTTGGCAGTGTCGCCATAGCCGGGATCGCCGCCGCTGACATCCACTACCACGCGATGATCGCCGCTGCTTCCGATGAAACGGACACGGAACCAGCCTTTCTCGCGCTCTTCGGCGCTTGGACCTTCGCCTGGCTTCTTGATCTTCAGCACGGCCTCGCGGAGTGGCTTGAGTTGCGCTGCCATCACCAGCCCGCCGATACCGCCCATGATGGCGGCGACGGTCGAGGCCTTCTTGACCTGCATGTAATGCGCATAAGCGAAGTCGCTGCCGTAGTCCGCTGGCAAGGCTTGCGCCGAGCGCAAGACCACGATCGGGTCGATGGTCGGCATGGGCACGACCCAGGACTCCAGTTCCTTGCGATAGCCGATCCGCATTGGCAGCTTGCGCGTTTTCTTCTTCTTGTCCTGACTGGACTTCACGCTTTTTTTCCAGCGCTGGAACTCGCGGATGCGTGACATGCCGATCACGGCGGAATGGAACGTACCACCAGAAAAGTTGCCCTTGGCGCGTACGAAGCCCTCGATGCTGATCGGTGCATCCTTCTGCAGCTGGCGTGCCGTGAACAACGCGCCGAGATCATGCGGGATGCTGTCGAAGCCGCAGCTGTTGACGATGCGGGCACCGCTCTTGCGCGCGGCCTCGCCGTAGGCGTGCATCATGCGCTCGACGAACTCTGGCTCGCCGGTCAGGTCGACGTAGTCGGTGCCGGCCTCGGCGCAGGCCTTGAGCAGGGCTTCGCCATATTCAATATAGGGACCCACCGTGGATATCACGACCTTGGTCTGTCGTGCCAGATTCGCGAGTGCCTCGGCGTCATTGCTGTCGGCCTCGATCAGGCCGATGCGCTCGTTGACCGGATTGAGGCTGGCCAGTTGGCGTTTTACGGTCTCCAGTTTCTGCCGATTCCGGCCCGCCAGCGCGAAGCGGTAGGGCGCGAGGCCGGGCTGCTGTGCCAGGTACTCGGCAGTCAAGCCACCCGTGAAGCCGGTCGCGCCAAACAGGACTA
>JBFKCG010000237.1:0-3543 GCA_041620675.1 Nevskiales bacterium
GCCTTCATGGCCACGTTGGCCGTGTTGTGGCTGGTGGGTGGCAGCATCAACATGGTGACGCTATTCGCGATGATCATGGCACTGGGCATCATCGTCGATGACGCGATCGTGGTCGGCGAGGATGCCCTCACCCATTACGAAAAAGGCGAACCCCCGCTGACGGCGGCAGAGGGCGGCGCCCGACGCATGGTGATCCCGGTCTTGGGTTCCTCGATGACCACGGTCGCCGCCTTCCTGCCGCTCATGATGATCGGCGGCATCATCGGCGAGATCATGTTCAGCATCCCACTGGTCGTCATTTGCGTATTGATCGCTTCGCTCACGGAGTGCTTCCTGATACTGCCAGCCCACCTGCGCAGCACCTTCTCGCGCATGCACCACGGCCAGCCAAGCAAGGTTCGCCGCTGGCTTGACCAGCGCTTTGATGATTTTCGCGAGCTGCGTTTTCGCCCCCTGGCCACCTGGGCTGTCAGGCACCGGTTGAGCACACTGGCCATCGCCATTGGCACCTTGATGATCGCCATTGGCCTGCTCAATAGCGGACGCCTGCCCTTCGTATTTTTTCCGACTCCCGAGAACCCGGTCATCATTGCCAACCTCACCTTTGTCGCCGGTACGCCAACGGACCGGATTGATGCCTATCTCGAAAAGCTCGAAAAAGGCCTGTATCGCACGGAAAAGGAGCTTGGCGGTGATCTCATCGTCACGGCCGTCACCGAGCGAGGCCGCAATTACGTCGACGATGGCCAGTTCACGCGAACGGGTGATCGTTATGCCATGTTGCGACTGGAACTCATTGCCGCCGATCACCGCGAAGTGCGCAATGAGCATTTCATGAACCACTGGAAAAGCCTGATCGAGTTGCCAGCCGGCGTGGAAAACTTCGAGATGTATTCACCCACGGGCGGACCACCTGGACGTGACATCGAAGTGAGGCTGCGCGGCGATGACATCAACGTGCTGAAAGCGGCGGCCGAAGATCTGGCCGCGTCCTTGCGCAGCAGCAAGGGCGTCTATGCCATCAGTGACGACACCCCGTATGGTCGCGAGCAAATCATCTACAAGCTCACCCCGCAGGGCGAAGGGCTTGGCCTGACCGTCAGCGACGTCGGCAACCAGTTGCGCTCAGCCTATGACGGGCGCCTTGTGCAGATATTCCAGGATCTTGGCGATGAGGTTGAGGTGCGGATCATGCTGCCGGATTCGCAGCGCAGCACCTTGGCCAGCCTCGACTCGCTACCGATCGTGCTGGCAAACGGCAGTACCGTCCCGCTGTCCA
Source organism: Nevskiales bacterium (assembly GCA_041620675.1). Classification (GTDB taxonomy): domain Bacteria; phylum Pseudomonadota; class Gammaproteobacteria; order Nevskiales; family DATLYR01; genus DATLYR01. The sequence goes on from JBFKCG010000237.1 coordinate 1,280, forward strand.
GCGTGGTCGAACTCTCAGCCAATCGTGGTTTCGAGACACTGCGCCATCGCAGTGGCAAGCTGGCGGTCAAGGTTTCGGCAGACGTGGACGAAACCGAGAACAACCCGACCCTGATCAACGCCGAGCTGGCCAAATCCGTACTGCCTGAGTTGGTCCAGCGCTACGGGGTTGATTACCAGTTCGAGGGCCGTGCCGAGGACCAGAGCGAGACACTCGGGGACATGATGCTGGGCGTCTGGCTCGGCCTGATGCTGATCTACATCGTGCTGGGCGCGGTGTTTGGCTCCTATGGCTGGCCACTGGTGGTGATGTGCATGATCCCGTTTGGCCTTACCGGTGCGATCTTCGGTCACTGGGCCATGGGCCTCGACCTGACCATCGTCTCGCTGTTTGGACTGTTCGCGGTGTCCGGCATTGTCGTCAACGATGCCATCGTACTGGTGAATTTCTACAAGGAGCTGCGCGAAAAAGGCATGAGCGTGGAAAGCGCACTGATCGAGGCCTCGGTCCTACGCCTTCGCGCCGTATTGCTGACCTCATTGACGACCATCGCCGGCCTGACCCCGCTGCTGTTTGAAACCTCGCTGCAGGCGCAATTCCTGATCCCGATGGCGGTCTCCCTGTGCTTTGGACTGGGCTTTGCCACCTTCCTGGTCCTGCTGCTGGTCCCGGCCCTGCTTGGCATCTATGAGCTGCACCGCACTCGAGCGGAACAGGTCCCGGGCACCCCTGTCGAAAGCCAAGGTGCCAGCTAGTGCTAGAATTCGGCCCGTCTTCCAACAATCTCGCCTGACCGTCGGAGTTAACCCTGTGCTTGAGTACTTCCTCCAATATGGCCTGTTTCTGGCCAAGGCCGTCACCGTCGTCGTCGCCATCGCGGTGGTCATTGGCCTGCTGTTCAACACCATCCGTCATGCGCGGGAATTTGCCAGCGAGCACCTGGAGGTCAAGAACCTTAACCGCCGCTTTGAGCAGATGGCCGACGTCCTCAACCACGAGTTGCTCAGCGAACATGAGCGCAAGGCCTACCTGAAGGCACGCAAGGCCGAGCACAAGCAGCGCGCCAAGGCGGCAAAGCTTGGCAAGGCACCGCGGCCCCGCGTGTTTGTGCTTGGTTTTGACGGCGACATCCGTGCCTCGGACGTGGAAAACCTGCGTGAGGAAATCAGCGCGGTGGTGCAGGTTGCACGCCCCAATGATGAAGTCCTGCTGCGACTGGAAAGCAGCGGCGGCATGGTACACACCTATGGCCTGGCCGCCTCCCAGCTCAAGCGACTGCGCAGCGCGGGCATCCGCCTGACCGCTGCCGTGGATGAAGTCGCCGCCAGCGGTGGCTACATGATGGCCTGCGTCGCCGACAAGATCATTGCCGCGCCATTTGCCGTCATAGGCTCGATTGGCGTGGTCGCGCAGCTGCCGAACTTCAACCGCTTCCTCAAGGAACACAAGGTTGACCTTGAGCTACACACTGCGGGTGAATACAAGCGCACGCTGACCCTGTTTGGCGAGAACACGGAAGCCGCCCGCGCCAAGTTCCGCGAGGAGCTGGAAGACACCCACACCCTGTTCAAGGCTTTCGTCCTGGACAACCGGCCCCAGCTGGACATGCAGAAAGTTGCGACGGGCGAGCATTGGTACGGCAGTCGCGCACTCGAGCGCAAGTTGGTGGACAGCATCCAGACCAGCGATGACTACCTGTTGGCCGCCAGCAAGGACAAGGACATCTTCGAGGTGAAATACAAGCGCCGGCAGGCGCTTCCCGAGCGTCTGGCCCATAGCATTCGGTCGGCCATGTCTGCCTTCGCCAGTGCTCGTTGGCAGGAGCCCAGGCTGCCGCGGGGCCTGGCACAGAGTGTGTCCACGCGTCCGGATATCGAAGCCTAGCTGCGCAGACGAGTCCGGTCGGATTAGAGCGCACCCATCTGGCGGGTGACTCGTCACCCTACTTCGGTCGGGGACTCATCGATAGAGCAGGAAGTCTTCACGCGCCTCAAGCCAGGCCGCCTCATCCGCCAGTGTGAGCTTGTCCAGATCGCCTGGCTGTGCCGCCGGGTCATCCACCCATTGCCGCAGCAGCTCGCTGCCATTGATCAGGTCAATGGCCAGTCGGTCGCGCTCATACTCGTAGGGAAAATCCCGCCACAAAGGATAGTCCTTGCACTCCTGTCGCAAGGCCTTGAAAGCCAGCGCCTGCAGGCGCCACGGCCTGAAGGCATCATGGTCATAGCTGCCATCTTCCACGTGGATCTGCAGTCCGGCGCACA
>JBFKCG010000238.1:0-3472 GCA_041620675.1 Nevskiales bacterium
AGCCCAGACGAACCAGGCCGGGATGCCGCTGAGCTTGACGATGCGCAAGTCGCCGACGGCCTTGTTGCGACCGATCACGGCCATCGAGCCCATGTCGAAATAGCGGAAGGGCTTGGTGGCCTGGCCCCGATGCCGGCGCTTAAGCAGGCGCGCGACGTAGCGGCCCTGCTGGATGGCGCCCTGCGCAACGCCGGGCACCGGCTGGCCACTGGCCTGCTTCACATGGGCCAGGTCGCCCGTGACAAATATGTCGGGGTACTGCGGCAGCGACAGGTCGGTATCCACCAGGACCTTGCCGGCGCGATCCAGCGACACGCCGGTGCGTTTGGCCAGCACTTCACCAAACGCCGAGGCCTTGACGCCGGCTGCCCATAACACGGTCTCCGCGGCAATCGTCTCGATATGGTCGCCAATGCGCATGCGCACCTGACCGGGACCCACGTCCTCGACAATGGCATCGGTGATCACGGTCACGCCAAGCGCCTCGAGTTGGCGGCGCGCCTTGGTCCGGAGCGTCTCCGGATAGGGCGGCAACACATGCGGCGTGCCTTCAATGAGAATGATCTTGGCCTCGCGCGGATTGATGCTGCGGAAGTCCTTGACCATGGTGCGATGTGCCAGCTCGGCCAGCGCGCCGGCTAGCTCGACACCGGTGGGGCCGCCGCCGACCACGACGAATGTCAGCAGCGACTGCCGCTGTTCCGGGTTGGAGGCCAGTTCCGCACGCTCGAAGGCACTGAAGATACGCCGGCGCATTTCCAGGGCATGCTCAGCCGTCTTCAGGCCGGGCGCATAGTCACGCCAGTGATCCTTGCCGAAATAATGGTGCTTCACGCCGGTGGCGACAATCAACGTGTCGTAATCGGTTTCCCCGCCCTCGAAATAAACCGTCTTGCGCGAAGGGTCGATGTCATAAGCCGTCGCCATCAGTGTCTGCACGTTCTTGTAACGTCGCAGCACCACGCGTTGCGGGGTGGCGATGTCGCCGATGACCAGGGAACCGGTCGCAACCTGGTAGAGCAGGGGCTGGAACAGGTGGAAATTGCGCTTGTCGAGCAGCGTGACACGGAACTCGGCTTTATCCGCCCGCCACTTGCCCAGCGCCTTGGCCGCGAACAGGCCGGCAAAGCCGCCTCCGACAATGACGACATGATGTGGCTTGGGCTGGATTGGATCGGGGTGGTTCATGACAGCGCGCGGCAGCGGTAAAAAGGCGCGGCATTATAGCGGCACCGCCGCGATGGCTCCACGCAAGGCGTTAGAGCGCGCCCTTCTCGGCAAAGCGTCGCAGCAGGAAGGCATAGCGCGTGGTCTGTGCCAGGTCATGCAGATACCAGGCATTGACCGCGCCGCCGACGACCGCGCCGAGGACCGGGAGCGATGATGCCACCTTGCGCCGGCCGAGATTCAGGCCGAGTTGCTTGGCCAGGTTGTGCAGGCTGTAAATCGCCGCGCCCTTGCCCATCTCGCGTTGGGCCGCGCGTTCCATGCCATCACGAAAGGCGGCCTCATCGGGTTCCTGTGCCTGGCGCAGCGCCTCCAGCGCCAGCTGTTTCTCCTCGACCGTATTGGCCGAGGCCAAGGCGAACACGGCGATGGCATAAGGACGTTCGGGCTGCGCGAGGCTGTCGAAGCCATAGCACAAGCCGGTGCGGTGAATGTTGTGCAAGGCCAGCGTGAGCAGCGCGGGCACGTCCAGCACCAGCCCCGGTGCGCCCACCACCCCGGTGGCCACACCGCCGGCGGCAGACAGGCCGATGGACTGCCAGCGGATTTTTTGCGCGAGCGCGTCGCAGCGTTCGAGATTGGTTTTGCGCAATTCGGCCAGCGAAGTGACATCAGCAAGTTTCAGGATGCGGTCGGTGTTGGCCAGCCGCGCCGCCACGCTGTTGGCACTGTTCAGAGCCAGCTTGAGGGCCGACACCGGGATCAGGGTCTGGGCAAAGCGGGCAACCGGCCCGGATGCCTGCGCGAGATGGCGCGTCAGCCAGCCCGGTGGCTGCGACTGCCACTCTCGCAGTTGTGCCAGCTGCTGTTTTTCGTAAGCCGTCAGGCGCTGTTTCTTCATGCTGTTCAGGTTGACAGAGGTTTGCGTGGCATCACAAGCTGGCGGCGTAGTGCCGATACACACTTATACATCATGTGCCTGATCGTTTTTGCGTGGCATGCGCATCCTCAGTACGACCTTATCCTGGCGGCCAACCGCGACGAGTTCCATCGTCGGCCCGCGCAGGCTGCGGAGTTCTGGCCGGAAGCGCCGCAGCTATTGGCAGGCCGAGACCTGACCCAGGGTGGCGCCTGGTGCGGGGTCACACGCGAGGGCCGCATCGCCGCCGTCACCAACTTCCGGGATCCGTCCATGGCGGAAGCGGGCAAGCAATCCCGCGGCCACCTGGTGCGCGACTATCTGCAGGGCAATATTGACGCCGCTCGCGCGGCCGCGCAGGTCGAGGCACAAAAGAAAACCTATTCCGAGTTCAACTTGTTGCTGGGTGACCGGGACAGCCTGTGGTACGTGGGCAGTCGCAATGGCGGCCCAGACTCCATCAAGCCGGGCATCCAGGGGCTGAGTAATGGCCTGCTCAATACCGCCTGGCCCAAGGTGACTTATGCCAAGGACGCGCTGGCTTCACTGCTTGCGCAGGAGAGGGTCACGCACGAGGCACTGTTCTCGCTCCTGGCTTCACGCCATATCGCCACCGACGAGGAACTGCCGGATACCGGCATTGGCCTGCAGATGGAGCGCTTCCTGTCGGCGCCATTCATCACCAGCGACGCTTATGGCACACGCGCCAGTACCGTCGTGCTGATCTCTCGCGAGGGAGAAGTCCGTTTTGTCGAACGACGCTTCGATAGCCGCGGTGAGTGTAGTGGCGAGACGGACGAGCAGTTTCGAATCGAGCCCCGCCTTGTCTAGCGCAAGGCTTCAAGGCCAGACCCGGTGACACGGATAAAACCTTCATTTCTCGCCAGGCTTTCGCGAGGCGCAGTGGCGTTGTGGCTACTGTCCGCGGCCGCCTGGGCACAACCCGTCCAAGTCGAGATCCAGGGACTGGAGGAGGCGGAGCGCAATAATGTGCGATTGGCGCTGAGCCTGCTCAATCCACGCGAGAACCAGACGCTGACGGATGAAGATATCGAGCAACTGCACCGGGCAGCTGCGAATGAGATCAAGAGGGCTTTACGGCCGTTTGGTTATTACTCGGTCAAGGTGGAGTCAAAACTGGGCCGCAGCGAGTCAGGCGCATGGCTTGCACATTATGTTGTGCAGCCCGGTCCGCCGGTGATGCTACGAGAGGTTCAGGTGGCACTGAAGGAGGCAGGCCAGACGGATCCGGTACTGCAGTCGCTGCTAGGGGATGCGCCACAACCAGGGCAGCGCTTGCTCCATGCGCAATATGACAATCTCAAGCAGTCCTTGCTGCAGGCCGCCGCCGAGCACGGTTACCTTGACGCGCGCTGGATCCGCCAC
>JBFKCG010000239.1:0-3419 GCA_041620675.1 Nevskiales bacterium
CCCGTGTCCCACCCACAATAAGGTTCAGGCACGCGAGGAACTCGGGGTCAAGACCGGCATCTGTCTGGGCCATCGGGTTTACTGGGCAGGATAAAGGATCTCGTCGATGAGATCGCACAGGCAGTGGATGAAGACCAGGTGCACTTCCTGGATCCTGGCTGTCACTGAATGCGCGGCACGCAATTCAATATCGCTTGCGCGCAACATGGGCGCCAGCTTGCCGCCATCGCGCCCGGTCAGGGCAATGACGGTCATGTCCAGCTTGTGCGCGGCTTCGACCGCGCGCAGGACGTTTCCTGAATTACCAGAGGTTGTGATCCCGACCAGGATATCGCCAGGGCGACCCAGCGCACGTACCTGCTTGGCAAACACCTCGTCGTAACTGTAGTCATTCGCAATCGAGGTCAGTGTGCCGGTATCAGTTGATAGCGCAATCCCAGATAGGGAGGGTCGTTCCCGTTCAAAGCGGTTGAGCAGCTCGGAGGAAAGATGCTGCGCATCACCGGCGGAGCCGCCGTTGCCACAGGACAATATCTTGTTACCCGCACGCAGGCGTTCCGCCATCAGCTGGCCGCCAGCCAATAGCGCGGGAAGGCAGTTTGCCAAGGTGTCGCGCTTGGCCTTGAGGCTTTCTGCGAAATGGCCCTGGATGCGTGCCTCCAGGCTGGAGTCTTTATGGCTCATGGTTTCCTGTCCTAGTCGCTGCTGGCGTCAAAAGCGCCGCGTACCCAGTGCAGTTTACCTGTCGATTCAAGCGCAATCACGTCGAATCGAACGGGACGGTTGGCAAGCATCGGTTTTTGCATCAGAAGTTCGCGCGTGGCATGCACGATGCGTCCCCGCTTGCGGGCATCGATACTAGCCAAGGCGCCGCCAAATCCCGTGTGCCGGCGCATCCGGACCTCGGCGATGACCAGTGTCTCCTGGTCCAGAAGCACCAGGTCCAGCTCACCCCGCCGGGTGCGGAAATTCCTGACGAGTAGGCGCAATCCCTGGAGGCGGAGGTAGTCGGCGGCAGTGTCTTCGGCGTCCTTGCCTGGCTTGTTCATGGATAGGTCAGGGGGTCACCCAAGGGTTGTGGTCGTCCGCCCGTGAAGCGAGCCCACAGCAACTTGCGATGAATGCGTCCGTCCTGGCCAACATGCAACAAGCCGGTGGCACCGTTGATACTGCGTTCTCCCCCTGAGGACAGTCGCAGTGCAAGCCTTGCTGCGTCATGCCCAAACGCATAAAGCCGCGTGTGGCGGGCAAATGTATCGGGCCACAAGTTGCTCATGCGGTCACGCCGACTCGCGTCGTCGCCAGTGCCGAGCAGGAAGGGCATGTCGCAGAATCGGATGTCATCAAGATCGGCATCGCGCCTGGGTGAGGCGCTGCCTTCATAGACCAGCGATGTCGCATAAAGCGGGATCTGGCTGGCGCCGAGGAAGCGGAACTGTGGACGGATCAGTCGTGCCTGCTGAGGCTGCGCAGCAACAAATACGAAGTCCGGTAGTGAGCCAGGGCTGCCCGAAAACTCTATGCCATCGCCCAGCACGCTATCCAGGGAGCGCTTGCGTTGGCTGCTAGCCTCGAGCTTGAGCAGGCGTTTAACCGGTTCGGAAAAGTCAGACAGGCCACTGGGGTAAAACTCAACGTCGATGAGTTTGCCGCCCTGGCTTTCAAAGCGCTGGCGGAATGCGCCCAGTGTGCGATTGCCCCAGTCACCTTCCGGAATCAGTGCCACTGCCCGACGGTGACCATCGGATAGGGCGCGTTCGGCAACCTGTTGGGCTTCGTCCTCCGGCGCGAGGCCAAACTGGAAAAAGTTGGCTGGCGCAGGCTGGTTAAGGTCAAGGTAATTCAGCGCCAGCAGCGGCCGGCCGGGGTTTATCATGCGCGCGAGGCTGGCTACCGCCTCCTTCGACAGGGGTCCGACTACCATGTCGGCACCAGCGGCAACGGCGCGCTCGTAAACCGCGAGTGCAGTGTCTGCGCCGCTGCCACTATCCAATACCAGCACGCGTGGACGAGGCGTTGGCTGTTCAAACCAGGCTGTCATGAATCCATCCCTGACGGCACGCGCAGCACTGGATAATGAACCACTCAGGGGCAGGATCAGTGCGATCGTCCCGAGTTGCCCAGAGCTGGAGCTACTGCCTCCCAGGGCGGGCATCAGCGGCAAGACGCCAGAAGCGGGTCCGCCCTGTGCAGTCGTGGCCAGAATGCTGCTGCCGGCTTCGTCTCGCACCAAGTCCAGTACCGTATCTGCGGCAGGATGATCGGCAAAATGCTGTTGCCAGGTATTGAGGCTCTGGGCTCGTTGGCCCGCATCTGTCCAGTGCTTTCGCTGTATCAGGGCAAGTTCCAGCCAGCCACGGCTGGTTTCATCCAATTCCAGCTGTGACTGGAATCCACTGTCCAGGTTGGGCGCAGACTGCAGAGCGCTCCAGATTCTGGACTGATTGCGGATACGAGCATCATTGTCCTTGAGCCAGCTTTCCCGCTGGACGAGTGACTGCACGGCGCCAATGACATCGCCGAGTTTCAGGTGAGCCTCGGCGCGGGCACTGAGCGTGCGCTCGGCCACCTCGGGTTCGCTCCCGGCATCGGGTGGCGGGTACCTCTGCAAGAATTCCTGAGGGTTGCCAGTCAGCTGTCCCAAACTGGCCAGCATCAACTCGTATCGCTGTTTTTGCGCTGGCGTAAGCTGAGTGGCATCAACTTCCAGCAGCGTCTGTTTGGCGCGCGCGCGATCATCGGCCTTGAGCGAGGCTTCGGCCGACCGGATCAGCAGGGGGTCTCGCTCGGATGACGATGCCACCAGCGCTGCCTGCATATAGGCCTCGGCGGAATCGGCCGGTGGCTGGCTTGAATGGGCCTGGCTGGGCTCAGCCACAGGTTCTGGGCGCTGGGGTGCCGCACAGGCAGTGGATGCTGATATTGCAATCAGGGCAGCCGCACCTCGCAGTGCGATCAACAGCAGCCGGCTATCGGGCAATGATTGTGACAAGTACTTCATATCCTGACAGGGCAACACAGGCAGACCTATCATAGCCGAAGGTTTTCGATGCTGCGCCCATCCGTTTTCATCGCCAGAACAGGAATCACGCCATGAGTCATCCGCCGGGCCATTTGTATGTAGTGGCAACCCCGATTGGTAATTTGGAGGACCTGAGCGCGCGAGCCCGGCGAATACTGGGGGAGGTTGACCTGATTGCGGCGGAAGACACCCGGCACAGCGGCAAGCTGCTGCAGCATCTGGGTATTCACAAGCGCATGCTGTCCTTGCACCAGCATAACGAGTCGGGTCAAACCCGTGAGCTGCTGGATATGCTCAAGCGCGGATTGAATGTCGCCCTCATATCCGATGCGGGCACGCCGCTGGTCAGTGACCCGGGCTTTGAGCTGGTTCGAGCGGCTCGCGCAGAGGGCTTGCC
>JBFKCG010000240.1:0-3401 GCA_041620675.1 Nevskiales bacterium
CTGCTGGCGGACGAATACACCTTGTACCTGAAGACCCATAACTTCCACTGGAACGTGACGGGCCCAATGTTCAACACCCTGCACCTGATGTTCGAGACCCAGTACAACGAATTGGCACTGGCGGTGGACCAGGTGGCGGAGCGCATACGCGCACTGGGCTTCCCGGCGCCCGGTTCCTACAAGCAGTTCGCAGCGCTTTCCAGCGTCGAGGAAGAAACCGGCGTGCCGGACGCGCGCGAGATGATCCGCCAGCTGGTGGTGGGCGCCGAGGCTGTGGTCAAGACCGCGCGGGATGTATTCCCGATGGCGGACGAGGCGCACGACGAGCCCACGGCTGACCTGCTGACCCAGCGCATGCAGGTCCATGAGAAGAATGCCTGGATGCTCCGCAGCATGCTGGAGTGAAGTGGTTCGCCCCGGCTTGCGTCGGCCGGGGTTATTGGATGCGCTTGTACCCGCGCGGTGGCAGGTAAGTATCTGCAGGCGGCTTGGTGATGCTGAAGCTGGCGACCTCGCTGCGGCGTGTCTGCGTCATGCCATGCCTTCGCAGGCTGATCTCCTGCACGATCGGGATGCCCTCGATCTTGGCGTAGGCCGCGAGCCATTCGGCACCCGGCTGGCGTGACAGCTTATGCATCAGGGCGGCGAAACCCTCCTCGCGCTCCAGGCTGTCACAGGCCCAGATGTTGATGGTGTATCCCCGCGCAGCAGGCCCGTCCACGCGCCAGCGCTTCACGACCCAGTTGCCAATCTTGTCCACATCGGTGGTTGGCACGACGATCACGTCCAGTGCCGGAGCGTCCGGCAGCGCCAGGCTGCGGTAGGTCTTGGCCTGGTTGTCGATGACGTACATGCGCCCGAGGTCAAAGCGCATGATCGTGCGCGTGCGACCGTCGTCGCGCGAGCTCATGTCGGTGCCGAACCAGTGGGTGGTGGTGACGGTGGGCCGGTTATTGAGGTATTCGCGCGCCACCAGCCGCATATCGGCCATTACAGGCAGCGGCACTGCCGATATCAGAGCCAGCAGCAAGGGAAGGGGGAACAGGCGCCAGTTCTTCATGCGCGAAATGAGGGCCTCAGTGAGTCTCTTCAGGAGCTTATTGTACTGGCGCGCGGCTCGGCGGGGTCGGGATCCGCTTGCGGTGTGTCGCGTGACTGCTCCGGTTCCAGCCAGTCGTAAATTCGGGCCCAGGCCTCGAGATCTCGCTCGTCCTGCGCGCCTTTGACTTCATGGATGCCCAAGCCCTGTTCGGATGCCGCGACATACTTTTGCGTGTCACGGATCTGGCTGAGGACCGTGATATTGAGGGTTTGCAGGAAACGCTCGAGCCCAACCAGTGACAGCGTATTGGCCTTGACCCGGTTGGGAATGATGGCGATGTTTTCGCGCTTGACGCGGATGTGCGAGGCCAGCAACAGGTCACGGATGAAATTCGCAGTGGCAAACATGTCGATGGCGGAGGGGGTGACCGGGATCAGGACCGCATCCGCTTCCGGCACCAGGCGACCGAATTCCCGCAGGTTGGTGGCCGCCGGCGTATCCATGATGATGCGTTCGGTTTCCGTGGGCACGCGCAACTGCCAGGCGCGGGTGCCGCTGCCCTGGCCCGCGTTCCAGGCGGCGACGCCGAAAACGCCGCGTTCGGCCCGTGACCGCAGTTGCAACCAGCGCTGGCTGGAACCCTGCGGATCATAATCAAACAAGGCGGTTCGTTTCTTGCGGCCCGCATAAAAGCTGGCCAGGTTGGTTGCGACGGTGGTTTTTCCGCAACCACCCTTGCTGTTGATAATAACGATTCTACGCATGCGTTCCCCTGCGCTTGCGGCGGAAAATTAAGCCCGATTGCCGACAAAGCCCAGATGACTATTACTAGCAGCTTCAGGCCGGGATTGCATACTGCTGGCCCTGTCCGGGCAGCTTGGGTAGTATCAGGCGACTAGGGAGGGTACTTATGCAGGCCGTGTTTGATAGTGGCGCGCGCCAGTACGACCGCGCGCGATTACAGTTGGTGCCATGCCAGAACGAGCTCTATGGATGGGTGCGCCGATTGCTGCCGTTCCCGCCGAATGAGCCCGTGCGCATTTTGGACCTCGGTGCCGGTACCGGTCTGTTGTCCGCGATGCTGGCGGCGCACTTCACCAATGCCCACATCACCTTGCTCGATGCCTCGGCGCCGATGCTGGAGCGCAGCGAAAAACGCTTTGGGCAGGATGATCGTTTCCGCTACATCGTCCGGGACTATGTGCGCGAGCCGATTGAGGGCAGTTACCACGCCATCGTCTCGGGACTGTCAATCCACCATCTCAATGCCTTTGAAAAGCGTGCCTTGTTCCGCCGCATCCGCGTCGCCCTGGAAGCGGGTGGTGTGTTCGTCAATGCCGACCAAGTGCGTGGCCCGACGCCGGAGATCGAGGCGCGTTACCAGGCGCAGTGGGTACAGCAGGCGCGCATGCTCGGGGTCAATGAATCGGATCTGGCCGAAGCACTCGAGCGCCAGAAGGCAGACCAGCCCTCCACGCTGGTCGAACAGCTGACCTGGATGGAAGAAGCCGGGCTGCGCAACGTCAACTGCTGGTACAAGAACCAACGCTTTGCCGTGATGGCGGGCGAGCGTTAGGACGCCGGCGAACAAGACCGGGCTTGAAGCGGGGCGCCGCTGCGTTCTTTGTGCTTACTGCCTCATTGTCCCGTGGCGGGCTAGCCTTAAGCCACCACCGTAATCGCAGGAGCCTGAGATGCTGCCCTATATAGTCTGCGCCATCGCACTGGGCGTAATGACCGAAGCGCTGGCCTATGCCCTGAGCCTGTGGTGGTACCACAAGGCCTGGATGCGCATCCCCAATGTCCTCGTCATGTTCGGGCTGGTCTATGGCGGGCTGGCGTGGGTACTGGCATCGAAAGGATTCCTGGCACAGTTCCTGGCGGGCGCGGTGATCGGCGTGGCCTACGAGATTGCCAATGATCGTTGGCTCAAGCTCTGGCATTTTCCCGGTGATCCCTGGACTTTCCTGAGTGGGCAGAAAGCCGTCATCGGCGTGGGCCTGGCCTGGGGCCTGGTGCCGGTACTGGTCAATCTGATGGTGAGCGTGTTCGCATGAGTGGCAGCCGCGGCGATCGCATTCATGCAACTCTCATGCTGCTCGCGGCGCTGGGCACGCTGGCGTACTGGCTGACCTACTTTGGCTCCGGCGCGACCCAGGTGCGCAGCGACGAGGTCTACCTTGCCTTCGAGAATGCCTTCCCGCTGGCGGATGCCTGGATGGGCGTTTGTTATGTGCTTGCCGCGTGGTTCCTGTGGCGGGGCGACGCGCGCGCACTGCTGTGGGGGCTGTGCGCCGGCAGCGCGATGATTTTCCTCGGCTGCATGGACCTGCTGTTCAATATCCAGCAAGGACATTTC
>JBFKCG010000241.1:0-3391 GCA_041620675.1 Nevskiales bacterium
CTCGTTCATGTCAGAGCCTCTGAATTATACCGACCATGTCCCCAAGCGTCTACGAATACGGAATCCTGTAGTCAGCAGGACTGGTTTATCGAGGCGAGTGTCACAGAATCTGCGACTGCTCCCAGACGCCTTCACCTTCGGTTGGTGTCTCCTCGATCACACTGCCACCACCCCGTGGCCGCGGCTGCTGCCCAGCTGAAGGGGTGACTGTTTCCTGCGAGGGCTCCAGCCTCGAGACGGGATCAGCAGATTCCGCATCCCTTGGTTGATCCTGCCCAGGCCCAAGGCCGTCATCCGTCGGGGCCGCCTCTGACTCACTCTCACGTGACTCATCTGGGCTCGTTGTATCACCGTCCTCAATCACGTGGCCGGACTCAGGCGTCGCCCCACCCTGGGCAGGTTCCGACACATCCGGCTCAATGGGTTCAGGATCGGGCACACTGGGTGGCCGTGGCGCATAGCCCATCTGGCGCAGGATCCAGGCCGTGCGAGCCTGGACATAAGGACCCGGGGTTTCCGCACTCCAGCGCTTGGGGTTGGGAAGTACTGCAGCAAGGCGTGCCGCCTCTGCCGGTAAGAGCTTGCTTGCGGACTTGCCAAAGAATCGCTGGGAAGCCGCTTCGACACCATAGATACCTGGCCCAAACTCGACGATATTCAGGTAGACCTCGAGGATCCTGTGCTTGGGCCAAATGCCTTCGATCAATACAGTGAAATAGGCCTCGATTGCTTTTCGCACATACCCACCACCCGGCCACAAAAACAGGTTCTTGGCGGTCTGCTGGCTGATGGTGGAGGCGCCCCGCTTGCGATTGCGTGTCCGGTTATCCCGATAGGCTTTTTCAATCGCTTCATAATCAAAACCAGAATGGCTGTGAAACTTCTGGTCTTCGGAGGCGATGACAGCCTTGCGCGCGACTTCCGCAATCTCCTCCTTGGGCACCCATTGGTACTCCACCGGCTTAACCGGGCTCTGCAGCATGAACGAGGTGATCAATGGGGGCTGCTCACGCAGGCAACCCACCAACACAACAGGCAGGCCAACAACGAGAATCAGAACAAGAAACAAGACCCTGACCATCACAAAAACCTAATCCGGTTTTTCCAGCAGGTTGCGCATTTCCGCAAAACGCCGCTTTTCTGCCTCGTCCAATCTCGGGTAGTGCATGCCCAGTGATTGAAGGCTCTTCAGGATGATATCTGCCACACAAGCACGCATGTAATGCTTATCGTCCGCCGGGATGGCATACCAAGGCGCCCAAGGTCGTGATGTCTCATTCAGCGCCTCTTCGTATGCATCCATGTACTCTTTCCAGTGCGCCCTCTCCTTGACGTCGGCCGAGTTGAATTTCCAGTGCTTTTCAGGCTCGTTCAACCGTGACAGGAAGCGCTTCCGTTGCTCTTCCTTGGATACATTCAGCCAGAACTTGAGTATCACGGTGCCATTTCTGGCCAAGTGCTGTTCAAATTCACGGATGGACTCAAAGCGCTGCTGCCATAATTCCGATAGCTTGGGTCGGTCTGGCAGCTTCTGGGCGTCAAGGTATTCAGGGTGCACCCGCACAACCAGCACCTCCTCATAATAGCTGCGGTTGAACACACCAATGCGACCCCGTTCAGGCAGGCACCGTGTCGTTCGCCACAGAAAATCATGATCGAGCTCTTCAGACGTGGGCTGCTTGAAGGAATAAACCTGGCAGCCAGCCGGGTCGATCCCGCTGAGCACGGCTCGGATCGTGCTGTCCTTGCCGGCGGCATCCATGGCCTGGAAGATCAGCAGGATTGAATGATTGTCATGGGCATAGAGAATGCGCTGGAGATCGTCCAATTCCTTGATGGACTGCTGCAGTGATGCCTTGCATTCACTCTTCTGCACAGGCGTAGGCGGTTCAGACAAGGCATTTACGACACGAAAGCTGCCGTCGTAAGGCACACGGTGGGGGCTTTCGACTGCCTTGAACATCAGTCAATCCGGCGGTATTGACTAGGAACCAGCGGACTCACAAACCGAGGACGTCTGGCATGTCATACAGACCCGCGCCACGGCCCGCCGTCCAGGCGGCTGCCCGCATCGCACCCATGGCAAAGGTCATGCGGCTGCTGGCCTTGTGCGTAATCTCAACGCGCTCACCGTCGCCAAGGAACATGACGGTGTGGTCACCAACGACATCGCCACCACGCACGGTTGCAAACCCAATCGTTTCGCGCTTGCGTTCGCCGGTAACACCCTCCCGTCCGGTCACCGCAACTGCCTTGAGGTCACGACCCAAGGCATTTGCCACGACCTCGCCCATACGCAAAGCGGTACCGGAAGGCGCATCCACCTTGTGCCGGTGGTGTGCCTCGACGATCTCGATGTCTACCGTATTACCCAGTGCGCGTGCTGCCATGTCGAGCAGGCGCAGCGTGACGTTTACGCCAATACTGAAGTTTGGCGCCATCACGATCGGGATTGTCTTGGCAGCCTCCGAAATGGCCTGCTTCTGGCCCGGCTCAAAGCCTGTCGTGCCAATTACCATGGCCTTGTTCGCAGCTTGGCAGATCTTCAGCGCTGCCAGGCTGGGTTCTGGGCGTGTGAAATCCACGAGAACATCGAAATTGGCACTGACAGCTTGCAGGTCTGAGCTGATCGCCACGCCCAAGCGACCTAATCCCAATAGCGCGCCCGCATCCTGACCAATCATGGTGCTATCCGCGCGCTCAATGGCAGCGACGAGCTTCAGGCTCGGCAGCTTGAGGCTGGCTTCGATCAACGCGCGGCCCATGCGGCCACCGGCGCCGTGAATGCAGACTTTTGTTTGGCTCATTGGCATCGTCCCAAAAAAACTCGATGCCCTATTGTGTCACGAGTCCTAGCTTTTGCGTCCTTCAAAGAATCGCTTGGCACGATCCACCCAGGAGCTGGACTGGGGACTGTGGCGGTCACCGCCCTCCTCAAGACTCTGTCCCAGTTCCTGCAGCAACTCTTTTTGCCGTGCCGTTAGCCGCACCGGAATCTCCACCTGAACCTGGCAAATCAGGTCACCTTGCGAACCACCACGTACTGGCTTGACGCCCTTGCCTCGCAGGCGAAAGAGCTTGCCGCTCTGGGTTTCAGCTGGCACCTTCAGCATCACCTTGCCATCCAGTGTCGGTACTTCAAGCTCGCCGCCAAGTGACGCAGTCACCAGGCTGATGGGGACCGTGCAATGCAGGTCAGCCCCTTCGCGACTGAAGATGGCATGCGGCCTGACCTCGATCTGCACATACAAATCACCTGAGGGACCCCCGACCTGTCCGGCTTCGCCCTCCCCACTCAGACGGATCCGGTCGCCGGTATCCACGCCTGCCGGGATCTTGACCGACAGTGTCTTGTTCTTCTGGACCCTGCCCTGGCCTCGGCATTCGCGGC
>JBFKCG010000242.1:0-3364 GCA_041620675.1 Nevskiales bacterium
AGTACCTGAAGCCTGTGGATGAGGCATTCACCGCACAGGCCTATATCACGACTGACCTGGATGCCAACCAGATCACGGCATTCCACCCCGGCGCCATGAGTTACGCGCACACGCAATCCGTGCCGGACACCGGAATCAGCCTGGGCATGGTTTCGCCGAACGGCCGCGAGGCCATGATCCAGCACGCCCGCGAATTTGCCGAGAAAGGCATTCCATTCTTTTTTGATCCCGGGCAAGGGATGCCAATGTTCGATGGGCCAGTGTTGCGAACCTTCATCGAGCAGGCCAACTACGTTACTGTCAATGACTACGAATATGAGTTGCTGCGCGAACGAACGGGCTGGAGCGAGAAGGAAATTACCGAGCGGGTTGAGGCCCTGATTGTGACCGGCGGCAGCAAGGGTTCAGTAATTCATCATGCCGGCAAGCGACACGAGATTCCTGTGGCAAAACCCAAGGCGGTCATGGATCCGACGGGATGTGGTGACGCTTACCGTGCCGGCCTGATCTATGCCCTCATGCGTGGCATGGACTGGCAGAGTATTGGGCGGGTGGCTTCACTGTTGGGAGCGATCAAGATCGAGAAGCATGGCACCCAGAACCATCGATTCACGGTGGATGAGTTCCGCGCACATTTCAAAGGTGAGTTCGGACACTCGATGGACTAGCGCCGCGAGGCGAAGGGCTTAGCCAAGTCCTTCAAGATTCAGGTTCGGTGCCGAGCAGTGGGTTCCCTTGCAGCGGTACGCAACGACTTCACCCTGTGGGGGTTTTTCTGCCAGTGCCGGGGGCAGGCCAGCTGCATCGCTAGGGATCGCAAATATCAATCGGTATGGCTGGTAACCGGTGTCAAGTCCGGATCGCCATTCCCTCATCCTGGAGGTGTTGCCTCGGAGGATAAACAGCTCGGGTGGCTGCAAGGCTTCCTGCAAGGCAATCAGCAAGCTTGGGTAAGCCAGAGGGTGCCGGTTCATGCCGGCGTATGCCAGCTTGAGCGTGCGCTCGGCAGCGGCAAGGTAACGCGGTTCCGCCAGCAACCAGCCGAGCCGGTTCAGGGCGCGTGTTGCGACGGCATTGCCCGAAGGCATGGCCTCGTCGGTAAAGGTCTTCATGCGCGCAAGCAATTTCTCATGGTCATGGGCCGTGAAATAAAACCCACCGTGCTCCGTGTCTTCAAACTGTGCCAGCAGCGCATCGGCCAATGCCTGTGCAAAGTCGAGGTCTTGGCTGCGCCACTGGACCTGCAGCAGGTCGAGCAGGGCGTCCAGTAACATCGCGTAGTCATCGAGGTAGGCGGGCAGGTGTGCCTTGCCGTCCTTGCAAGTGGCAAGTAGGCGTCCGTCGCGCCAAAGCGTATTGCGTATGAAGTCAACGGTCTGTTGCGCTGACTGCAGGCAATCCTCGCGCCCAAGATGACGTGCGGCTGCGGCCATGCCCTGGATCATCAGGGCATTCCAGGACGTCAGGATCTTGTCATCGCGGCCCGGTCGCACGCGTTGTTCGCGCAACTCAAACAAGCGCCGTTCGCATTGGCTGAGCTTGGTGCGCAACATTTCAGGCGACAGCTCGAATTCGCCCGCCAGTGAGTCAATGGACTCGTAGACATGCAGGTGCCACTTGCCCTCGAAGTTGGATGCCCGGTCTAGCCCGTAACGTCGTGCAAATACGGGATAGTCTGCTTTGGTTAGCGCGAGTGCGATTTCTTCCCGTGTCCACACGTAATACTTGCCTTCGTGGCCTTCCGAGTCGGCATCGAGGCTGGAGTAATACCCTCCCTCAGGAGACTGCATCTCACGAAGAACCCAATCCGCAGTCATGTGTGCGGCACGGGAAAACACGGGATCCGGATCAATTTGGCTCACCATGCTGCACAGCGCCAGTAGCGGGCCATTGTCGTAGAGCATCTTCTCGAAGTGCGGGATCATCCACTGCGCATCCACCGAATAACGGCAGAAGCCGCCCCCCAGATGGTCAAACAGTCCGCCCTCGCACATCTTGCGCAAGGTGAACAAGGCCATGCTCAGGGCAGGCGCCTGCTTACGCTTAGAGCCTGCCCACATCCGCAACAGCAGCTCCAGCTGGGGCGAGTGCGGGAATTTGGGCGCATCGGCAAAGCCGCCATCCTCACTGTCGAAGTTCTGCTCAAGTTGCGCCAGCGCCTTGTCCAGGCAGGCCTCACCCAACTCGATGTTGCCACTGCCCTGCGGCTCCATTTTTTGCAGCACCTCACGCAGGCGTGAGTCCTGTTCGCCAAGCTGGCCCTTGTTCTTGGCGTACCAGTCCGAGACATGCGTCAGCAATTCCCTGAAGCCGGGCAGGCCATGGCGCGGCTCAGGTGGGAAATAGGTGCCAGCGAAGAATGGTGCCTGCGTCTTGGGATCCAGCACGACGGTCAGCGGCCAGCCGCCACCGCGTTGCATCATCAGCTGATGTGCGGTCTGGTAGATGCGATCAATGTCAGGCCGTTCCTCACGGTCCACCTTGATGTTGATGAAGTGCCGGTTCATCAACTCGGCTGTGGCTTCGTCCTCGAACGACTCATGTGCCATCACATGACACCAGTGGCAGGCGGAATAGCCAATCGACAGCAGGATCGGCTTGTCCTGCTCCCTGGCCAGGCTCAGCGCCGCCTCATTCCAGGGATGCCAATCCACTGGATTGTCTGCATGCTGCATTAGATAGGGGCTGGTCTCAGCGGCAAGACGGTTGGGCATTGCACTGTCAGGGGCGGGGCTTCAGGAAGACCGGGTTGCCCACCGTGGTCAGGGACAGCTCATCGAAGGTTTCTACGCGCCAGCTTGTGCCTAAGGGGCCTTCCATCAGCGGCACGCGGCCAATCGGCTGGCTATGCGTGAACGCATTGCTTGTGATCGGGACATGCACAACCGGCACGCCATTGGCCAGGATGCGCAGCATCTGGTTGGCGCCACCGCGCACGGTAACCGTCAGCGTGGCCTGTTCCGCAAGTATGGTGTCGCCAAACATGCCGCTCTGGCCATCGGTCGTGGACACAGTCATTTCCAGTTCCGGACTGTCAGCCACGCCGCGTGCGCGGATATACAGGTGTCCGGCCTTGATCGCTTGCGTGATCGCGGCACGTGAAAGCTCAGGTGCATAGACGGCGGTGGCAGAGGAGCCATATCCCTTGCGGCTGCGCTCTTCAGGCTTGTCCACGCCCTTGGAATCCGAGCCGCTGACCGGCGCCACCTTATAGCCTTGGCGCAGTAGGTCTTCCCAGTAATCGATGGCAAGCTGCATGAACGGATTCTGGGTGGTGCCAGGTAACGGGCAACTGCCATTGAGGTCCGTGCAGTTGGCAAGGGTTGGCCCGTTGGCGACCTCGATGGTGTCGACCAGGGCCCAG
>JBFKCG010000243.1:0-3286 GCA_041620675.1 Nevskiales bacterium
ATCGGCGGCAGCTACGGCGGTGGTTACCAGTTACTGCTGTTGATGGTGGATGCAAAGAAGCGACTGGATGCACTGCAGCCGGACATCACCTGGCATGACCTGCGCTATAGCTTGAACCCCGGCGACACCATCAAGACCTTGTGGGACTTGGCCCTCAGTGGCTTAGGCGAGGCAACCTCAGCAGCCAGCCTGGGCGGACCCACCGATGACGGACAGGATCCCTTCATCAAGGAAACCCTGACACGTGGCGCGGCGAGCAACGAATTCCCGCGTAAGGCGCTCGACTGGTTCCGGTTCCACAGCCTCGGCCATTGGTGCGCCGCCTCAGGCCTACCGTCGATGCCTTATCCGAACTACGGCCCGGATGCCGTGCCGATGGCGGATGTGACGAAAAGCTATAACGTGCCGGCACCGGTGGACGGCCGCCCTGCTTATGGCAACTTGATGCTTGCGCCAACTGCAGCCTCGTCGCATTTCAAAGGCCTGAGCGTTCTGCTGACGCAGGGCATGATTGACAGCCTGTTCAATTACAACGAGGCCTGGTGGAACTACCAGTGCCTCGCGGCGGCTGGCGCAGACGTCACTCTGTATACGCATAACGGTGGCCACACATTGTCTGGCGCGGAATCGCTGGATGGCTTGTCCGTGAGCAGCGGCGCCTGCCCGTTCAATAGCGTCAACTGGTTCAACTGGAAGCTGAAGGGCGCCACACCAGTGGCATTGAGTGAAGCCTGTTTCGTATTGAATGGTTCCGACCAAGTCTCAATGAAGCTCGCGGACGTGCTCGCACCTCAGGCCATCCAGGGCTATGGCAGTGGCGAGAAGCCAGGCTTCACGCGGCGTACCGTGGCGAGCACGGTGGTGCCCAATGGGCTGTTTGGCAGCGGCAATGCGCTGGGTGCCAATGCCATCGCTGTCCCGCTGGGCACGATTCAGTCGACGGGCGTATTGGCGGGCATTGCCGCGCTGGACGTACTGGTGGCTTCACCCAGTGGTGTCAATGAAATGGCACAGGACTGTGCTGATCCGCTGGCACCGATTATTCGCACCGGTTGTGACAGCATCATCTTTGCCGGGCTTGGCCTGAAGTCGGGCTCTTCTTTGTCGACCTACAAACTGATTGATCGCCAAGTGCAGCCACTGCGCGGCCTGGGTCGGCATCGTGTCGATATGGTCGGCGTGGCGGAGCGTTTGCCGAAAGATAGCGAGCTGGCCTTGATGCTGTACAGCCAGCATTCACAGTTTTTTGGCAGTTATTCTCGTGACGTAACTATCCCTGCGGTCTTGGTGAGCGGCACCGTGCGCTTGCCTATCTATGGCCTGAATGGAAACAAGCCGGATGCAGCCTTGGCCAGCAGCGTATTGGCCAGCAATGCACCGGATACGGATACCGACGGTGACGGTGTGATGGATGGATCTGATCTGTGTCCAAACACGCCAGCGGGTGAAAGTGCCAATACCAGTGGCTGTTCGGCCTCGCAGACGGATAGTGACGGCGACGGTGTCAGTGATGCCACCGACAACTGTCCGACAGTTCCCAACCAGAACCAGGCGGATACCGATGGTGATGGTATTGGCGATGCCTGCGACAACGAGGACAACGGTGACGACGACCTCGACGGCGTGCAGAACCATGCTGACGACTGCCCGAACACACCCGCCGGCAAACCGGTCAATGCCCAGGGTTGTGCGCTGTCGCAGCTGGATAGTGACAATGACGGCTTCAATGACGAAGTTGACCAGTGTCCGAACGAGGCAGCACCAGACTCGCCGGACGGCTGCCTTGACCTGACCCCGGATGCGTTCAGCTTCAACACGGTGTCAGGCGCTGGTCAGAACACGGTGATTGCCTCAAGCACCGCGACCATCACAGGCATCAACGCCCCGGCCCCGATCAGCGTGAGCGGTGGCGAGTACCGCATCAACGGTGGCAGCTGGACTACGGCTGCGGGTCAGGTCAGCAATGGCCAGAGCGTACAGGTACGCCATACCACGGCTGGTGCGGGTGGGCAGACCACGACAACGACGCTGGCGGTGGGTAGGTCAACCGCCCCGGTGACGGCCCAGTTCAGGACGACCACGGCCAGTGGCCCGGACACCAACCCGGATCCGTTTGGGTTTGAGACCCGGACCGGGGTGGTACCAGGTCAATGGGTCGAATCCAACGAGATCGTGCCGGTGGGATACAACGGTACGGCGGTGGTGAAGGCGGGCAGTGGCACGCAGTACAGCCTGGGTTGCACGAAGGATAACTGGACCAGTGCCCAGGGCACGATCAATCCGACGGAGAGCATCTGTGTGCGCCATATCAGTGCCAGCAGTGCCAACACCGTGCGCAAGACCAGCCTGCTGATCGGCAGCACCATCGGCTACTTCAGCTCCCGGACAGCGCCGTAGGGTGGTGGCGTGAATTCAAAAATAACTGGCACAAAATACAAAGATGAAGCCTGGGCCTTATTAGTAGTTTGAGCCTAGGCAACTCCCGTCATATTGCCTCAAGGGGCGGGGAGTCGATAACGATCGAGAATCTCAGGGGAAGAACAATGCGGAATCGTCTGTGGATGGGTGCGGCCCTGTTCGGCTTTGCATCATTGGCCTGGTCTGTCCAGCAGCTGCTGGATCTTCCGCCGTCAGCAAGTAGCCCGTCTGCGCTGGCTGGCGAAGTGTTAGCGCTGTCCAGTCCTGCACAATCCGCTTCTTCCCAGCAGTCCTATGAGCCGTCGGGCGATGAGGACAAAGACGGAGTCATCAACGCCAACGACTTATGTCCCGGAACGCCGAGCGGCCAGAGCGTAGATGGGAATGGCTGTTCGAGCCAGCAGAACAATAATGCATCCTGCGCACGTTCCAGAAATCTCACAGGCAATCGTAGCTACCAGGTCACGCTGAAAACGCATGACAACATGACCAACAGTTTTCAAGTCCTGGAGCCGACCGGCTTTAATTGTGCCAACCGCGCGAACGGTGCGCATCCCCTGATCTTGCAGGGTCACGGCTACGGTGGCAGCCGGTCAACCAGTGGCTTTACCCAGGAGCGCAACGCCGGCTACACCATCATCAGCATAGACCAGCGTGGTTTCGGTTCCACCGGCGGTACGGTGCGCACGATGGATCCGGAATTCGAGGGCAAGTACCTGGTCCAGATCCTGGATTGGGCGGAAAAGAACCTCGACTACCTGGCCTGGCGCAACGAGGCCACGGGTCAGCTGGTAGCGCGGCCAGTCGATGCCACTAGCGTGGCGGGCGGCAGCAATCTGCTGGTTGGTGCCATCGGCGGCAGCTACGG
>JBFKCG010000244.1:0-3248 GCA_041620675.1 Nevskiales bacterium
CGGGATTGGTGCCCATGAAACCATCGCTGGCCTTGTGCGTGCGGTATTCGGGCACGAAGGCGTCCTTGACCACGATGTCCTTGGAACCGGTACCTTTCAGTCCCATCACATGCCAGGTATCCACCACCTCGAAATCCGAGCGCGGCAGCAGGAAGGTGCGGTATTCAGGTGGCTGGCCCTCGTTGAAGATCAGGCCACCGAGGAAGACCCAGTCGCAATGGTCAATGCCGCTGGAAAAGCCCCAGCGCCCGCTGAACTTGAAACCACCCTCGACCGGCTTGACCTGACCCTTGGGCATATAGGTCGAGGCGATAAGTACTGACTTGTCATCCTTCCACACGTCGGCCGCAGCCTTGGGATCAAACAGAGCGATCTGCCAGTTGTGCACGCCGATCACGCCGTAAATCCAGGCCGTGGACATGCAGCCTTCTGCCAGCGTCATGCAGACGTCGTAGAACACCTGCGGATCCATCTCGTAGCCGCCGTACTGCTTGGGCTTGAGCACTTCGAAGAACCCTGCCTTCTGCATCTCCGCCACGGTTTCCTTGGGCACGCTGCGATCCTGCTCGCACTGCTTGGCGCGCTCTTTCAGCACCGGGATCATGTCGCGGGCGCGCTGCACCAGCGTTTCGGGGGTCACCAGCGGGGTTGTCTTCTGGGCTTGGCTAGGCACGATGTTCTCCTCGGAATGACCGGATGGCGGGCGCAGGACGCCTGCTGTCTCAATTGACTGCTTGCATGGTCGGGGAATCCTCCCCGCATGGCATCGTCCGAAATGACTAGCAGTTCCTGATTAAGTAATTTTTACAGGCCTGTCGGGCAGTTACGCGTGCCGCTCGTGACCCACCGATTGCTGGCCGCCTCCACCCGCGCCATCAGGTCATCGGCCTCTTCCGGCAGCAGGAAACCATCACGAATGGACTTCAATGTCGCCTCGCGCATCTGGCAATAATAGACCGCGTGTGTCGGGTAAAGTTGCTGCAACTCCAGCTCGGTGAACGGCAGCGTAATGCCGCCCAACTGGCAGTCGGTGGAGCGATAACGCGCCACTGGCACGTCAATCGGCGGATAGCGAATCCCGCCCAGCGCATTGCCGTATTGGTCGCGCGCCAAACGCCCGGAACCATCAAACTCATAACGCGGCCCGGTCGGTGGCAACCCCCCTGTCTTGACCCAACCATCCAGGTGGTGAATTGCGGCGGATATCGCATAGCGCGTGGGAAAGGCGGCGCCGGCCAGGATGCAGGTCCCGAGCATCGGGTGATATTGCTCTCCATAATTTCCCGCGGTCTCGTGCAACTCCTCATCAGCCGACGCTGGCTGCTGCGGTGCACTGGTGAGCACGCGTGGACCTGCGCCAGCCTCCTGGTGATAGCCAACCCAGAAATCCTGGTGCGCCGCCCCTGCGATCTCCCATAACCGATAGTTCTGCGTCACATTCGGTTCGCCTGGCGTCGCCTCATAATCGGTCAACAGGTGCAGCACGGGATCGAGCGGCGCGGCCTCAAACGTCTTGTCAGCCAGGCCACCGGTGCTGGAGTGGATCAGGAAGCCATCAATGATGCGCGCGTCGGGGTGCACCCGCCGTACATAGGCCGACAGCCGATTGGCGGACTGTGACTGCCCCATCGCAATCACTTTCTCCACGCGCAGCCCAGCCATCGGGTCAGCACCGACGGGCGCTTTCATGGCCTTGGCAACCTGCGAGAACATGTCAAAGGAATAGTCGTCGCCAGGATGCGACAGCTCGGCATAGCGCTGCGGATCCCAGGTTTTGGGCGTCAGCATCGGCGCACAGCAGATACCGGCGGCCTGCGCACTCACGTGGACGTATGCGTAACCATCACGATGGAACAGCGGGTGTGCAGAGAGCGTATCGGGGGCGTTCTCGAATTGTGCCGTGACATTGACCCATTCGAGCAGAACCGTGCCGTTGAAGTGCGCCGGGTCAGCCGGGCGACGGACAATGATGCGGGTGGTGTAATCCGCCGGTGAAGTCTCCGGATAGGACTTGGCCGTACCAGAAATGAAGTACTCCTCCTCGACGTAGCCCAGCTCCGACAGGTCGAACCAGGAATCCCATAGCGCATGCCCGCGTATCCCGGCGCTGCCAATCGGTCCTTTGACGGTGGCATTCGCCACATTGCTGCCGGGGTTTCCACCCGCCTGACTACCCGCGTTACTGCTCGTGCTGCCATTGGCAAAACGCCCGCCGCTCGCGGTGCCTGAACCGCCCCCTGAACAGGCGATCACCCCGCATCCGGCAAGTGCCACGATCCCAAGCAGGCGAACGTGGCGGTTCATGGCTTCCTTACCGTCACGCTCACCTCGCTGGCACCCGCGATGTTGGCGAGCAGCAACCGATTGGCGTTGGGAGCTGAGGTCACCGTCGCGCCACTCACCTCCACCACATACCCCTGCGGGTAATGCAGCGAGGGGACGTAAATTTCCGTGGGCGCTGTGGCCGTTGAGCGCGGCGTATAGCGATAGCTGAAAACGGCAGTGTCCGGATCGAACGACATGGCCACCGGGATACCGGCCGTCGCCTGCGGATAGGTGCGTTCCAGCAACTTCAGTTTTTCCAGCTTGACACTGCCCAGATCGGCATCATCGGCAAACATGCCCTGCGCGCCAGTGCCTTGTGATTGCGTGGTCGGGTCGCGCCAGTTCTTGTAATGCCAGTAATGCCAGCCGATCAGCCGCGCATCGGCCTGGGCCGTCACACGCCGGATCAGGGCCAGGTCATCCGAGGCGCCAAACTCCGTCATCAATTCCACAGCACCCATGCGCTCGGCGGACGCACGCGCCTGGTCCATGACGTTGTTCTCGAACGATTCGCAGGTATCGAACGGCAGCGAGCCGGTAATCAGGCCCAGCTGTGCGGCCTGGAACAATGCGTTGAGTGGACAGTAGTTGTGGAAGGAATACCCCAGCTGCGATTCACCGGTCACCGGGCCCAGGCCTGTGGGGTAACCGGTGCCGCCTGACAACAGCTGCGGCTCCATCCACACCAGATTGTTCTTGTCGATCGTGCGAATGCCCTTGATGGCATGCTCGAAGAACGGCTGGATCTCATTGCTGTCACTGGACGGGCAGCCGACCCCGTAGAGGAAGACGCAGGACGGGTATTCCATGCCTGCCCAGGGCTCGTTCAACAAGTCGTAGCCCATGTGATAGGGCTGGTCCTTCCATTTCGCGGCCACGGCCATCCAGGCATCACGGAAGCCGTCCCAGACCACGCCCTTCTC
>JBFKCG010000245.1:0-3218 GCA_041620675.1 Nevskiales bacterium
CGACCTCGCGGCAGGCGAGCAGTTGCTCAAGGTGTTGCAGCCTTTTATTTACCGACGTTACCTCGACTACGGCACCTTCGATTCCCTGCGTGAAATGAAGGCGCTGATTGCCCAGCAGCACCAGCGCAGTGGCAACAAGGACAACATCAAGGTTGGAGCCGGCGGCATACGCGAGATTGAGTTCATCGCGCAAGCCTTCCAGCTGATCCGCGGCGGCCATGACCATGCGCTGCAGCAACGCAGCCTGATGCCGGTGCTGGAGGTGCTGGAGCGAGACGGCTTGCTGCCGGAATATGCGGTGACTGGCCTTCGTGAGTCGTACATTTTCCTGAGGCGTGCCGAGAACCGCCTGCAAGCCTGGCGTGACCAGCAGACGCATGAATTGCCCCACGACGACGAACGCCAGCTGGCCCTAGCGCTGGCGATGGGTTTTACCACTTGGGGAGAGTTCTGCCAGGCGCTCAAGAGTCACAGGACCCGCGTGCAGCAGCAGTTCGAGCAGGTATTCGCCGCACCACAAACCGAAGGCAGTGACGAGGCGCAGACCGAAAGGATTGGCGCGATCTGGGAAGAAACCGTCAGCGACGCGGATGCCTTGGCCTTGCTCAAGGCGCAAGGCTTACCCGAGGTTGGCAACGCCACCGAATTCCTGCGGCAGTTGCGCAGCAGTGCGGTGTACCGAGGGCTCGCACAACAAGGGCGCCGTCGTTTCGGTCAATTGCTGCCGCTGCTGTTTGGTGCTGCGCGAAACTGCGATGAGCCCGAGATGGCCCTGATTCGTGTGCTGAACGTGCTGGAGGCGATTGCTGGTCGTACTACCTATCTGGCTTTGCTGGTCGAAAGCCCGATGGCCCTGTCGCAGCTCGTTGCCCTGTGCTCGGCAAGCCCGTGGATTACCCACCAAATCAGCCGGCATCCGATCCTGCTCGATGAATTGCTGGATCCTCGCGTACTGTACCGCTTGATGCCACGCACTGAGCTGGAGCAGGAGCTGGCAGAAGCGGCACAGTCACTGGCGCTGGATGACCTGGAAGCGCAAATGGACCTGTTGCGGCACCTCAAGCAGACATGGGTGTTGCGCGTTGCAGCGGCGGACGTCAACGGCAGCATGCGTCTGATGGTGGTGAGTGACCACCTAACCGATATCGCGGAAATCCTGGTGCAACATGCGATCAAGATCGCCTGGCAGCAGATGCTGGAAAGACATGGGCACCCCATGCGCGCGGACGGAGAAGAAGCGGGATTCGCGGTGATTGCCTACGGCAAGTTGGGCGGCATCGAGCTGGGGTATGGGTCCGACCTGGATCTGGTGTTCGTGCATGACGGCAATGAAGTTGACATGACTGATGGCAGCAAGCCGATAGATCATGGCAGTTTTTTCACGCGGCTGGGGCAGAAGATCATCCACATCCTCACTGCGCAGATGGCGAGCGGGGTGGCCTACGAGGTGGATATGCGATTGAGGCCGAGTGGCAATTCCGGCCTCCTGGTCACGAGCCTGGATGGATACCGGCGATATCAGCAGGAGCAGGCCTGGACCTGGGAGCATCAGGCACTGGTGCGGGCACGCTACATCTGCGGCAGTGCCCAGGTCGGTGAAGGGTTTACCAGGCTAAGACAGGAAATCCTGTGCCAGCCTCGTGATGCCGAAAAACTGCGCGGTGATATCAAAGATATGCGACAGAAGATGTTTGCCAACCTTGGCGACCATGCACCGGGTCGCTTCGACCTGAAATATGCCCGGGGCGGCATCACCGATATTGAGTTCCTGGTGCAGTATCTGGTGCTGCGACATGCTTCCTCTTTTCCGGCCGTGGTGCGATACAGTGACAATATCCGGCAGCTGGATGCACTTGCGCTCGCAGGTGCCATGCCACAAGCCGACGTCAAGCTGCTGGCCGATGCTTACCGCGCCTACCGTAAGCGCCTGCATGCGCTGACGCTACAGGAGGTTTCCGGGGTGGTATCAGATGAGGAATTCGGCGATTATCGCGCTGCCGTTTCCCGGCTCTGGCAAGACTTGATTGAACAACCCTCCCGAGATTGAAATGAAAAGTACGCTGCGAGAGCATTTCTTCTATTGGTTGCTGCCGACCCTAGTGGTGTTGGCGATGATCCTGATGTTCTTTTCGGAAGTTGCAATCCTGAAGTCACTGGTAGCACCTGACATCGGACGCGAGTTTGGATTGCTCGAGAACCTGCAAGCATTTTTGTTACTTATTGCTGTGGGCTTATGCCTGCGGGGTGTGTCCCATGCGCGAGTGCGAATTGAGCGCACGGGATTCTTGATCATGATGCTTGCGTTCGCTTTCCTGTTGGGTGAAGAGATCAATTACGGCGAGCATTACTGGAAGCTGTTGACCGGTCAGTCACTGGAACCCGTGGGCAGGGGGATGGAGTTCAACCTGCATAACAAGATATCCACGAGTCCAATCAAGAGCGTGGCAAACCTAGTCATACTTCTGGGTTTTGTCCTGTTACCGCTCTTTGTCAGGCCATCAGCACCCGCATGGTTGCGATTCCTGACGCCCCCCAGGATCCTGATCGTCACGGTGCTCTGTTCCGTTGCCCTGTCCCAGCTTGCACATTATCTGGACGATATCAGCGGTGACGCAGACCATGTGCTGGGCAGCAACATTGCTGAATTCCGCGAGGCCTTCATTTACTACATAGGCCTTATGTATACCTATACCCTGGTTTACAAGCGCCGCTGGCCCGGGTGGCGCGGCGAGCTCGTCAATTCGAGCAACGGGGAAGTGCCTGCGAAAAAGTCTGGTGATCCGGGATGAGTGGTCATGAGGCGGTTAAGGTCTGCCAGGTCAATCTCACGCGAGGCTATCGCGGTGGCGAGCGACAGACTGAGTTGCTCGTGCGTGAACTACATGCCCGCTCGATCCGGCAACGAGTCATTGTCCGCCGGGATGAGGAGCTCGCGCGTCGGCTAAGTGATATCGAGGACCTGGATTTACATTGCATCAGCCGCCCACACCTGGCGTCCATAGGGCTCACGCGTGACTGGCTGGTGCATGCACATGAAGCCAAGGCGGTACATTTCGCGCATTGGGCCAATATCCTTCATGGCGCCCCCTTTCTGCTGACACGACGTATCAACCGCCCGCCGAGTGATCGCTGGTTGACGCGCCGTGCCTATCGAAAGGCGAGTGCCGTGGTTGGTGTTGCCGCTGCCGTGGCAGAGGGCTTGCGAAACTATGAGCCGA
>JBFKCG010000246.1:0-3218 GCA_041620675.1 Nevskiales bacterium
AGATCAATCTGAGCGGCCGCGTGGATGCCAATGGCGCAAAACCCCTGTATGGGCTGAAGGCACAGACCAGTGGCATCAAGGTCGAGCCCATGCTGGTTGACCTGACCGGCAAGGCCAAGCTCAATGGCACCGGTAACCTCGACCTGAATGTGACCACCACGGGCGCAAGTGCCAGTGAACTCAAGCGGGGTCTGAATGGCACCCTGGGTTTTAAGTTACTGGATGGCGAGATCAAGGGCTTCAACCTTGGGCAGAAGCTGCGCAAGGCGCAGGCACTGCGCAAGGGTGAGTCACTCGCCGAGAACGAGCCGCAAACCACGGATTTTGCGGCGATCACAGGCACGCTCAATATCGTGAACGGTTTGTTGCGCAACAACGACCTGGATGCCAAGAGCCCCGCGTTTCGCGTCAATGGCGAAGGCTCGGCCAGCCTGGTCAGCGAGACCATCGACTACCTGGCGCAGGTCGCGGTGGTGAATACCAGCAAGGGGCAGGGGGGTGAGCAGCTCGATGAGCTGAAGGACCTCACCATTCCTGTCCGGCTCAGCGGCAGCCTCTACGACCCCGAATGGAAGATCGACCTGGGCAGTGTCATGAAGGAAAAAGTCCAGAAGAAGCTGGATGAGGAAAAGGACAAGGCCAAGCAGAAGCTGCTCGACAAGCTGGGCATTGGTGGCGACAAGGGCGCTGCACCAGCCGCAACCGAAACGCCCGCCACGGAAGGTGCAACCACCGCACCCGCGGATTCAGGGGCTGCCGCACAACCTGAGCCTGAGAAGAAATCGAGCAAGGATGCGCTGAAGGAAGAGGCATTACGTCGGCTGCTGGGTGGATCCAAGGACGGTGAATAAAGCCCGTTCGCGAACCCGCGGCCTTGCTGTGTCTGCAGGCGCCTTCAGCAAGCGCGTGCTTGCCTGGTATGACCGGCATGGTCGCAAGAACCTGCCTTGGCAGACGCCACGCAGCGCCTATCGCGTCTGGGTGTCCGAGGTCATGCTGCAACAGACGCAGGTGACGACGGTCATTCCGTATTTCAATCGTTTCGTTGAGCGGTTTCCCGACATCACGAAACTGGCGCAAGCGCCACTCGACGAAGTCATGCGCTACTGGGCGGGGTTGGGCTATTACGCACGTGGCCGTAACCTGCATCGTACGGCGAAGATTGTCCAAGACACTTACGATGGTGAGTTCCCGCTGACCATCGAGGCGGTGCAAGCCTTGCCCGGAATTGGTCGTTCAACCGCTGCGGCGATCCTGGCGCAGGCCTTTGGCCAGCGCCACGCCATTCTTGACGGCAACGTCAAGCGCCTGCTGAGTCGGTATCACGCGGTGGCCGGCTGGCCCGGCGATGCCAAGGTTGCTGCAAAGTTGTGGGCGCTTTCCGAAGCCCACACGCCCTCACGCAGGCTGGCGGATTACACGCAAGCAGTCATGGATCTGGGCGCCACCGTTTGTGGTCGCCGGCCTGATTGCGATCGCTGCCCACTCAGCCGGGATTGCGCTGCACGCGCTTCGGGACAGGTCGCGTTGTATCCGCAGCCGCGGCCACCCAAGATGCGCCCGCGACGCGAGACGCGCATGCTGATCCTGCAGCGTGCCGACGGCAGTGTGTTGCTGGAGCGAAGGCCAGATAAGGGCATCTGGGGTGGCTTATGGTGTTTGCCCGAACTTCCCAATCGTATCGACGCGGATCGCCACTGCCAGCAGTCGATGGGACTCAAGGTGTCGCAGGAACAAACCCTGGGCACCTTGCGGCATGGCTTCACGCATTTTGATCTCGACATCCAGCCCATACGCCTGCGCGTACAGCGGCCACCACGTTCACGCATTGAAGGGGATCGCATCTGGTATCGGCATACGGCCGACCGAAAAGCGCATAATGAGCTGGCCTTGCCGGCACCCGTCCAGAAAATCCTCGATGGCCTCATGACTCAGGAATCAGTTACATGACGAGAATGGTCCAATGCATCAAGTTAAAGCGCGAGGCCGAGGGCCTGCCCGCGCCGCCGTATCCGGGCGAGTTGGGGCAGAAGCTCTTTAATAGTGTGTCCCGCCTGGCCTGGGCCGAGTGGCTGGAGCACCAGAAGCGCCTGATCAATGAATACCGCCTGAGCCTGGCCGATGCCAAGGCGCGCAGCTTCCTGGCCGCTGAGATGGAGAAGTACTTCTTTGGTGGCGGTGAGCTCGCAGGCACCGGTTATGTCCCGCCCGCGGAGGGTGAAAAAGGGACAGAAAAGCCTGAATAAGACGCTGTTTGTCGCGGGCTTTGGCATTCAACCTGAAGAATTAGGGCTTTTTTCGCCAAAAGCCTTGACCGATATGGTCTACGCGGCTTTAATACGCGCTCCTTGCCGCTTCCCAGCGGCATTTTTGCCCCCATCCCAAGGGCCGGGTAGCTCAGTTGGTAGAGCAGCGGACTGAAAATCCGCGTGTCGGCGGTTCGATTCCGTCCCCGGCCACCATTAAAAACAATTTCTTACATCGTGCGCAGCAGATGGTCGGCGTGACAGCCAGTCCCAGTACCGGCAGGATCAACCAGACGTTTCCTGAGTTGGGCTAGGCACATCCTTCAGCGCCGCATCCGGCAATACATAAGAACTGCCAATCAGCGGGTTGCCGGGTTCCAGCACTTCGGGAAAGCGCGTGTTCGGCAGTACGCTGATTGCAAAGATTTCCTGCACCCCGGCGGTGAAGCGCAGATAACCCAGCAGCTGCCCGGTCAGGATGTTCACCACATACACGCCGCTGTTGCGCTGGGTTTCGCGCTCGGTGATAGGGATGCCGCTGAAGATTGCGGTCTCGCGCACCTGTGACAATCCGATGAAGGCCAGCGGGCCATAAAAATCGATGCCGCGCGTGAATCCAGGCAATTCGATCACGGTGCTGAGTTCACCCGTGGCGTAATTCACCTTGGCCAGGCTGCCCTTGCCGGATTCCAGTACCCATAGCTGGTCCGCATACCAGCGCGGGGAGTGGGGCATGGAAAGTCCGACACATAAGGTACGGCCGGTCTCGATATCAATCAGTACGCCGCCGTCTTTCTTGGTTTCGCGCCAGCCCTGTGGTGTGTTTGCCGTGCCCAAGGCCGTGACATAACGTGGCTGGCCATTGAGCATGCCCAGGCCATTGAGGTGGCAGCGGTCTTCCGGTGCCAGCGCCTTGACGAACTTGGGTCGCCAGCGCGGCACGAAGCTGTGCGTGCCATCCAGGGTGCACAG
>JBFKCG010000247.1:0-3196 GCA_041620675.1 Nevskiales bacterium
CACGCGGGCAGTCCTGCCCGCAATGACGACACCCACCACCAGGAAGGCAACCACCCAGGTCATCGTGTCAGCCGACTCCCCGAGCAGCATGGCCGAAGCTAATATCGTAAGGAATGGCTGCAAGAGCTGTGTCTGGCTGACCTTGGCAATGCCGCCCATGGTAAGTCCCCGATACCATGGGACGAAGCCGAGGAACTGGCTGATCACCATCACATATAC
Organism: Nevskiales bacterium; assembly: GCA_041620675.1. Lineage (GTDB taxonomy): Bacteria > Pseudomonadota > Gammaproteobacteria > Nevskiales > DATLYR01 > DATLYR01. Next base: position 220 of record JBFKCG010000247.1, read on the forward strand.
AAAGCCAAGCCAGCAGGCCCATGGCTGGTCGAGTGAACTTGGCGCCGTCAGCACGACCGGAGTGACCAGTACCGGCGCAGCGATAACCAGCGCCCAGGAAATCACCTGCAAGCCGCCAAGCGACCTGGACAGTCGCGCCCCCTCGGCATAGCCAATCGCGGCACAGACAATCGCACCGAATAGCGCGAGGTCAGCCAGGCGAAAACCACCGTCGGCATGCGACAACGAAAAAGTGACGACAATGGCGGTTCCTGACACGGCGAACAGCCAGAACCTCAGCGAAGGCCGTTCTCCCGAGAGGAACACGGCCGCCACCATCGTCGCCAGCGGCAGGATGCCCAGTACCACACCCCCATGCGTGGCCTCGACATGCAACATCGCCCAGGCACTCGTCAGCGGGAACCCTACCGCGACACAGGCAGATACCAGCATCAGGCCCAAAAATTCCCTGCGTGTTGGCAGGCGCTGCCGGCTCAGCACCAGATAGACTGCTGCCAATACCGCCGCACCGAGGGCACGACCCAGCCCGACAAAGACAGGGTCTAGTGCTTGTACCGCGATACGGGTGGCTGGCAAGGTGATGGCGAAAGCCGCCACGGCAACCAGACCCAGCAGGTAGCCGCGGGTCTCATTTGGCAGGCTGGACATGACACCGATTCCTCGTGGTGGCGGGGGCGACGACAAACGCAAAGATGCCGTCCCACCGGGATTGACCCAGTGAGATATTTAACTGTCAGCTCTGCAACCTGACTAGCCAGGCTTGGGGAAAACCGTTACTTCCGTTGCGGAAATAATCCACGCGATCAGCCAAGGCACATGGATGCCCCTGACTACCGTGCCATGGCCATCCTATGGCGCAGGGGGAATATCTCCCTGCTAGCTATTTGTTCTTGCGCGAGAACAGCTTGAGTGTGCCGTCAATGAAATTGATCACGCCGTTGGGCATGTTCACGCCCTTGTTGAGCATCCAGTCGATGGCCTGCTTGTACTTGTCGGAATACGGCGGGAACATCATGTCCGGATCACCCATGCCCTTGCCGTCTTCCATCACGGCGCGCGCATTGGAGCATTCGAGGAAGGTCGCCCGCCCGCACAGGCGGCCCATGCCGCTGGCATTAACGCCACCAAAGACAAGGTTCGGGTTGGTGCCCGACTGGATGACGTTATGGTTGACCACCACGCTGCCGGAGGTGGTATGCGCCAGCCACCAGTCAATCGCCTCGCGGTCCTTGGCAAAGATGTAGGAGCCCAGCGGCTTGGGACGGCTCTTGATCTCCCGCTCGGCCTCCTCGCGTGACTCGAAGGGCACGATGCACAGGATCGGGCCGAATACCTCGTCCTGCATGATGCGCATGGAGTTGTTCACGTTCGACAGGATGGTCGGCGCGATGAACAGGTCCGCTGCGTCGGTCTGTCCGCCACAATCCACCTTGGCGCCCTTGCTGATGGCGTCATCCAGCAAGTCCTTGATGCGCTCGAAGTGCCTTGCGTTAACGATGCGGGGCAGGTATTCGGATTTCTGGAAACCCTTGCCGTCATGGTTGTACATGGCATTCATATGCCGCACCAGCGCATCAATGAACGGACGCTCGACGGACTTGTGCACCATCGCGTAATCCGGCGCAAGGCAGACCTGTCCGGCATTGCAGACGCGGCCCCATGCGGTCTTCTTGGCTGCATCGTCAATATCCGCGCTCTTGTCGATGATGGTCGGGTTCTTGCCCCCCATCTCGAGCGTGACGGTGGCGAAATGCTCAGCCGCCGCCTTCATGATGATGCGACCGACACTATGACCACCGATATAGAAGATATGGTTGAACGGCTGGCGCAGCAGTTCCTGCGCAACCTCGGGGCCACCATTGACGACTGCGAATTCATCTTCCGGCAACACGCTCTTGACGATATCCGCCAGCACCTTGGCGGACTCCGGTGCCAGCTCGGAGGGCTTGAGCACGAACGGATTCCCGGCAGCCAGCGAACCGAAACCGGGAATGAAGGCCTCGGCGATCGGCGCATTCCAGGTGGAGACATGCAGGATCACACCCTTGGGCTGGTACTGCACGTAGCAGGTCTTGCCAATCGTCATCAGCGAGTTCTGCACCGGCTCGGGTGCCATCCACTGCTTGAGGTGCTTGGTGATGAACTCGGCCTCGGCCTTTACCATCAACAGCTGGCCATCGACATCCAGGTCACACAGGCGCAATTCCTTGCGCGCGGCGGCCAGGATGGCGGGCCTGGCCGACATGATCGCCTTGTACAAACGATTGATGCGGTCCAGCCTCTCCTCGGCGCTGGCGTGGGCCAGCCTGGGCGCTGCCAGCGTCATCTTGTGGAACAGGCTGGCGATATCACCGGCTTCTTTCATCACTGCGTTCATGTCATCCACCTTGCATTGCAATAACCATCACCCTGCGAGATCAGCACCCAGGGTCACGGACTTTCTGCCTAGCCTTTGAACTTTGGAAGCTTGAAGGTCATCCGCATCATGGCTTCCAACTGGGTATCGGACAGCAAGCGACGCATGATGCCCATGGGCTTCACATCCTTGCCCAGGAATTCCATTGGCTTCCACTTCTTCTTGTCCAGGATCTCCAGCGTGCCTTCCAGCGCCTGCTCCGGGCTGCTGCCAGTCTTCTCAAGCATGTCTGGCAACACTTTCATGTAGGTATTGGCCATCGGCTCGTATATCTTGCGGATTTCCTCGGACTGCTGATTCCAGGTATTGAGCGTGTTCTGGTGCGAGTTCTTGGACATGTCCGTCAATACACCACCCGGGATGATCGAGGTGACCTCGATACCCAGGGGCGCCAGCTCCAGGCGCAGGGTCAGCGTCATGCCATGGATGGCGTGCTTGGTCATGTTGTAGGCACCTGCGCCCACCGGGCTGGCGAGGATCGCACCCGAGCTGTAGTTGGCGATGCGCGAGCCCGGCGCATTCTTGCGCAGCAGCGGCAGGAACGCCTGCACGACACGCAGC
>JBFKCG010000248.1:0-3169 GCA_041620675.1 Nevskiales bacterium
ACTCGCGACACGGCATGGTTTGCCATGACGGATGGCGACTGGCAGCGGCTGAAGCCCGCCTATGAAAGCTGGTTATCGCCGGATAATTTCGATGCCAAAGGCCAGCAGAGGGAAAGCCTGAAGGCGCGTTCTTAGCCAGCGCGATCCCAGTCCAGCGGACGTGGAGGCGGCGCCCGAACGCCCTTGCGTGCGCGGACATGACCATTCATCAGCCGGCTCCAGATGGAAATGAAGCGGTTCATGTCATTGGGTCCCCGTGCAATATGTGCACTGGCTGAAATCCCCCCCAGCATGATCGCGGTCATGATGAACAGGTCCCGGATATTCTCGCCGTTGGTTCCACGCGGCTCGAAATAGTGGACGATGGCCTTGTCCACGGTTTGCATGCTGCGTTTAGAGATAGCGCGCAGGGCTTTGGCCAATTCGGCATCGTGTTGGCTTGCAATTAACAGTTCGAAGAACGCGCTGAACATCCTGGTCGAGAAGATTTCGTCCCAGGCTGCCTGCATCAGTGCCTGTAACCGGTCGTTTTCATCCGCGATGCCCAGCAAGACATCTCCCAGTGCACGATAGGCACGCCGCATCAGGAAATCGGCGGCATCCAGGATCAGTGCTTCCTTGCTGGGGTAGTGGTGCACATGGGCGCCCCGAGAAACGCCTGCGCGCTTGACGATGGAGCTTACGGTAGTGGCCGCATAGCCGTCGCGTGCCAGGCATTCCAGTGTTGCCTTGAGCAGGCGCTCACGCATGGCATCGCGTCGCTCGGCCTGGCTGCGGCGCCTGACTGGTGTCGCGGGGCTGCCGGTCGATTTTGCGGTTCGGCTACTTGGCATTTGTCGTCCCTGTCTTCAAGGGTGCAGGCCAGCACTTGACGGTACCCGTGGCTTGCAGATTAACATACAGTACGTACTGTATGTATCTAATCCGGCCCAAGGACACACCATGATCCCGCGCAGCCTGTTCTCCGCTGAACACGAGGAGTTTCGCAAGACGGCCCGGCGCTTCTACGCCGAGGAGATCGTGCCGCATCGCGAGGCCTGGGAAGCGCAGCAGCATGTCGATCGCAAGATCTGGAATCGCGCGGGAGAGCTGGGCTTGTTGTGCGTGACCATGCCGGAGGAATTTGGTGGCGCCGGCGCCGACCGACTTTACAGCGTGATCCTGATGGAAGAGCAGTCGTATGCCGGCGACTCCGGTACTGGCTTCTCATTGCATTCCGACATCGTTGCGAACTACATCAACAATTTCGGCAACAAGGAACAGAAGGCCCGCTGGTTGCCGAAGATGGCGACCGGGGAGCTGATCGGTGCCATTGCCATGAGTGAGCCGGGCACGGGCTCCGACCTGCAGTCAGTGAAGACGACGGCGGTGGCCGATGGTGACGACTACATCCTCAACGGCGGCAAGACCTTCATCACCAACGGCTACCTGTCGGACCTGGTCATTGTGGTGGTCAAGACTGGCAACAGCGGTGAGGGTGCCAAGGACATGTCGCTGATCGTGGTCGAGGCCGACCGCCCCGGCTTCACCAAGGGCAAGCCGCTGAAGAAAGTCGGCATGCATGCACAGGATACCTGCGAGCTGTTCTTCAAGGACGTGCGGGTGCCCAAGTCCAACCTGCTGGGCCACCCCGGCATGGGATTCGTCATGCTGATGCAGGAGTTGGCCTGGGAGAGACTGATGATCGCGATCACCTCGATCGCAGGTGCCGAGGCGGCACTGAAGCACACGCTGGATTACACGCGCAGTCGCAAGGTCTTCGGCAAGCCGGTGGCAAGCTACCAGAACTCACGCTTCAGGCTGGCCGAGATGAAGGCGGAGTTGGCGATTGGCCGCGTCTACGTCGACAAGTGCATCGAGCTCATGCTCAACAAGAAGCTGGGCGTGGATGATGCGGCCACGGCCAAGTACTGGACCTCGGACCTTATGTGCAAAATCATCGACCAGTGCGTGCAGCTGCATGGTGGTTACGGTTACATGATGGAGTACCCGATCGCACGGGCCTGGATCGATTCCAGGGTGCAGAGGATCTATGGAGGCACCAACGAGATCATGAAGGAACTGATCGCAAGGACGCTGTAGCAAGACCGATTGAAATAACCAGACCACACACAACAAGTTTTTACACAGGGGGATTACCATGAGCGCATTCGAATTCATCAAGCTGCTGCCCAACGCATTTGTCGCAGACGCTGCCAGCGGCACCCAGTGCACCATCCAGTTCAACGTCAGCCAGCCTGCCCATATTGTGATCAAGGACGGCGCCTGCAGCGTGGTCGAGGGCAAGGCCGAGGCTGCGGACCTGGGTATTACCATGGAAGACGATGACCTGATCGCCCTGTTCAAGGGTGAGCTGAATGGCATGACCGCCTTCATGACCGGCAAGCTGCAGGTTGATGGCGACCTCATGTTGGCGCAGCGCCTCAACAGCTTCTTCGACGCATCCCGCATCAGCTAGTTGTGGCGCTAGCATGGCGGTTGATTTGAAGCGGCGGGGGCGCACCAGGGAAACCCATTGGTGGGAAAAGCTGCCGCAAGGGTATCGATACGAAGAGGACAGGACCGACCTGGATGACAAGCATCGACTGAAGGTGCTGGCGACGGCGGCGGGAGATCGCGTGCTGCGCACCGGGCTGGGCCTGGTCATTGCGGGGGCGATGCTGCCGAGGCTGCTGACGCGCGAGCAGTTCGATCGTGAGCGTAAGCGCCTGCGGTTTTACTGGCGTTATGCGGACAAAGGTGACGCCGACGCGACTTTCGTGCGGCCGCCGCAGAAGGTCAAGGTCAGGGAATCGTCGCCGGGCAGTCGCCTGTTAACCCCGCGTGGTGTGCATAGCCAGCACCTGTCGTTCGAGAGTCCCTTCACGCCCCTGCATCCTGACCTGCGTGGCTCCTATGCCAGTCATGCGCGCAACCGCATCGCGCATGCCTTGCATTACCGCCATCCGCGCGGGCCGCGACCCACGCTGATCTTCCTGCATGGCTATACGCTGCACTCCTACGCCATCAACAGCGCTTGGTTCTCGCTGCCCTGGTTGTACAAGAAGGGCTATGACGTGTTGATGGTCACATTGCCGTTCCACGGCGCACGGCGTGAGCGAAGCCATCCCTACAGCGGCTACGGCTTCTTTGCGGATGGATTTGCGCACCTGAACGAGGCGATCCTGCA
>JBFKCG010000249.1:0-3162 GCA_041620675.1 Nevskiales bacterium
GAGGGCGAGGCCGAGGAGCATGACTTCATCTCCGCGCATACCCATGAGGGTCAGGTCCGCATTCCGGTCAGCGAAGTCATGTTTTTTCTCGCCGACCAGAAATACACCACGGTGCGGCATCTGCGTGGCGAGTTCCTGATTGACGAATCCCTCAACTCGCTGGAAAAGCGACTCGGCCCGGGATTCCTGCGGGTGCATCGCAAGGTGCTGGTGCAAAGCCGCTTCATTGCGAAACTGGAACGCAATCTCAGCCTGCAACACCAGATCAGGTTGCGCGATGTGGAAGCGCCACTGCCGGTGTCCCATCGCAAGCTGCCCGAGGTGCGCAGGCTCCTCTCCGCGAAGTGAGACTTTCGTCCAGGCTCGTGTTGGGACGAGAAAAATCCATCCAGGCCAATCTTGGCAGGATTCTTGGCCCACGCAGGCTGGCTCAATACGCTTGTCAGGGGGCAATCAACGCTTATCCAGCTAGCGCTTGAAGCCGTTTTCCCTGCGTAGTTTCCTAGTCATATGCAGAAAAGTGACGGATTCAGCTTAATTGAACTGGTCATCGCGGTGACTGTCCTGGCCACGCTGATGACCCTGGCGATTCCCGCCTACCGTTCTTTTGTGCTCAATAACCAGCGTGCGGCGGCAGTCACCGACCTGATGACCAGCCTGCAATACGCACGCAGCGAGGCGATTTCACGAGGCCAGATGGTGGGGCTTTGCCATACCAGCACGCCCATGGCCGCCAATGCCTGTGGCGGTGGCACGGGCTGGGAGAATGGCTGGATCGTGTTCATTTACTCCGGCGATGCCAATAACAACGACCTGGTTGAAGCGGGCGAAATTGCGACGGTGCTGCGCGTGCGCGAGGCGCTGCCGCAAGGCGTGACGCTCCGCGGCAGTGCCAATGCGGTGGCCCGGGTGGTATTCCAGCCCAGCGGAACGACCTTGCAGGAACCCAGCGACGGCGTGCTGACCTATTGCGACGTTCGCGGATTCGGCAGCCAGGCGCGGCGCATCCTCATCAACCCCCTGGGCCGGGCGCAGCTGGAGACCCCGAGCGGGGCCGGGAGCTGTACGTGAAGCGGCACCTGCAACAAGGCTTCACGCTGATCGAGGCGATGATTGCAGTCTTAGTCCTGTCCATCGGCTTGCTGGGCATTGCCAGCATCCAGATGCTCAGCCTGCGAAACAGCGTCGGATCCTACGGCCGCAGCCAGGCCACACTGGCGGCATACGACATCATCGACCGGATGCGCGCCAACATGCCCGGCGTGAGGGCCAATAATTATTTGCTGGATCCCGCCACGCCGCCGGCCAATCCAAATATCAATTCCAATTGCACGACCGGAAATGGCTGCACGGTTGCACAGATGGCGCAGACCGATCTGGCCCTGTGGCTGGGCAGCCTGAGCGTGCGGGGCAATGCCACCACGCCGGGCTACGACCTGCCGGGCGGCAATGCCCGAATCACCTGCAGCGCCAATCCCTGCGTGGCGGGCTCGACGGTAACCGTCACGGTCATGTGGGATGAACAGCGCACGGGCGCGGTGGGCACAGCCTGCTCCAGCAACCTGAATATCGACCTGACCTGCTTTGAAATGAGGGTGGGCATATGACGCGCTCATCACGATTCTCAACAAGGCACGCAGGCGGCTTCACACTGATCGAGGTCCTGGTCGCCCTCGTGCTGGGCTTGTTCCTGATCGCGGGCGTGATCCAGGTCTACATGGGCGGCAAGCGCAGCTACAACACGCAGGAAGGCATGTCACGACTGCAGGAGAATGGCCGCATCGGCACGTTCTTCCTGCAGCGCACGCTCAGGCAGGCGGGCTTTTACAGCTCGCCCGGCGTGGATCCCAATTCCATCTTCACCAGTGCCCTGCCGGCCGTCTTCGGCACGGAAGGTGGGACCCAGCCCGATACGGTGACCGTGCGCTTCCAGGGCGGTGTGGGCATGACGGATTGTTTCGGCAGCCCGGTTGCAGCGGATGTGTTGCCGACCAATACCAATGTCTTTTCGCTGTCGGCGGCGAACGCGACAACTGGCCTGCGATCATTGCAGTGCAGCGTCAATGGCGGTGCGCCTCAGCCATTGGTCGAGGGCATCACCGACCTGCAAATCTGGTACGGCATCGACACCACCCTCAGTGATACCAACAGCACGGCCAATCGCTACGTGACGGCGAACAATGTCAGCAACTGGGCCCACGTCAAGAGCGTTCGCATCATCCTCACCGCCAATAGCATGACGGCCATTGACGTCGGCAAGGCTCCACGCGAGCAGGCCTTCGCCACCACCATCGCCTTGAGGAACCGGATATGAACGCCATCCTGCAGGCCACATCCACAAGCCGAGTGCGTCAGCAAACGGGCGCTGCGCTGGCGATCAGCCTGATCTTCCTGCTGGTACTGACCGTGCTCAGCATTGCAGCCATGCGTGGCAGCGGCCTGCAGGAACGAATGGCCGGTGGCATGTATGAAGCCACTATCGCCTTCCAGGCCGCCGAGTCAGGCTTGCTCGCCGCAGAAGCCTGGTTGGGCAGCCCGGCCATGTCTGCACGGCCAACCCCGGTGACGTCCTGTTCGGGCAGCGGCTGCCGCGTCAACCAGGTGTTGCACACAACCCTCAACATTGGCGGCGGCGGTGACGTTGATTACTCGCCATTGACCTACAACTGGACAGCGTTCGATTGGGACAACCATGCCGTCAACATGGGCGGTGACGGCAAGCAGTTCAGCCTGGGCGCGGAAGATCCCAGTTACATCATCCAGCAAACCGGATTCAGCCCGGACAGCTTTGTGATCGGCTCTAACACCGAGGGCACTTATTACTACACGGTGACAGCACGCGGGGTGGGCAGGAGTACGTCGCACCAGACGATCCTGCAAACGGTTTTCGCAAGGAGATTCTGAACATGGACACCCGCAGCCAAACTCAACGCGCGCTCCTGATGGCTTCCGTGCTGCTCAGCATGGGACTGCTGGCGCGCACTGCCAACGCCGCGCAAGTCGGCATCGCCGACTACCCGCTATTCCTGGGTTCCAGCGCACCGGCCAACATCATGCTGCTGGTGGATGACTCCGGCAGTATGGACTGGGGCACGGTCACGCCCGAGGATGGCGGCTTGATGACGGTCAACGGTTGCCGGCTGGCCTACACTCACCCCACGC
>JBFKCG010000250.1:0-3138 GCA_041620675.1 Nevskiales bacterium
GGTGAGCCGACCCCATCGAAAGCCACCGCTTCTGGCAGCACCACGGGCAACTGATCCTCCGGCACCGGTACCGCGCCACAGTCCGCGCAGTTGATCACCGGGATTGGGCAACCCCAGTAGCGCTGGCGCGAGATGCCCCAGTCGCGCAAACGCCAGTTCACCCGGCGTTGCCCGCGTTTTTCCGCGGCCAGGTAGTCGGCGATGGCATCGAACGCCGCCTTGAAGCCCATGCCCGTGAAGGGGCCCGAATGCACACACACGCCGGTTTCGGTGTAGGCGGCCTGCGAGACATCCGGTCGCTGGTCCGCTGAGGCGGCTATCACCACCTTGATCGGCAGGCCATGTGCCTGCGCGAACTCCCAGTCACGCTGGTCGTGCGCCGGCACGCTCATGACGGCACCCGTGCCGTAACTCATCAGGACAAAGTTGGCCGCCCACACCGGCACCTTCTCTCCGGTCACCGGGTGTACCGCATTGATGCCGAGCGGCAGGCCTTTCTTCTCCTGGGTCTCGAGGGTGGACTCGGCCACGCCAGTCCTGCGGCACTCTTCGATAAACGCCGCGAGTGCGGGGTTATTCTTTGCTGCCTTTACGCTTAACGGGTGCGTCGCCGCCACCGCCAGGTAAGTCACGCCCATCAGGGTATCTGGGCGAGTGGTAAAAACGGTCAGCGCGTCTTCTTCCGCCTGATCTGCAGCTGGCTCAATCGGGAAAATGATTTCCAGACCCTCGGACTTGCCGATCCAGTTACGCTGCATCGTACGCACCGCTTCCGGCCAGCCCTCCAGCTGATCCAGGCCCTGCAGCAACTCATCCGCGTAGGCGCTGATCTTGAGGAACCACTGCGGGATTTCGCGTTGCTCAACCAGGGCGCCGGAGCGCCAGCCACGACCTTCCACCACTTGCTCGTTGGCCAGCACGGTCTGGTCAACCGGATCCCAGTTCACCACGGCGTTTTTCTTGTAGACCATGCCCTTCTTGAGCAGGCGCGTGAACAACCACTGCTCCCAGCGATAGTAATCCGGGCGGCAGGTAGCCAGTTCGCGCGACCAGTCATAGGCGAAGCCCAGCTGCTTGAGCTGTTGCTTCATGTAATCCATGTTGCCGTAGGTCCATTGCGCGGGCGGAACCTTGTTCTGGATCGCGGCGTTTTCCGCTGGCAAGCCAAATGCGTCAAAACCCATGGGCTGCAGCACATTCTTGCCCAGCATGCGTTGGTAGCGGCTGATCACATCGCCAATGGTGTAATTGCGCACATGCCCCATATGCAGACGGCCCGACGGGTACGGGAACATCGACAGGCAATAAAACTTGGGACGGTCTGGCTGCTCCACGGCCCGGAAGCAGGCATTCTGCTCCCAATAGGCCTGAGCCTCGGTTTCTACCGTTGCCGGGTGATATTGTTCTTCCATCATGCGGGGTGTGGGCTAAGCTTAAAAGGTAAGGGCGGATCAAAGGCGCCCAAGGATACCCCAGCACGTTACTCACGGACAGGGATAGGCAGGAATCCAATGACAAAAGGCTTTCACACTGACGGACCGGAAGAGCTGGCCAATGACCTGGCCACGGGCTATGAGCGCATGCTCACGCGCATCCGCAAGCGGCTGGCGGAGGCCGAGGCCAATGCCCCGCTGCCGATCTACATGGTGATCGAGGAAGCGCGGGAGCAGGCCATCGCGCTGGGCGAAATGACCCAGGCAGAAGCCGAGCAGGTCACCTACTGGCTCAAGCATGACCTCGTCCACCTGCGGGATGTCCTGCAGCGAACCGAGCGCGGTGTCATGACCTGGCTCGGCCTCGACCTGCACCTGATCGAACAAGGTCTTCTGGATATCCTGGCCGACCCGACGCGCGTCGACTGGGTGCGGCTCCAGCAGGACCTGGAAGCCTCGCGCAAACGCTCAGGCAGTTCGGCGCCTCACAGCAAGAAACAGTAATCCTGCCAAGCTAAGCCCCCATAAAGGCCCGTCGCCCCAGCGCACATAAGGCGTCTGCCCGCTGCGGGGCATGACCTGCGCGCGTAATACATTTGCTTCAAATGGCGGGCTTGAAAGTTCAATCTTCCCGTCTGGCCCGATCACGGCGGTCACACCAGTATTGGCAACGCGTAGCAGCGTGCGGCCCATTTCCAGGGCACGCATCCGGGCGATCTGCAGGTGTTGGTGCAGCGCTGCGGAATCATCAAACCAGGCATCGTTGGTAACATTGACCAGCAATCCCGCCAACGGTAAGTCGCGGCGGATATCGCGCCCGAACACATCCTCGAAGCAGATCGACAAGCCTAATACTTCGGTGCCCAGCCGCAGGGGCGCCTGATCCCGGGGCCCGCTACTGAAATCGGAATACTGCAAGCCAAGGATGCTGCCCACGTCCAGTAAAAACTTCGGCGCAGGGAAATACTCACCAAACGGCAACAGGTGTCGTTTGTAGTAACTGCCGCGATCCACCCCCAAGGAAAGCATCGCGTTATAGAGAGGGCCTTCAGGCTGGTCACGCACCAGTACGCCCACCAGCAAGGTACTGCCGCTTGCATTGGCGAGCGCATCCATCTCATCCAGGTAATCCTGCACCTGGTGGCGCAATGCAGGAATGGCCACTTCAGGCCAGATGATCAGACGCCGCCCCCACTCGGGTTCGGTCAACGCATAGTAATGAGCCTGCGTCATTTGCCGGCGGCCTGGCCGCCACTTGAGTTCCTGCGGGATACTGCCTTGCACCAGGCTGACCCCGACCGGATCACCACTGTCCTGGGTCCAGCGCAGTGGCGTCGGCAGGCCGGCCACCAGCAAAGACAGCATCAGCAATGCCAACATCGCAAAACCACGCTCACGCACCTGGCCCGTCATTAACAACCAGAACGTGCCCGACACAACAACCATGGCTGCACTGAGCGCATAAACGCCCGCGACTGGCGCCAAGCGACTCAGCGGCGTATCCATGACTGAATAACCAAGGCTCAACCAGGGCAAGCCGGTAAACAACCAGCCACGCAGCAACTCCGCCAGCATCCACAGCAATGGGAGTACCAGCAGCGCCACAACCACTTTCTCGCGGTCGAACCAACGCCGCAGGGCATACCCGATCAGTGCGGGGAAGATTGCCAAATAACTGGCCAATACCAACACCAGCAGCCACGCA
>JBFKCG010000251.1:0-3133 GCA_041620675.1 Nevskiales bacterium
GCTGACACGCTCGGGTTGCAGCACGAGATGCGTGGACATCGGCAGGTAGCCGTAGAGGCGTTCACCCACCGCGATCTGATCCTGTTGGCTCGCCACCACTTCTGCAAATCCCCACACCGGGATACGCCCCCAACCTACCGGGGCGGGAAAGAACTTCCAGTACTGCATGGCTTCGCCGAAGACGGCATATGTGATGTTGTTCGCGGTGAAGGCAAAGCGCTCGATCTGCAGCAACACCTCGCCGTCTTTCAGCGTGGGCAGCTCGGATTCGACCACCCGTGTCCGGTGCAGGTCCGCTGTGTCGACCTGAAAATCCTGCATGACGCTCACCGCTTGCCCCGGCTGCCGGAGAAAGTGCCCTGGGGCGCATGGCGGCCCAGCTCCATCTTGCCAATCGAGTTGCGGTGGACCTCATCGGGTCCGTCCGCCAAGCGCAGGGTGCGTGCCTGCGCGTAGGCATAGGACAGGCCGAAATCATCGGTCACGCCACCACCACCGTGTGCCTGGATCGCCCAGTCAATCACCTGGCAAGCCATGTTGGGCGCCGCCACCTTGATCATCGCGATTTCCTTGGCTGCCACCTTGTTGCCCACGGTGTCCATCATGTACGCCGCCTTGAGCGTGAGCAGTCGCGCTGAATCAATCAGGATGCGTGACTCGGCGATGCGCTCCAGCGTCACCGTTTGCGTGGCCACCGGCTTGCCGAAGGCCACGCGCTGCAGCGTACGCTGGCACATTTTTTCCAGGGCGCGCTCTGCCAATCCGATCAGGCGCATGCAGTGGTGAATGCGGCCAGGGCCCAGGCGTCCCTGCGCGATCTCGAAGCCGCGACCCTCACCCAGCAGGATGTTCGACGCCGGCACGCGCACGTTCTCGAACAGGATCTCGGCATGGCCGTGGGGTGCGTCGTCGTAGCCGAACACGGGCAGGTGGCGCAGCACCTTCACCCCGGGCGTGTCCTTCGGCACCAGGATCATGGATTGCTGGCTGTGCCGGCTGGGATTATCCGGGTCGGTCTTGCCCATGAAGATGAACAGCTTGCAGCGCGGGTCATTGGCACCGGACGACCACCACTTGCGGCCGTTGATCACGTAATGGTCGCCATCGCGTTTGATCGAGCTTTCGATGTTGGTGGCGTCGCTCGACGCCACGCCCGGCTCGGTCATGGTGAAGCAGCTGCGGATCTTGCCTTCCAGCAAGGGCTCCAGCCACTGTTTCTTCTGCTCGGCGGTGCCGTAGCGCACCAGCACCTCCATGTTGCCGGTGTCGGGCGCGGAACAGTTGAAGACTTCCGGCGCCCACAGCACGCGGCCCATGATCTCGCACAGCGGCGCGTATTCCAGGTTGGTCAGGCCGGCGCCCAGCTCGGAATCCGGCAGGAACAGGTTCCACAGGCCCTCGGCCTTGGCCTTGGCTTTCATCTCCTCCATCAACTGCGTTGGTTGCCAGCGGTCTCCCTCGGCTACTTCTTCATGGAAGCGCTGCTCGTTGGGATACACATGCTGTTCCATGAACGCGTTGAGCTTGGCGACCAGCTGCTTGGTCTTTGGCGAGTATTCGAAGTCCACTGTCATTCCTCCGTTGTCGTCATCACGAGCGCCGTGCCCACAATGACCCGTTTTCAAAACTATCGTCAGGCTATCCCCGCCATCATGGCATCGGGTTGGCAGGTGAACGCTCTTCAATAATGTCACGCAGGCGCATCTCGACCGCGCCCTTGATGGCCGGATGCGTGAGGATGTAGAAGTGGTCTGACTTGACCGCCTCCAGCGTCGAGCGCGCGATGTCGCTCGCGGACAGGCGACCGGCGCGGGTGGCCTGGCGCACGCGTTCCTCATAGGCGGCGGCCAGCGGATTGGTCGCCGCCAGTTCGGCCGGCCGGTTACGCGCCGAGTCGGCGATGCCGGTGTTGACGTAAGCCGGGCACAACACCGATACGCCGATGGAAGCCTTGGCCTGGCGCAGGTCCTGGTACAGGCACTCGGACAGGGTCACCACCGCGTGCTTGCTCACGCAGTACACGCTTGAGCCCGGCACCGAGAGCAAGCCCGCGACCGAGGCCGTATTCACCACATGGCACTCGTCGCGCTGCTCCAGCATGCGCGGTACAAAGCTGCGAATGCCGTGCACCACACCCATGACATTGACGTCCAACACCCATTTCCAGTCTTCCAGCGTCGCCGCCCAGGCCGGGCCCGCCACGCCTACCCCTGCATTATTGAAGAGCAGGTGGGCCGCGCCGAACTCGGACCAGGTCTGGTTCGCAATGGCATCCACCTGCTCGGCCTTGGAGACATCACATTTCAGGGCAAGGCTTTGCGTACCGGCGGGGAGCTTGTCGGTGGTCTCGGCCAGACCTTTTTCATCCACGTCGGTCATCACCACGCGCATGCCTTCCTGTGCACACAGGATGGCGAATTCTCGGCCGAAGCCGCTGGCCGCACCGGTGATGACGGCGACCTTGTCCTTGAGTTGTTTCACTTGGGGCCCCTGGCCAACTGGAATTGCGGTAAGCCTAGGCAGTCACATAAGATTATTCCAATGAATATGATGCATCCACTTGTATAAATCTCATGCATATTAACCGGGTGGACCTGAACCTGTTCGTGGTCCTTGATGCCATTTTCACCGAGGGCGGCATCACCAAGGCCAGCGAAAAGCTGCACCTGACCCAACCGGCCGTCAGCCATGCCCTGTCGCGCCTGCGCACGCTCTTTGACGATGCCCTGTTCGTACGCGAAGGGCGGGCGATGGTGCCCACGCCGCTGGCGCGCAGCCTGATCGAACCGGTGCGCCGCTCACTGCGCGAGCTCGAGGTCACGCTCAACGAGCTCGAACGCTTCGATCCCAACACCACGCAGGTGCGATTCACGGTTGCCGTGCGTGACGTGCTGGAATCCACCCTGCTGCCACCCCTGATGCAGCGCGTGCTGGCCAACGCACCGCAAATTGATATCGCCGCGGTTCGGGTTGACCGTCGCCAGCTCGAATCGGAACTGGCGCTGGGTTCGCTGGATGCCGCCATCGATGTGCTGCTGCCCCTCTCGGGCAAGGTGATGCGCACACGCATTGCGCATGACCCGATCGTGGTGGTTGCACGCAAGGGTCACCCAGACATACGACCGGGTTTTGA
>JBFKCG010000252.1:0-3128 GCA_041620675.1 Nevskiales bacterium
CCCACCCACTTGCGCGCGTTGCGGAACATCCGCAGCCAGGGCGAATCTTCGCCCCATTCGGCCGGATGCCAGGAATGGCTGAGGGTGCGCACGACGCGCTCCGGATGTGGCATCAGGATGGTGACGCGCCCATCGGCATTGCACAGGCCTGTCACGCCCTCCGGTGAACCATTGGGGTTGGCGGGATACACCTGCGCAGGCCGACCTTGGTGGTCAATGTATCGAAGCGCCAATTGCCCGGCCGCCTTCAGCCGGGCCAAGGCAACTTCGTCCGCAAACGCCATTCGCCCCTCGCCATGGGAAACCGCGACCGGTATCTGTGAGCCCGCCATGCCGTCAAAGAACAGGGATCGGCTCTCCTGAATTTCCACCAGGCTCAGCCGTGCCTCGAACTGTTCTGAACGATTACGCAAGAGTCGCGGCCAGTCTTCCGCGCCAGGGATCAGCTCCTTCAGTGCGGCCAGTGCCTGGCAGCCATTGCAAACGCCCAGGGCGAAACGGTCGGGGCGTGCCAGAAACTCGGTAAACATCTCGCGACTGCGCGGGTGGAACAACACGGACTTGGCCCAGCCCTGGCCGGCACCCAGCGTGTCACCATAGGAAAAACCACCCGGCGCCACCAGCCCACGAAAATCCTGCAGGGTGACGCGACCGGTAATGATGTCGCTCATGTGCACGTCCACCGCATCGAAGCCGACGCGATGGAAGGCATGTGCCATCTCAACCTGGCCATTGACGCCCTGTTCCCGCAGGATGGCAACCTTGGGCCGCTTGCTGTTGATGAATGGCGCTGCAATGTCTTCATTCGGATCAAACGTCACCGTCGCGCTCAGACCAGGATCCTGCTCATCCAGCAGCCTGTCGAATTCTTCTTTTGCACAATCCGGGTTGTCGCGCAGGGCCTGCAAACGGTAGCTGGTCTCGGCCCAGACACGCTGCAGTGTGGCGCGCGGCTCGGCATACAACACGGCACCGTCCTTGCGGATGTCGATCCACTGGTCCTTGCGCGGACTGCCAATGCGATGGGCACTGAGCCCTGAGGCTTGCAGCCGCGCCAGCACGGGCATCAGGTCAGCGCGGCGCACTTGCACAACCGCGCCGAGTTCCTCGTTAAAGAGGATTGCGAGTGCATCCTGCGACTTGCCAGGCAGGCCCAGGTGATCAAGCACAACATCCATGCCGCAGTGCGCGGCAAAGGCCATTTCACACAGGCTTGCCAGCAATCCCCCATCCGAGCGATCGTGGTAGGCCAGCAGTCGCCCTTCTGCATTCAATGCCTGGATATCGGCAAAGAACGCTTTGAGTTGTTCCGCGTTGTCGAGGTCGGGGGGCGCTTCGCCCACCGCACCATACACCTGTGCCAGGGCAGACCCGCCCAGGCGGTTCTTGCCATTGCCCAGGTCCACCAGCACCAGGTCGGTTTCACCCTGGTCAAGCTGCAATTGCGGCGTCAGGGTTGCTCGCACATCCAGCACGGGGGCGAACGCCGACACAATCAGTGACAGGGGTGCCGTGACCTGCCGGGATTCGCCGTCCTGCTTCCACACCGTTTTCATTGAAAGCGAGTCCTTGCCCACGGGAATGGCAATACCCAAGGCCGGGCACAGTTCCATGCCAACCGCCCTGACGGTATCGAATAGCCGCGCGTCCTCACCGATGTGACCCGCCGCCGCCATCCAGTTGGCTGACAGTCGGACGTCCGATAGTTTGCCGATGCGTGCAGCGGCGATATTCGTGATCGACTCGGCCACTGCCATGCGCCCGGATGCCGTCGCATCCAGCAACGCGACTGGGGTGCGCTCACCCATGGCCATCGCCTCACCACTGAAGTGGCTGTACCCGGCGGCCGTGACGGCGACATCTGCCACTGGCACCTGCCACGGGCCCACCATCTGGTCTCGCGCAGTCAGTCCACCCACCGTGCGGTCGCCAATCGTGATCAGGAAAGTCTTGGCCGCCACGGTTGGCAGGCGCAGGACGCGCTCAACAGCCTCGGCGAGATGGATTCCACTCGTATCCAGTGCCTGTCCCGGGCTCGAAATATGCTTAGCTTCGCGCTGCATCTGCGGCGTCTTGCCCAACAGCACCGGCATCGGCATATCGACTGGTTTAGGATGGCTGCCATCCACAATGCTGAGCACTGGTTCGACCGTGGCTGTACCCACAACCGCATACGGGCAACGCTCGCGGGCACAGAGCTGCTCAAAAACCTGTAGGCGCTCGGGAGCCACCGCCAGTACATAACGCTCCTGCGATTCGTTGCACCAGATTTCCATGGGCGACAGGCTAGGGTCGGCCGTGAGGAATTTGCGCAGGTCCAGCTTGCCACCCTTGCCATCGGCGTGAACAATTTCTGGGATGGCATTGGACACGCCGCCCGCACCGACGTCGTGGATGGAGACGATGGGGTTGCTGTCCCCCAAGGCCCAGCAACGGTCTATGACTTCCTGACAGCGGCGCTGGATTTCAGGATTCGCGCGTTGCACCGAAGCAAAATCCAGTTCGGCAGTGCTGGCACCGCCCTGCATGGAGGATGCCGCACCACCGCCCAGCCCGATCAGCATGGCGGGTCCGCCGAGCACCACGATCGCCGTTCCCTCGGTCACCTCATTTTTGATGACATGCTGCGGCCGCACGTTGCCCATGCCGCCTGCGATCATGATCGGCTTGTGATATCCACGCAGTTCCGCCCCATTGGGTCCCGGCGTGAGCATTTCGAATGTCCTGAAATACCCGGCAAGGTTCGGACGGCCAAACTCATTGTTATAGGCCGCGGCGCCAATTGGGCCTTCCAGCATGATGTCCAGCGCCGAGGCGATGTGTGTCGGCTTGCCGTGATCCGGCTCCCACGGCTGCACAAACCCCGGGATACGCAGGTTGGATACGCTGAAACCACACAGGCCGGCCTTGGTGCGGGCCCCGCGGCCCGTGGCTGCCTCATCGCGAATCTCGCCGCCTGCACCGGTTGCTGCCCCGGCGAATGGCGAGATCGCGGTGGGATGGTTGTGGGTCTCGACCTTCATCAACAAATGCACGTCTTCGGCCGTCTCCCGGTAAATGCCCTGCTCATCCGGGAAGAAGCGCGAGGCCTGGGTACCTGCCACCACTGCGGCATTATCGGAATAAGC
>JBFKCG010000253.1:0-3115 GCA_041620675.1 Nevskiales bacterium
AAGATATTTAACATCTTCTACCGCGTTCCGGATGCGCCCCATATCGATGGCTCGGGCATTGGCCTGGCCATCTGTACAAAGATCGTGCGCTGGCATGGCGGCAGGATCTGGGTGGAGTCCCAGCCAGGGCATGGGGCGACGTTCTATTTCACCATCCCATTGAGTGAGTAGGCCAGTCCATGAAGCGCCGCAGTCGAAACACCAGCGTTGAAGCCTCAGCCAACACGGGCCTGCCAAGTGTCATCCTGGATTCACTCACGATTGGCGTCATCTGCACAGATGACAATGGCCGCATCCAGCACATGAATGCTGCTGCCAGCCGGCTGACCGGCTTCGCCCAATCTCATGCCGAGGGGCTTAGCCTGCATGACCTGCTGGAGAAGCTGACCGATGACAGCCAAAGCACGGGCGAGCTTGCCAAATTGCTCCTGAACAGGAATGGACAGACGAGCATTCTGGCTCATCGCAAATACGCAGAGAAATTCTTGCCTTCCCTGAACCTGAATTCCAGGCCGTTAGTAGCCTCCGGTGACAATGCCCTCAAGGGGATGGTCATTACCGTCTGTGAGAACACAAGCGATGCCCAGATTGCCCAGGCGCGCGAGGCGCTTGACGTCGATGCGTTGACGGGCCTGCTAAACCGCGAAGGCTTTTCGCGCAGGCTTGAGACCCTGATCCTGGATGCCAACACCAGCAGCCGCACCCATGCCATGCTCATACTGGACATGGACCAGTTCAAGCTGGTCAACGACCTCAGTGGCCACCTGGCTGGCGATGCCCTGTTGAAGCGCCTGGCGCATCAGCTTGCCGGTGAAATCCACAAGGGTGACACCATCGCCCGCCTGGGTGGTGATGAATTCGGCTTTTTGCTGTGCAACCTGGAAATCGACGAGTCCATGACGGTGGCCCGGCGTCTGATGGCAGCCGTGCAGGCACTGCAATTCACTTGGGACGGTCGCGTTTACCAGTTGAGCGCCAGCGTGGGCATTGTGCCCATCAACGAAACCTGCGCCAGCGCCGTCAGTGCCATGAGCAAGGCTGACTCGGCGCTGTACGCTGCCAAGGACGCGGGCCGCAATCGCAGCCATGTGTACACGCCCGATGATGACGAGTTGACGCGCCGCCACAGCGAGATGGAATGGGCCGGGCGCATCGCCAATGCCTTCGATAAGGGACAATTCCGCCTCGCTGCGCAGGCCATTACGCCCTTGCTTGGCCACGAAAAAGGCGAGCATTACGAGGTCCTCATTCGCCTGCTGGATGGTGACAAGCTGATTGCCCCCGGCAATTTCATTCCGGCAGCCGAACGATATGGGCTGATGGGCAGGATAGATCGCTGGGTCGTCAAAACCTTCCTGGACTACCTTGAGCACCATCCCCAGGCGGCTGACAGCCTGTGCATGAGCTCCATCAACCTATCCGGACCCTCTTTGGTGGATGAGGATTTCCGCCTCTTCCTGATCGAACAGCTTGAGCGCCCGCATATTCGTGCCGAAAAGATCTGCTTTGAGGTGACGGAAACCGCAGCCATCACCAACTTCACGCATGCCAGTCATTTCATCAAGACAGTCCGTCAGCTCGGATGCCAGTTCTCGCTGGATGACTTCGGCTCAGGCATGTCCTCTTTCGGCTACCTGCGACAACTGCCGGTGGACTACCTGAAGATTGATGGTGTGTTTGTGCGCGATATGGAAAACGACCAGGTCCATAGCGCCATGGTGAATGCCATCAACGAGATCGGCCATGCCATGGGCAAGAAAACCATTGCTGAGTTCGTGGCAAACAAGCAAATCCTGCAGAAACTCGAGATCATAGGCGTGGACTACGCCCAGGGCTACTACCTTGGGGAGCCGAAGCTGCTGGATATGTCTCGCATGGCTTCAACGGCCACCCATTGACTGCCTTGCCGATATTGCGCAATCAGCTGTGGGTTATGCGGCAGGTCCGAGGGCAGAAGCTACAGCCGTCGGCTTGATGGCCTGGGCCAATGCCGTCGCATTCTTCGCTGTGAGCCCATAAATCGAGAGTTGCGGGTTCGCACCAATGCTTGTCGGAAATACCGAACCATCAAAGATAGACAGGTTCTCCAGCTGGTGATGACGGCCCCGGCTGTTGACCACACCCTTGTGTTCAAGCTCGCTCATCGCGCAGCCACCCATCAGGTGCGCCGTAAACAGGGAGACCTTGAACTTGGCCAGGTCCAGTCCGGCGATGCCTTCGCGCGCCTGGGACCAGCTTGTGTAATACGGCGAATCCAGATGCACCGCCTTGACCTGACTCGCGCCCGCGGCAAACTGCGCCTCGGCCATGCTGAGGTAAGCCCTTCTCACGCCATCCCAGACGTAATCACTGATGTCGTAGTCGAAGATGGGGTTGCCCCGATCATCAATGCGAATGCTGCCCCCGGGGCTTTCGTCAACGAAGCCATCGCGCAATAGCGCCAGCATGGCATTCATGTGGGGCAGTTGTGACATTTCCGCTTTCAGCGCATTACCGATGGTGCCAAACAGGCTGGCACTGATGGACGGGAACATGGGCGCCACTTCAAGCTTGTAACCCATGGGCCCGGTTGCCCCGTCCTTCCACTGGAAGTGGTCGGAGGCAATGGATTGTGGCGCACCATAGAAAGGGTCCACGCGATCCGGCATCACGCCCAGCGTGAACGGCACCGGGTGGATGCAGGTGTGCTTGCCCACAAGCCCATGAGGGTCGGGTGCCTGTGAACGCAATAGCAGCGCGGGCGTGTTGATGGCGCCTGCGGAAAGGATGTAATGCCTCGCCTTGATGGTTACCCGGACGCCCGTAGGCTTGAGCGCGGCTGAATCCAGCGCCTCGCACTGCAGGCCATTTACCTGTGACTTGTCAAAAGTGACCTTGTGCACGCGCAAGTTGTGGACAAGTTCGGCACCGTTGGCCAAGGCAGCCGGGATGCTTGTCACCAGCATCGATTGCTTGGCATTGACGGGACAGCCCATGCCGCAATATCCGGAGTTCAGGCAGCCACGTACGTTGCGCGGGATCACATGCCATTCCCAGCCCAGCTTCTGGCTACCCGCCTGCAGCACGTGATTATTCGGGTTGGGCGGTAGCATCCACGGCGTGATGCCAAGCCGCC
>JBFKCG010000254.1:0-3052 GCA_041620675.1 Nevskiales bacterium
ATGAGAGCGATCTCGTGGTGCGCCGTCGCCTCATCCAGCTGATGCAGATGAGGATCGTCAGTCACGCCAATCTCAGCGAGGCGGAACTGCGCGACTATGTGGCACGCCACCCCGAGCGCTACGCAAAGCCAGCACGCTTTGCATTCAGGCAGGTGTTCTTCAGCACAGACCGCGCGCCACAGGAGGCTGCGAGACGGGCTGAGCAGGCGCTCAAGCGCCTGCAGTCGGGCGAGGCCACACCCGAGCTGGGTGATTCCTTCCTGCTGGGCACGGAGTTCTCGTTGCGCTCACAGGATGAAATCGGGCGCCAGTTTGGGCCTGATTTTGCACGGGCGCTGGCTCGTTTGAAGCCGGGTGTGTGGTCGGGGCCCCTGCAGTCACCGTTTGGACTCCATCTCGTGAAAATTGATCAGGTCGAGGCCTCGGCCGAGGCGGATTTCGAGCAGGTAAGCCGGCGCGCAGCCTACGCGATGCTGACGGAGCGGGAGCAGCAGGTCCTGCGGGAAGAATTGGGGCGACTGCGACTGGATTACCGCGTGGAGCTTCCTGCAGCACCGGCCGCCTTGGGTTCGGCTACGGCAGTGGGCAAATGAAGAGACTTATCCATTGGGGATCGCTGATCTGGCTGCTCGTGGCCATGTCGCCTGCAGCGCTGGCTCATCCGCTGGCGCCGGCCTTGCTTGAGCTGCGCCAGCTCGCGCACGAAGAGCCGATACGCTACGAGGTCTTGTGGCGTCGTTCAGCCATGTCTGCCCCGGGCAACGCAGTAGAGCCGCGCCTGCCCAGCAGCTGTCAGGCGCTGACGCCAGTGAAACAGGCAATGGACAACAACCAGTCCCTGTCGCTTCGTTGGCAGGTCCAGTGTGGTCCGGGCGGCTTGCAAGGTCACAGCATTGGCATCAGTGGACTCAGTGATAGCCCGATCAATGTGATTCTCAGGCTCGTGACGACGGAGGGAAAAGTCAGTACCACGTTGCTGGACTCTGAGCGCCCGAGCTACACGGTGCCAGAACCCGGCGCGATGCCACCCGTGTTCAGGACCTACCTCGGGCTCGGGGTAGAGCATCTCTTGTCTGGGCTTGATCACGTCTTGTTCCTGATTGGCCTGTTGTTGCTGGTGCGCAAGCTGCGCCCCCTCGTAATTACGGTCACAGCCTTCACCCTGGGGCACAGCATTACCTTGGCACTGGCTACGCTCGAGCTCATCCAGGTGAATCCGGATGTGACCGAACTGGCGATCGCGCTGAGCATCCTTGTCTTGGCGCTAGAGGTGGTCAGGCCGCGCCCGCAATCCTTCATGCGTCGCTGGCCGTGGTTGATGGCCGGAGGATTTGGTTTATTGCATGGTCTGGGTTTTGCCGGTGCGCTGGCCAAGGTTGGCCTGCCGCACGGCGAAATCCCGCTGGCCTTGTTCGCGTTTAATGTCGGAATCGAAGTCGGGCAGCTTCTCGTCGTCGCGCTGGTGCTGGCTTTGTCCCGACTATGGGGGGTGTTGATTGGACAACGCCTACCCGCCTCTGCGAAAACTGCGCAGTTCTTGTTCCTGCCTTACCTGATCGGCACGCTTGCCGCGTATTGGTGTATTGAGCGAGCCGTCAGCGTATTTGCGTAAAGTGGAGTGAGGATAGAGAACCCGTCCCAATGGGTGAGGCTGGGCGCGGGCAGGCATTCCAATAATGCGAGCTGGCCTGATGGGGGATTGAATTGTGTCGAATACAGAATTAGCGAAAGGGGCGGTCTTGGTGTTTGGTGGCAGTGGTGGCATCGGCCAGCACGTCGCCAAGGCATTTGCGGCGGCGGGCTCCGATGTGGCGCTGGTCTATCGTTCCAAACAAGCGGTGGCAGAGAAGGTCGCGAAGGAGGTTGAAGGTTTGGGTCGCAAGGCCAGCTGTCACGCGGCCGATGTGACTGACGCTGCGCAAATCCAGTCGGCGGTGGCGGCCGCCGCCAAGATTCACGGTCGGCTGCATACGGTGGTGTGGGCCGCGGGCCCGGTGGTGGAGCAGGTCTATATTGGCGAGACCAGTCAGGACTTGTGGAAAAAGTCCATTGATATCGAGGTGCACGGGCTGTTCAATGCCGTGCAGGCGACCTTGCCTCACCTGCGTGAGCAGGGTGGCGGCTCCTATGTGCATCTGGGGTCTGCCGGTCACCTGTGGTTCCCGCAGAAGGATGGACTGTCCGTGATCCCCAAGGCTGCCAATGAAGCCCTGATCAAAGGAATCGCCAAGGAGGAGGGCAAACACAACATCCGCGCCAACACCGTCCTGGTGGGGGTGATCGAGGCCGGCATGTTCCTGGAACTGCTCAAGCGCGGCGTGTTCGACCAGGCCTGGACCGATGAAACGCAGAAGCTGCTATGCCTGAAGCGCTGGGGCCAGCCCGAGGAAATCGGCCATGCCGCCGTGTTCCTGGCCACCAACCAGTACGTCACCGGCCAGCAGATCAATGTATCCGGCGGTTTTGGCGTTTAACCCACAACCCGTTTTAATCCTGTCACCCCGGGCCCAGCGCAGGATCTCGCGTCGCTGAATCATCGGCCAGATGCTCCACTTCACCCGGGATGACAGCCAACCAAGGAATAAACATGTCCCTGCCACTCGAAGATATCGAACTGATCAAGCGCCTGAAGTATGCCTACTGCCGTTGCATTGACACGGCCAACGTCACGGAGCTCGCGACACTGTTCACCGAGGATGCGAGCATCTGCTATGTCGGTGGCACTTACCGCTTCGAGGCACAGGGGCGTGACAAGATCTGCGAGGCGATCGGCTTTGCCTTTCATTCCGAGGCCATCGCCTTCCATCACGTCAATCATCCCGAGATTGATTTTGTCTCGCCAACAGAAGCCACCGGAACCTGGTACCTCAAGGACTGGTTCCTCGACTTGAAGCACAAGATCATCACCGATGGCTCTGCCTTCTATAAAGACACCTACGTGAAGCAGGGTGGGCGGTGGCTGATCAAGCGCGCCACCTATTCCCGCATCTTCGAGATCGTGACGCCAGTGACAGAGACGCCTAATATCACTGCCCATTACCTGGCGCAGCAT
>JBFKCG010000255.1:0-3015 GCA_041620675.1 Nevskiales bacterium
CGCTGCATAGACGGCAGCGATCAGGTCGTCCAGCATGATGCCAAAGCCCCCGTGCACATGCCTGTCGGCAAGGTTCGCGGGGGGTGGCTTGAATATGTCGAATAGCCGGAACAGGACAAAGCCAACAAGGAGCCAAGCCCATAAAGGCAGTGAGGCGGCCCTAGGTACTGGCAACAGCCAGGGCAGCATCGTAATGAGGTAGGCCACTATCTCGTCCCAGACTATGCCGCCATGATCATGCACGCCAAGCCGGCGCGCACTTTCGCCACACAGGTAGCAACCCAGCAGGAACAATAAGGTTGTCACCAGCAGATAGGCCGGCAGGCCCAGTGCCTGCAATACCATGAAGAAAGGGATGCCCACCAGCGTACCGAAGGTACCTGGCGCGACCGGGGCCAGGCCAGTACCAAAGCCAAAAGCCAGGCAATGAACTGGGCTGCTCAGGATTTGACGGGCAGACGGCGATTCATGCTTGGATCCACTGCTGCTCATCGTCTTCTCGCTTCCTTTGATTCTTTATGCAGCAAACGTCAACTGCCCTGACCCGAAAAGTGATCATAACCGCCAAGCGCCAGCTTGGCCTGGGCACCACTTACATCTACCCACTGCAGAGAAGACCCCGCCGTGATTTCGCCGATCAGGGTGAATTGTCCCGGCATGGCTTCGCGCGCCCATTCCAGCTGTCCAGGCGGTAGACAGAAGCACAGCTCATAGTCGTCCCCACCCGAGAGCTGGTAATGCAGGCTGGCATCCGTCGGGAACAGGCGTGGCACCTGGTTACGCATGCGCCGGAAGTCGTCTGAGCGGGGAAGCTTGGCCAATTCGATCCTGGCTCCCACCTTGCTCGCCTTGAGAATATGCCGCAGGTCGCCAGCAAGTCCGTCCGAGAGGTCAATCACTGCACTCGCATGTCCCCGCAAGGCCTGTCCCTCACCCACACGGGGTTCGGGCCTATGCAGGCGGGCAGCAAGCGCTTGTGTCGCATGGGAACCCAGATCAAGCGCCAGCGCGGCATCCCCCAGTGTGCCGGTGACCGCAATCAAGTCACCCGGCCTTGCACCGGAACGCCGCAAGGCTTGCCCTGCGGGAACAAGGCCATGGGCGGCAATCGTGACTGAAAGCGGGCCTCGGGTGGTGTCTCCGCCCAACAGGTCCATCTGGTGGCGATCGGCAATATCAAACAGCCCCTGTGAAAAGCGCGTTAACCATTCGCGGTTGGCATTGGGCAGGGTCAGCGCCAGGGTGAAGCCCGAAGGCTGTGCGCCCATTGCGGCGAGGTCACTCAGGCTGACAGCCAGGCATTTCCAGCCAATATCTTCGGCGGCAGCGTGTTCGTGAAAATGCCGGCCAGCAACCAGCGTATCCACCGTCATCGCCAGTTCATGGCCCGGCGGAACTTGTAGCAAGGCCGCATCATCACCGACCGCCAACAGTGACTCCGGCCGCTGCGGCTCGCGCGTGAAATACTCACGGATGAGGTCAAACTCACCCATCATCGGTCGCTCACCCACAAGATTGGCCCGGTCACCGGTGAGACGCCACGCATGTTGGGCGGCATGCCGTCATCTAGGTCGAAGTACCGATCTCCGTCGACCGCAGCTTGCGCGCCATGCGGTCAACCACGCCATTGATGTACTTGTGGCCCTCTGATGCACCAAATTGCTTGGTCAGCTCCACGGCCTCATTGATGGCGACACGGTACGGCAGTTCCGGGCAATGCATCAGCTCATAAGCCGCCAGCAACAGCACGGCATGCTCGACAGGATCCAGTTGGGTCAGGGACCGGTCCAGATAAGACGAAAAAGCCATCTCGAGTTGTGGACGCTCATCCAGGGTGCCGCGGACTAGCTGGTCAAAATAATTTGAATCACAACGTCCGAAGCTTTCCTCGAGTCGGGTGTTCACGAGCAGGTCATTCAGCTCCGTCCCAGCCAGCAGGTGGCTGTATAACGCCTGCACAGCAAAGCGGCGCGCCTGGTGCCGCTTGGTGGACGACGATTTTCGAGGGGATGTCACCAGTGCAGCCTCAGTCATGGAGCTGCCTTAATACACTCAACATCTGCACGGCAGCCAATGCGGCTTCGCGTCCTTTGTTGTCCTTGCCCGGACGGGAACGATCCCGCGCCTGCTTGAGGGTATCGGTGGTCAGTACGCCAAAGGCGATCGGCAAGCGGTAACTCAAGGCCACCTCGCCCACGCCACGCGTGCATTCGCCGGCCACAAACTCGAAATGCGGTGTGCCGCCACGTATCACACAACCCAGTGCAATGAGGGCATCATACTTGCCAGAAGCCGCCGCATGTTCCAGTGCCACAGGCAACTCAAATGCGCCAGGCACACGAATCAGGGTAATTTCCCTGTCTGCCGCACCTGCCTCACGCAGGGTTTGCAGCGCTGCCGTAATCATGGGCTCCAGAATTTCGTCATACCATTGCGTCGCGATGATGGCGAAACGGGCAAACCCGGCATCCAGTCGACCCTCGACCAGGCGGATACCCGCGCGATCATCAGCCTGCTTGCGAGGTGCCTTTTTGCTGGGTGCCTTGGCTTTCTTGGGACGCATGTGCTTACTCAGTCGCAGGGAACGTATTCGACCACTTCCAGGCCGAAACCGGAAATACCTTGCAGCCGCTTGGGTTGTGACAATACACGCATGTGCCGCACCCCGATATCCTTGAGGATCTGGGCGCCGATACCATAGGTACGCAATACCGATGATTGATCCGTGGTTTCGGGCTCCGGGCTCAGGTTGAGGGTCCTCACCCTTTCAACCAGTTCCGGGATGGATTCCTGCTTGCGCAACACGACGACGACACCACTTCCTTCTTCCGAGATCCTGCGCAGTGCGCTGCGCAAGGGCCAACTGAATTCCGGATGCCGCACGCCAAGCATGTCGTTGAGCGCATTGCGCACGTGGACCCGCACCAGCGTTGGTTTGGTTGAATCCACCTGCCCCCGCACCATTGCGAAGTGCAGCGCACGTTCCAGCCGATCCTCGAACGCAATCAGCCTGAA
>JBFKCG010000256.1:0-3005 GCA_041620675.1 Nevskiales bacterium
ACCCATGAGACTCCCCCCTAACCGAATGATCTTCGTATCTTGGGATAATCGGCCCTGATCAGCATTCGCGCAAGCGTGGGATCAACTCGGCACAGTTGCAGGGCTTTGTCCGGCTATCGAGTTGTGGCTGCAGGATTTTTTCCCAGCCCAGGCGACAGGCGCCCGATGAGCCAGGCAGGCAGAATACGAAGGTGCCATTGGCCACGCCGGCAAGGCAGCGCGACTGGATGGTCGAGGCGCCAATCTCGGCATAGGACAATTGCCGAAACAGCTCGCCAAAGCCCTCGATGGTTTTCTCCAGCAGGGGCGTGACTGCCTCGGGCGTGCCGTCGCGACCGGTGACGCCGGTGCCGCCGGTGGTGAGCACCACGTCAATGGACTCGTCCCTGATCCAGCCAGAAACCTGCGCACGAATGGCTTCAATGTCGTCGCGCAGGAGCTTGCGTTCGGCGAGTTGGTGGCCGGCGAAGGTCAGGGCGTCTGCCAGCCATTGGCCGGAGCCGTCATTCTCCAGCGTCCGGGTGTCGGAAATGGTGAGCAACGCAATGCGCAGTGGCTGAAAATCCGTGATCATGCGGCAAAGTATAGGTCCAGCGTGCCCATCCTGCTGGTACAGGTTCGCGATGACATTGCCGCCAATGCTGAAAGGAAGTTAGGTGGGCGACTGCGTCTTGGAGTGGAATGCGCGGCGGCAGGGTAACGATGGCTCAGTGAGTGAGGGTCAGGCGCGTTGTTTTTCTGACAAGCAGCGATCCGCGAACGAACTGGCCTTGTCCGACTTTCTGGTTTTTGGCCTTCGCTTGCGAACGACCCAAGCGATGCAGTGGCTCACCCCTGACTGCGCCAGCCAGCAAATGCCGCAGGCATTGCTGTGCGACCCCGCTGGCGTCCAGCTGGTCCGGCTCCAGCGCAATGCTGGTGCTCGCGAGTGGACGATAACGCCGGCTATCTGTTGCCTGGAACAGTCCTACTGTTGCTGTGCCGGCGGCCGCTGCCAGGTGCATGGGCCCTGAATCGCAGGCAACGAACAGGTCGAGCTGGCCCAGAATTGCGGCCAGCTTGCGGTAGTCGGTCTCGCACACGGTGGCCATGCCGGGTTCTAGCGGCGTCTTTTGGCCCGGCGGCAGGATCTGCACCAATTGAAAGTCCTGCCTTGAGCGGCGCAGGCAGGCGAGCCATTCACGCCACCAGTCCATATCCAGTCGTTTTCTTCCGGTGGCTTCAGTCAAGAACCCCAGAATCGGGCGCCCGTCATTTTTCCCAAGTACGGATTGCAATCGATGGCGGGCCTCCGTGCGTTCGGTCTCGCGCAGGGCGAGGCTGAGGTTCTTCGATAGCGTGGAATTGCCGGCAATGCCCGCACTGACCAGTGCCAGGGGCTTCAGGGCCTCATGGCACTCACGCGGGGAAGGGATGGCATGGGTCAAGGCCAACCACTGATCTTTGCCATGGAAGCCGAGTCGCCAACGTGCAGCGCTAAGCCGTGAAGACAGCCGGTTACTGAATGAGTTGAGCGCAGGATCAATGCTCAGGTCATAGTGCCGACGGCGCAACTGGATCAACAGTGAAAACAACCGCACGGGCCATAGCCATCCGCGCGCCGGCATCGTCCACACCCGCCGGATGCCAGGCAGTCCCTGTAACAAGGGCGCGTAGTGGGCATCACCGATCAGAACGTCAATTTCCGCATGCGGCAGCCGCGATGCCAGTGATTGCAGCAAAGGGGTCAGCAATAGCAGGTTGCCCAGGCGGTTGTTACAGCGACAGACAAGGACGCGCCGGAGCTGCGCTGGTTCTATTGGCAACAGTTCCTCAGTGCCTGTTGTTTGCCTTGCGGCTAACAGCCGGTTGATCTGCCCTCGCAAGCCGCGGCGCAGTTTCTTGATGGCCCAATAGCCTGGATACTTGTCGCGACCCGCGCTATGGACCCATGTGTTTTGGGTGGCCATTTGTTCAATCCATTCCAGTGAATCCAGTGCGAAATGATGGAGCGCTCGACATCAACTGGAAGTGACATAATTGTTACAATTTCGCGAAGATTCTGGTCTGTATTGACCGAAGGTGGTCACATGTCCGACAGCATATTTGGCAAGATTATCCGGCGCGAGATCCCGGCCAATATCGTGTACGAGGACGAGTTATGCCTGGCTTTCAGGGACGTTAACCCGCAGGCGCCCGTACATATCCTGCTCATCCCCAAGCAGCCTCATGCCCGTTTGGTGGATGTACCGCAGGATCAACAGGCGCTGCTAGGGCACTTGTTGTTGAAGGCGGGTGAAATTGCCCGCTCAGAAGGGGTGGGCGAGGGATTCCGGCTCGTGGTCAATAATGGCGCAGACGCTGGCCAGACCGTATTCCACCTGCATCTGCACATCCTTGCCGGCCGTAATTTCAGCTGGCCACCCGGCTAAGGCTTGGGTTGCCCTCCCCGTAAGCGGGATTGCCGGACAGGGCTTGTTTTCTGGCGATAGGACCCCATCTCTCTTACTATAAGGTAAGTATTTGACCGACCCCGGTGGCCTGGCTATCCACAGTGCCGCCTGACTCGAGAGTTCCCATGAAGACTGCGCCAACCCTGCCCGATACCGCCGCCGCACGCATTGAAGACGTGCAGGGCCGTGCCGATACCCGCCGCATACCGATCAACAAGGTCGGCATCAAGGCAATCCGCCATCCGGTGCGGGTGCTCGACAAGAGCGGCGGTGAGCAGCACACCATCGCGACCTTCAACATGTACGTGAACCTGCCGCAGGACTTCAAGGGCACGCACATGTCGCGTTTCGTCGAGATCCTCAACAGCCATGACCGCGAGATCTCGGTCAAGTCGTTCATGACCATGCTGGAGGAAACTGCCGAGCGGCTTGAGGCGCACTCGGGTCATATCGAGATGAGCTTTCCGTACTTCATCAACAAGACCGCGCCGGTGTCGGGCGTGAAGAGCCTGATGGACTATGAGGTCACGCTGATCGGCGAGATCCACGGCAAGGATGCACGCCAGTACATCA
>JBFKCG010000257.1:0-2972 GCA_041620675.1 Nevskiales bacterium
CAATGCCGTTGCTGACCTGTTCCAGGATGACGGAACGTGGGCCGTAAGCAACGTCCTCGTCAATCTCGACCCCGCGGTTAATTGGGCCCGGATGCAGGATGATGGCGTCCTCCGCGATGGGTGCGAGGCTTTGCCGGGTGAGACCGAATTCCGCATGGTAACTCTCCAGGCTCTCAATCTTGCGCTCGTGCATGCGCTCGTGTTGCAGCCTGAGCGTCATGACCACGTCGGCATCCTTGATACCACTGGCGAGATCGTTATAAGGCTTGACGCCCAGCGCCTGTGGCTTTTCCAGCATCAAGGCCGGTGGCGCAACGACGCGGATGTCGGTAACACCAAGGGCCTTGAGGCAGTGGATGTTTGACTGCGCCACGCGAGAATGCAGGACATCGCCCACGATGGCGACCTTGAGTCGGCTGAAGTCCGGCTTGTGCTTGCGAATCGTGAAGGCGTCAAGCAGTGCCTGTGTGGGATGGGCGTTGGTGCCATCCCCCGCATTCAGGATCGCCACATGGGGAGCCGCATGCTTGGCGAAATACGCCGCCGCGCCATTGTTGCGGTGGCGAATCACGAACATGTCCACCTGCATGGCCTGCAAGGTGTAGAGCGTGTCGAGGTCATCCTCGCCCTTGGCCTTGGAAGAAGACTCCATCTGGAAATTCAGCACGTCGGCGGAGAGTCGCTTGGCCGCCAGCTCAAAGGTCGTGCGCGTTCGCGTGCTGGGCTCGAAGAACAGGTTGACGATGGTGCGCCCACGCAACAGCGGGACATTCTTGACGGCCTGGTCGCCGACCGGCACGAAGGACTCGGCCGTATCGAGTATCTCGCGCACCAGCTCCCCACTGAGTCCCTCGGTGCTGAGCAGGTGCCGCAAGCGGCCTTGGTCATCCAGTTGCAGGTCCATGCTTATTCAGTGCCTTCCACAATGTCGATTTGCAGGGGATCCGGCCCACTCAGCTTGACCCGCTGGGCATGGGCCAGCTTGAGTGTCTGTCCGACCACGTCTGCGGCAATGGGCAGCTCGTGGCCACCCCGGTCGATCAGTACGGCCAGCCTGATGCTGGCGGGACGCCCGTTGTCGAATAGCTCATTCATGGCCGCGCGAATGGTGCGCCCGGTAAAAAGCACGTCGTCGACCAGTACCACGTTGCGTCCCTCGATCGGGGCGGGAAGGCTGGACGGGGTGATCTTCGGATGCAGGCCCAGGGTGCTGAAGTCATCTCGATAGAGACGGGTGCTCAGGCTACCCAGCGGCTCAGTGAGTGCGAGCACTTGATGCAAGCGCTCTGCCACCCAGTGCCCGCCGGTCTGGATGCCAATCATCACCGCCGTGGGCAGGTCGGGTCCCAATTGGGTTTTTAGTTCCTGTGCCATCTTCTGGATCAATGGCTGGATATCGGCGTCTGTTAACTGCGTCACGGGTTTTCGCTCAGCCAATGTTCAAGGATTAGTTTGGCGGCGGCACTGTCAATGTCGCCATCCTGCACGCGCTGCCTGCGTTCACCGCTGGCACGCTTGCTTCGCAATTGTGAATGGGCTTCGATCGAGGACATGCGCTCATCCATGCCATGGACCGGTAGGCTGAAGCGAGCCTGCAGCTGTCGCACGAAACGCTGCGCTGCCAGGGTGGCGGGCTGGGTTTCGCCGTCCAGGGTCAGGGGTATGCCAACGACCAGCGCTTCTGGCTGCCATTCCTCGACCAGCCGCGCGATGGCATCCCAAACCACATCGCGCTTGGCGTCCAGCGATGTGAGGGATCGGGCGCTACCTAGCCTTCGATTGCCAACGGCGATACCGATTCGGCGCGTGCCGTAATCAAAGCCGAGGAGGGTGCCATCGGCCCGCACAGGTGCCGCCATCATGCGTGACCAGCGTCTGAGCTGAGCAGGTTGACGTCTATCCCAAGCAGGCGAGCGGCCGCTTCCCAGCGTGAGGCCGTCGGGGTTCGGAAGACAATGCTGGAATCCGCAGGGGTGTTCAGCCAGCTGTTATGCAGGATTTCTTGCTCGAGCTGGCCAGCCGACCAGCCTGCGTAGCCCAGCGTGACCAGATAGTGGGTCGGACCCTGTCCCTGGCCGATGGCGACGAGAATGTCCTTGGACGTGGTGATCCCCAGTGTTTCGCTCAGCTTCAGCGTGGAGTCCCATTCACCCTCGGCGGGATCATGCAATACGAATCCGCGTTCGGGCTGCACCGGCCCGCCCCAGAACACCGGCGTGGCTTCGGCGGATAACTTGTCGGCTTCGAGCCCCATGTGCTGCAACATGCCGCGCAGATCCAGCGTGGTCGGTCGGTTGATGACCAGGCCCATGGCGCCTTCGGGGGTGTGTTCGCAAAGGAGAGTGACGGTGTGATCGAAATTGCCATCCGCCATGCCCGGCATGGCGACCAGGAACTGGTTGCGCAAGCTGGAATCTTCAACCATGGAGCTAGTTTAAACGCAGTCATTCCCCTGCGCTAGAAGCAGCCACTATTTGCCACGCAAATCAGGGCCTGCCCACATGCAAGGCTGCACGGTCACCGGGGAGGAATTCCCATTTGTAGGAAAAACTGAGTTCCTCAGTATCCTGGCGCAAGGCCTTAGGAAAGGGGGGGAACGGCCCTGCCATGCGCAAAATATCCAGGGCTGCCATGTCCAGCATGGGCATTCCGGATGAACGCAGGACGCGCGTGCTGGCGATGCTGCCATCCGAGCGCATGATCACTTGGAGGGTCAGGCTCTTGGGCTGGCCCAGGGTCAAGATCGACCAGGGAAAGTTTGCCGCACCGGCACGCTCCACGTATTGGCGCCAGGTATCCCGGTAGGCGGCCTGTCGTGAAGCTCGTGTGTCCGGACCGGTCCCGTTCAGCAGGCTGTCATCGCTGGCGCTTCGTGTCTGGGCATCCCTCGCGGTATTGGCCGGCCGGTCACCGGCTTGTTCCCGTCTCTGCAACAGCCGCGCATTCTCATCACCGTCATTGCGTTGTACGTC
>JBFKCG010000258.1:0-2961 GCA_041620675.1 Nevskiales bacterium
CGCCTGCGCCGCCAGTTCAAGGTGCCAGTCGGCAAATTCGAAGGCGTGCAAGAAGCGATGGCGCGCATCGCTGGCCTCACCTATACGCTCGAGGCTGCGAGGACGCTGACCGCCAGTGCAGTGGACCACTGCCTGAATACCGAGCACAAGGGGCCGTCGGTCACGACCGCCATCGCGAAGTACCACATGACCGAGATGATGCGAAAAGTCCTCATCGATGCCATGGATATCCACGGCGGTCGTGGCGTGATGATGGGGCCGCGTAACTACCTGTCATCCGCCTACCAGGCGGTGCCGGTGGCCATCACCGTGGAAGGTGCCAACATCCTGACGCGCAGCCTGATGATCTTTGGTCAGGGCGCCATTCGTTGCCATCCCCACGTATTCCCGGAGATGGAAGCCGCGCGCAGCAATGACCTGGCTGCATTCGACAAGCACCTGCTGTCGCATGTGGGCTCGGTCATCCATCACCAGATGCGCACCCTGACGCACGGGCTCACCGGCGGGTTGTTCGCGGGATCGCCCGTGAGCGGGCCGATGGCAAGGTACTACCGCCAGTTCACGCGGCTGAGCTCGGCGCTGTATTTCGTGTCGAACGTCACCATGGGTGTACTGGGAGGCGAGCTGAAGCGCAAGGAGTTGCTGTCAGCGCGCCTTGGCGACGTGCTCAGCCAGCTCTACCTCGGTTCGGCCGTGTTGAAGTACTACCATGACCAGGGCAAGACTCAGGAAGACCTCGACCATGCGACCTGGGCACTGGATCATGCGCTGGCCGAAATCGGCAAGGCCTTTGATGAGTTCTTTGCCAATTTCCCGGTTCGTGTGATTGGCCGGTTCATGCGACTGGTGGTTTTCCCTCTAGGCCAGCCTTACCGCAAGCCCACGGACAAGCTGGGCTCAGCCATCGCCGAGCAGATGATGGAACCGACCAAGCTGCGCGAGCGCATCCTGCAACTTGCCTATATTGGCAAGGACAAGGATGACGTGACCGGCCGCATGGCGGCGGCCTACAGCGCCCTGCTGGAGGTGGAGGAAACCTACAACCGCTTCCAGAAGGTGGCCAACAAGGGCGAGGCGGGACTGACCTTTGCCGAGCAATTGAAGTATTGCCTGGATAACAAGGTGATCACGGCTGAGGAAGCGCGCCAGATCGAGGCCTTCGACAAGCTGCGCTATGACGCCATCCTCACCGATGACTTCAGCAAGGAATACCTGGCCTCGGGCGTTGAGTCCGCAGCCGAAGCCGGGCAGAAGTCAGTGCGCGTGGCTTAGTCATGCCCCTCGCAGGGATAAATGCCCGCGTCCGCGGGCCCATACCTACAGCCACAAAAAAGGCGGGCACTAGGCCCGCCTTTTTTGTCTCTACCCGTCTACTGCTTTACCAGTATTTGCATTAAATAAAAATCATTGATGTTACCCGCCGTACTGCTTTCGCGATTGACGCCAATCAATAATTTAGCCGAGGCTGGGTAGAAGATCTTGTCATCTTCTCCGGGAGCCGATATGACAACCCTGCCGTTCGTCAGGGCCCAAGTCCCACTGGTAGTTCCGGATTCCGTGGCTCGAGCCGCGCTGGCTACCGTCGTTGTACCGGATGTCGCAGAACCAGTCTGACCGCTCGGTGATTGTTGATGGGAGTGTGGTAACGCATCATTTGAATCAATCGTAGAAATGGTTTCAATGCCGCTGATAGTGAAGCTAGCGGTACCACCCAGCTGAAGCGTGAATGTGCCGGTAAAGTTCCCGCCCGAGGCGTGGGCTTGTGTGCCACCTCCGCCAGTTACACCCCCTCCCGCGCCAACTTCCAGACTGGTGTAGGCATAAGTACCAGCGATGGATGCGGCCGTAACCACCGGATTCTCGAGCGCCTGCACCCGAGCTTCCAGAGTATTAATGGCATTCACCAAGTCCGTGAAGTTCTGGTTAACGTCAGCAGCCCTGGCCGGGCTATTCGGTACAAAGATATTCGAGACTGAGGCGGCATGGGAAGCAATTGAAACACCAAGCAGTAATATCAACCCAACTAGCGTCCTGCTCATATGAGGAGTCCTCTGTAATGTGATTGATGTGGGCTTTGGGAAGTGCTGCGAGATATAACGATCAGGGCGCCCAGCTTGTGTTATCCCAGGTAGCACCTGAGTCCCATGACAAATTGGGGAGCTCTGTCTGGTTGTTATTGCTGCCACTACCGCCGCAGGCGTAGAGCATCATGGAGAGCATGGAGGCGACCAGCACGGTAAGGGCACCATTAAGCGTCTTGCGCATGAGCCACCTACCAAGTTAGGTCCGGACAGGACAGCTTGAGCATGGACCTAGCGTATGGGTATGTCAATTAAGGTGAGAATGAATAAAAAAGGGCCAGTTGCCTGGCCCTTTATGAACTGATTGGCTTTTTTATTAAGAATCAGATAAACCACTTCATCGCGAATTTGATCAGGCGCTTCACGGAGTCGGTGTAGGGCGGATAGAACATGCGGATGCTGGCGTAATATACCTTGACCACGCCGCGCTCGTGCGAGAAGGCCTTGAAGCCGTGGACGCCGTGGTAGGCGCCGATGCCACTGTTGTTGACGCCGCCAAAGGGCAGGTGATGCTGCAGGAAGTGCACCACGGAGCCGTTGATGGTGGTTCCGCCGGCGGTCGTGTTGGTCAGGACGTGATCGATGACCTTGCCATTCTTCGCGTAGACATACAGTGCGAGGGGCTTCTGCCCACGGTTGATTTCGGCCAGTGCCTGGTCGAGATCGCTATAACCGAGGACGGGCAGGAGCGGCCCGAAGATTTCTTCCTGCATGACCGCGGCATCCTTGGGGATGTCGGTAAGCACGGTAGGGGAGATGAAGCGATCATCCGGTCGCAGCGAGCCGCCCGTGATGGTCTTGGCGCCTTTCTTGACCGCGTCCTCCAGCATGCCGCTCAAGCGCGAGTAATGACGCTGGTTGACGATGCGGCAGTAATCCG
>JBFKCG010000259.1:0-2948 GCA_041620675.1 Nevskiales bacterium
CACTTCGTTGATCAGGAAGCGCATATCGCGCAGCGGGGCCTTGTATGCGGGCATGGACGTATCCTCGATGATGGTTCAAATCAGGGCAGGGCCGTGATGGCTATTCTGCCCAGCCTGTACCTTAGTGCCATTGGCTGTCTGGCGGCTATAGCGTGTCGCCGCGGCCATTTCCGCTGGGGCCGCGCTGCCAGGAGGCTGGTGCCACCGGCGGCGCAGATATGCGCCTAGCTGCCGAATTTCTGTTCGCGTATCTCGCGGAAAACGACCTGTGGGTGTCGTTCCTGCGCCATGTCGAGATTGACGCGGCTGTTGGCGAGGAACACCAGCGCCTCGGAGTGATCCAGTGCCAGCCTTTGCTCGTTTTTCTCGCGAAATTCGCGCAAGGCCTTGGCGTCATCGCAGTCAACCCAGCGCGCGGTCCAGATGTTGCTGGTGTCGAAAACGCAGGCGACGCCATATTCGGCGTCCAGGCGCTCCTTGACCACGTCGAACTGCAGGGTGCCGACTGCGCCGAGGATAATGTCGTTGTTTGCCAGCGGCCGGAACACCTGGGTGGCGCCTTCCTCGCATAGCTGGTCGAGGCCCTTGTTCAGGGCCTTGGCCTTGAGTGGGTCCTTCAAAACCACGCGCCGGAACAGCTCTGGCGCAAAATTTGGCACGCCACGGAACACCAGCGGCTCGCCTTCGGTAAAGGAATCACCGAGCGAGATGGTGCCGTGGTTGTGCAGGCCTAGGATGTCGCCCGGCCAGGCGATCTCCGCATGTTGCCGTTCCGCCGCCATGAAGGTCACCGCATCCGAGATGCGCACCTGTTTGCCCAGGCGCACGTGGTAGAGCTGCATGCCCTTCTCGTACTTGCCCGAGCACACGCGCAAGAAAGCCACGCGGTCACGGTGCTTGGGGTCCATGTTGGCCTGGATCTTGAACACGAAGCCGCTGAGTTGGGGCTCTGACGGTTCGACCTTGCGTGTGTCGTTTTGTATGTGCGCTTCACGTGCCGAAGGTGATGGTGCCCATTCGACGAAGCCGTCGAGCAGGTTCTGCACGCCGAAGTTGTTGATGGCGGAACCAAAGAACACCGGTGTGAGGCGGCCCGCGCGGAACTCGGCGAGGTCGAAAGTGGGGCAAACCTCGCGCGCCATCTCGATTTCTTCCATGAAGTGGTCGCGCTCGTCGCCGAGCAGGGCTTGTACCGCATCACTGTGCAGGCCATCCAGTGTTTCCAGCTGGCCGGCCTTGTGCTTGTCGCCGCGATACAGGTACACGCGGTCCTCAAGCAGGTGATAGACGCCCTTGAAGCGGCTGCCCATGCCAATCGGCCAGGTGACTGGCGAACACTGGATCTTCAATACGCGCTCGATTTCGTCCAGCAACTCCAGCGGCGGGCGACCCTCGCGGTCGAGCTTGTTGATGAAGCTGATGATCGGGGTGGTGCGCATCCGGCACACCTCCATCAGCTTGATCGTGCGTGGCTCAACACCCTTGGCTGCGTCGATCACCATCAGTGCCGAATCCACTGCGGTCAGCGTGCGGTAGGTGTCTTCGGAGAAGTCCTCGTGCCCTGGAGTATCCAGCAGGTTGATGATGCGCTGCTTGTACGGAAACTGCATCACTGAGGTGGTGACGGAGATACCGCGCTGCTGCTCAATCTTCATCCAGTCCGAGGTGGCGTGACGCGAGGCCTTGCGCCCCTTCACGGTGCCGGCCAGCTGGATGGCACCGCCAAACAGCAGCAGTTTCTCTGTCAGCGTGGTCTTGCCGGCATCGGGGTGCGAGATGATGGCAAAGCTGCAGCGCTTGGCTGCCTGTTCAGCAAATTGGGACATGGTATGTCTTGGGCTAGGAGTTACACGGCGGCGCGCAGCTGCCGCAGGCGCACGCGGAACGAAAGAAGGTAAAGCATCAGGAAATAGGCGAGGAATAATTCCTTCAGTTCACCCGTACGCATGTCATAAGACGGCCACACGGTATCCAGTACATCGCCAATGCGACGATCCATGCGGGCGAGGAACACGGCAATCACGGCGGTGGGCAAGGTGATGGCAGTGGGCCAGATCCAGTACCAGTATCGCTGCGGCGAGAACTGCCTGTTGCGCAGCTTCATGTAAACCGGAGCCGCAATGCCGCCGATGAGGGCACCCAGGGTCAACAAGGCCCTCGGCAGCTGATCCATCAAGAAGCCGAGGCCGGCGAGATTGTGCAGGTTGGTTTCCTGCTGGTCGTTCAGGGCCTGCCAGGCCTCGGGTGTGCTCCAGCGCAGGTACCACTGGCCCCAGCTGGCTTCTTCGCCGCCGAAGTAAAGGCAACCCAAGGTGCCGAGCGCCACCCAGACCAGAAGCAGGCGTTCGCCCAGGGCGTGCAGGTCACGCAAGATCAGGCAGCCGGTGACCACGGCCACTAGCATCAACAGCACGGTCAGTATCTCGGTGATGCACATCTCGCCGATGAAATACTGCCGGTAGCTCGGCTCTTCGAGCACCATGGCACAGCCGTATACGAACAAGTAGTAGGCCACAGGCAGCACGAGCCAGAGCCAGGCTGGCAAGTCCTTGTAGTCAGTGGCATTGGCAAGGCGTGTTGAAGTGGGCAGCATGAAAAAAATCAATCAGCGAACGGGGCGCGAATTGTAACATTCACCCCCTTGCTAAAGGGTTTAGCGGATTTGAAAGCCGGGCACGGGGGGCACCTGGGAGTCCGGCGTAGAATCCACCTGGGCGACTTTCGCTCCCACGGGGCCGTGCCGCAGCCAGGCAGATAGTTGCTGCAGCTGGTCGTCCAGCCCCTGGGCAAGGACCTCGACCCGGCCATCCGGCAGGTTGCGAACCCAGCCGCACAGGCCCAGCCTGGTCGCCTCCCGCAGGGTGGCCGCCCGGAACCCCACGCCCTGCACGTGGCCACTGACCCGGTATCGTTCACATTTCGTCATGATGGGGCCAGTATAATAAGCC
>JBFKCG010000260.1:0-2945 GCA_041620675.1 Nevskiales bacterium
GCGCGTGCGTGAAGGCAATCATCTTGCCCAGCGACATCTGCCGGAAGTATTCCTCGGTCGTGCCGTAAAGTTGCAGCTGGTACCAGATCTCCGAGGCACCAAAGCAGAACGCGATGCCGAAGAACACCACCGTCATCGCCAGTCCGCGCTTCACGCCGGTCGGATAGTGGTGCAGGTTGAGTGATTCCTCTGACACGGCGAACGGCACCGCCCACTTGAAGAACAGCAGGATGAGCACCGCCAGCACGACCAGACCTACCGGCCCGCCGACTGTCAGCCACTTGCTCTTCTCCGGCGGTACCTCGACCACGCCTTCGGTGAGGTCCAGGTCATCCAGCAGGTTGATCTCGCTGCTGGTGTCAGCCTCCTGTGCAGACGCAACGACTGGCGAAAGCGCCAGCAACATGGCCAATACAAGCGCGCGTATCATTCCTTCTTCAGCCGCACGGTGAGGATCGCGCCGGCCTTCTTCACCGCATCGGTGATTGCCGCATCCACCGAGCCCGCTTCCTTGGACGCCGTTACCTTCGCGGCATCCACGCCCTTGAAGCCGGCATAGACCTTGGACTTTTCGACCATCGGCGCGTGCTTGGTCTTGACCGGCACCACCTGCGTGATGCTGAGCTTGGGATCGGTCGCGACCAGCAGGAAGAATGGCTTGTCCTTGAATTCACCCGGCACGATGATCGCGGTGCCAGCCGCCTTGCCATCCTTGATCGGCACGTAGATGGTGTTCTCATCCTTGGCCGAGACCATCACGCCCATGGCCTTGGCCCGCTCGGTCTCGCTTGCCGTCAGCACCGCATCCAGCGGCTTGTAACTGGTGACGCCGGGATAAACCGCCTGCACTTCCTTCGGGATCAGGTTGGCAGTATCCAGCCAGTCGCCCTTGGACTTGGGTGTCGACTTGGCCGAACCCGGGTTGGCCTGGGCCTTGGCTTCCTCTGCGTTGGTGAAACCATCCCCGTCGCTGTCCAGCTTGGCGATCACATCAAATGCCGCGGCATTCATCTTGGCCTGCTTGAAGGCCTCGCCATAGGCGTTCACCGGACTGCCGCCACCGTCCTTGTGGCAAGCATCACAGGAGGGCGGATAGCCGTACTTGCCCTTATATAGCCGCGCGAATTGCGGCTCCGCCTGAACCTGCGCCGCCATGAACATGGCAGCCAGAAAATAACACCCGGTCGCCCATCGCCGCTGCTGCATCACGAATTCCTCGTCGAATATGCTCAACAGAATGACAAGGGATCGTCGCGCAGGCAAGGCCGGGCTTAATTAACGCCTGCGCGCTGTCTGATATGAGCGATACAAACCTTCAATTTCCTGTTCGGCGGTTTCTCGCGTGCGCTCCACAAGCGAACGCGTGCGCGCCAATGCCGCATCCCGACGTTGGCGGGCCTGGGGCGGCAATCTCGCGAGCTGGCACGACAGTACGCGCTTGCGTTCACGCTGCAAAAAACGTCGCTGGCGTGCATCCGACGTCAGGCTCTTGAGCCGGAGGTCGATATGTCGCAAATCACGCTCGTTATCACAGCCCCGCTGTGCTTCTTCCGGAATGACTCGGGTAGTGGTTTCCTGAGCCAGCACCGGCAATGGTTCAGGGGTATAAACATTGGGTTGCAAAGCCGCGGGATCCACCGCCTCACCCCGCCCCGGGCAAATCCGGTCAGTGAACACCGGCACCCCGGCTGCGTCCACGCAGCGGAATACCGGCGCCGCGATTGCTGGCTGCACCACACAAACGACCAACAGCCACATCCTTGTGGTTGTGAACATGACTTCCTCCTTGAAGTCGTGATGGGACTTTATATAACTGTACGATCTGGGACCTAGCGAGTTAGGCGATGCCCGCCCTCACTTCACATCGGCACCTACCCGGGTCTTGGGCTTGGTGCCCCGCAAGCCGAAGAGGATTGCGTCGAACAGGTCGAGAGCGACACTGCAGCGAACGTAGCGTATCAAGGAGCGCCGAATCCGGCGCTTGGAAGCGGCGTGAGCCTGCATGTTGAGGCCCTCGAATTCCCTTGCGCGCAGGGTGGCGCGAGTCATCAAGGCCTCGGGCTGCACCAGCTCATCAAAAAAACCCGCCTGCAGGGCATCCGTGACCGGGAAATACTCCGACAGCGTGACCGCGCGCTGGAACGCGGCAGGCGTCAGGCGGTGTCGCAGCATCGCCGCCGCAACCCGTGGCATGGTCAGGCCCAGCGCCACTTCGTTGGCCGATACCTTGTAATCGCCCTCACATCCGATCACGTAGTCGGATGACAACATCAGGAACACGCCCATCGCCAGCACATGGCCATTGCAAGCCGTGATCACGGGATAGGGATAAGCCATCACCCGCGCCGTCAGCGAATAGCCCAGGCGCAGCATTTGCACCGCATCAAGCCCGCCCCGCTTCATGACCTTGAGGTCAAAGCCGGCGGAGAACACTTCTTCGCGACCGGTCAGGATCACGATGGCGCGATCTGCCTCT
Source organism: Nevskiales bacterium (assembly GCA_041620675.1). Taxonomy (GTDB): domain Bacteria; phylum Pseudomonadota; class Gammaproteobacteria; order Nevskiales; family DATLYR01; genus DATLYR01. The sequence goes on from JBFKCG010000260.1 coordinate 2,477, forward strand.
GCCCTGTCCAAGGCGGCATAAAGTTCCTTGAACACGGCTGGCGACAGCGCGTTGCGCTTGCCATCGTCGATCCGGATGGTGGCGACGCCATCCTGTAATTGGTAGCTGACGATACTGCTATTCATTTCCATACTCGTGTCGTTCTCACGGGGTTTCTTGATTCGGTGCTTCCAACATTAAGCATCAGGTCGTATCGATTGGCAGACATGCTCTGCGGGCCAGCCCAAACCGGCTGGCCCAAGCTCAGAAATCAAACAGGCCCGGTACCACCTCGACCATCTTGGCGACGTCATCCTTGCCGGCCTTGCGCGCCTCATCCAGCTCGCGCCGCTGCCAGGCGTTGGCCGGTGGCATCAGCTTGTTGGCCTTGTCGGTCCCGAGGTAGCGCTCGTAGTCCAGAGCCTCGCGAATTGTCGAAGTCTCCTTGATGTTTGCCAGCACTTCTTCCTCGCTCGCACCATTCATGAAA
>JBFKCG010000261.1:0-2924 GCA_041620675.1 Nevskiales bacterium
ATTGCGCGGCAAAGCGGCGTGAGCTGCTGATGCGCACGTTGAAGATCGTGGGCGGTGCCTGGTAGGGCGTGGCTTCCAGCCGGTCCTTGCTGCGACTGAGCAGGTCCCTCAAGCCGCGTGCGGCACCGGGCAGGATTCGGTAGTTGGTCCTGAGGGATTTCACCAGTGCGTCAATTGGCGTACCAGCCTGCTCGTCCGACTCACCACCGTTGTTACGCCGGTGGCGTGGGCGTGCCCAGGGTGGTGGCATGTCGCGTTCATTGGGGTCTTCGCTGAGCGCACGGCGGGCTTCCATGGTTGCGGCCACGCCATCAAAGAGGGCGTGATGCACCTTGTTGTAGATGGCGAAGCGGCCATCATGCAGGCCTTCGATGATATTGGTTTCCCACAAGGGTCGGCTGCGATCCATCAGGCTGCCGTGCAGGCGCGAGGTCATGGCCAGCAGCTCGCGGATGCGGCCGGGCTGGGGCAGCGAGAGATGGCGCAGGTGGTAGTCGAGGTCGAACTGGTCGTCCTCCTGCCAGAACCAGTTGCCGCGAAACACCAGGCGCTGGTTGTACGGCGGCTCGGGCTTCTGGAATTCGCGCATCTTGTCGACCATCTGGCCGATGAAGTCGCGCGGCGCGTCCTCGGGGATGGTGTAGAGCTGCAGGCCGCCGACATGCATCGGCTGGCGCCGCAACTCGGCGATGAGGAACATGGCATCCATCGGGGACAGGGCTTTCATGCATCTCCTCCTCAATTCTTCTGATTATTCAAGATAACCGCGCGTCTTGAGGCGCGCTGGTTTTTCCACGAGACCTGGAATCAGCGGTCCAGCACAATCCTGTAGCGTGCCTTGCCGGCACGCAAGCGGTCCAGTGCCTCGTTGGCTTGCGCCATCGGGAAGTGCTCGACCACGGGGGCGATCTGGTGGCGGGTGCAGAAGTCCAGCATCTGCGCCGTGCGCAGGGGGCTGCCGGTGGGCGAGGACGAGATCGAGCGTTGCCCGCCCATCAAGCCGAATACGGCGACGGGTATAGGCTCAAGCACGGCGCCCACGATATGCAGCCGCCCATGGGGTGCCAGGGCGCCGATATACGCCGCCCATTCCAGCGACACGTTGGAGGTAACCAGGATAAAGTCCAGGCTGCGCGCGAGTTTCTTGAGGCCGGCCTTGTCTGTGCTGCTGGCGGCGTGATGTGCGCCCAATGACTTGGCCTCGGCGTACTTGCTTTCGCTGGAGGTGAAGGCGGTGACCTCGCAGCCCCAGGCATTGAGGAATTTCAGCGCCATGTGACCGAGGCCGCCGATGCCAACCACGCCAACCCGATCCAGCGGCCGGATGCCGAAATCAACGATGGGCTGGAACACGGTGATGCCACCACAAAATAGTGGGCCGGCGGTGCTGGCATCCAGGCCTTCGGGCAGGGGAATCGCCCAGCTCCAGTGGCAGCGCACGCGATCGGCAAAGCCGCCGTGGCGGGCGACGATGGTTTCTTCCTTGGTGCCGCACAGGTGCTGGTCGCCACCCAGGCATTGCCGGCAGTGCATGCAGCTGCCGGAGATCCAGCCAAGGCCGACGCGATCACCCGCCTTCACGCCCTTGGCATTGTCGCCAACGGAGAGCACGCGGCCGACTACTTCATGTCCGGGCACGAATGGGTAGCGCGCGTTGCGCCATTCGTTGTCGAGCATGGACAGGTCAGAGTGGCAGATACCGCAGTGTTCGACTGCGATCTCGACTTGCTCGGGCTGCAAAGGGCCCGGGTCGTATTCGAAGGCTTCGAGTCGGCCGCCGGCCTGGGTGGCGGCATAGGCCTGGATTTTGTTGGGCATGGCGATTGACTGCGTGTTGTAGGTGGTCTGCCTACTACCTTAGCGCATCAATCGTGCGACGGCATGGGCTATGCCGCCAGAGCCATGAATCGTGGATTTCGCGACTGCAGTGGCAGTCAGGGCGCCGGATTGCGCTTCATGTAGCGGAAAACAAAGAAGTAATAAAGCAGGCCCAGCACGGCGATGGCACCCAGCAGCCACAGCGTGATGCGGTGAAGGTTACCGGCCATCAGCTGCTCGTCGTTGCCGGCGATGATGCCGACATAAGTCAGCACCGCACACCAGATCGCAGACCCCAGCAGGGTGTAAATCGAGTAACGCAGGAAGTTCATGCGCACGATGCCGAAGGGGATGCCGACCAGATGGCGCACGACCGGCACCAGACGCGAGATGAATACGCCCGCAGGGCCATAGTGCGCGGCCCAGCGTTCGGCGGCGACGATCTTCTCGGGTGGAATCAGGAAGTAATGACCGTAGCGCAGCACCAGCGGGCGTCCGATCAGGCGTGAGCCCCAGTACATGAAGGTGGCGCCGATCCAGGAGCCAATCGTGCCCGCGATGACAATGCCGGTCACGCTGAAGCGACCCTCGGCAATCAGCAGCGCGGCCGGTGGGATCACCAGTTCACTCGGCAGTGGCACGAATGAGCTTTCGATGGCCATCAGCAGAGCGATCAGTGGGTAGCCACCGGCATCCAGTGCCGCCAGGTACCAGTCGATCAGGTCTTTGAAAAGCTCATGCATGTGGCTGTCTCTGGCTCAATGGCGAAAGTGGCGCATGCCGGTAAAGACCATGGCCATGCCGTGCTCGTCCGCAGCGGCAATCACTTCTTGATCGCGCATGGAACCGCCCGGCTGGATGACGGCAGTGATGCCAGCCTTGGCGGCGGCATCAATACCATCCCGGAACGGGAAGAAGGCATCGGAGGCCATGACTGAGCCTTTGACTTCCAGCTTCTCGTCGGCGGCCTTGATGCCGGCGATGCGTGCGGAATAGACGCGGCTCATCTGGCCTGCGCCCACGCCAATGGTCTGGCGATTGCGCGCATAGACAATCGCGTTGGACTTGACGTATTTCGCCACCTTCCATGCAAAGACCAGGTCGTG
>JBFKCG010000262.1:0-2905 GCA_041620675.1 Nevskiales bacterium
CGCACCAATCGTTGCGTGCCTTGCCACACTCGGTGACCGGGCCGCAATCACGCGTGCAATCATTTCCTGGGCGCAGACCGTGCCGAGAATGGGGATGGCCCAGGCCTCCACGGTGGCCAACCAGTTCGTTTCCCTGTCCGCCAAGGCCAGCCGCTCGGCCGGCATCGACTGCAGCATCTGCCAGCCACCATCGTCCATCACCAGAAAACCCAGAATCACCAGACCGACGATCAGCACAATGCCCTGTACGAAGTCACTGATCGCATCTGCGAGCAAGCCGCCCGCCGTGGTGTAGATGACCACCACTGCCGCGGCGACGGTGATCGCAAGGTTGACTTCCAGCGTTGAGGAGGCCGACAACACTTGGCCAAAGGCACGAATCTGCGCCGCTGCCCATAACAACGAGGTCGGAATCATCAGGACGGCGGAAAGGCGCTCCACCCCCACGCCATAGCGCATGCGAAACAGGTCAGCCAGGGTGGTCAGTTTGCGTTTCCACAAGGGAACCGCGAACAGCAAACCCATTACCAGGATGCCCAGTGCATAGCCGAAGGGATCCGTGGTCACTGCCGCCAGCCCCCCCGAGTAGGCCTCACCCGCAGAGCCCACGCAGGTTTCAGCGCCAAACCAGGTGGCAAATACCGTGAACAACGCAAGGCCGGGTCCGAGTTTGCGCCCGGCCAGCAGATAGTCCGTCTCCGTCTTGATGCCACGTGAGACGACAAATCCGATGACCAGCTGCAAAAGGATATAGACCAGGATTCCGATCAGGACGACATTCACCGCAATACTCCCCCTAGCTGTGTGCGAGTGTGTGGATCAGCCCCCCTGACGTCAACGACGACTCGCACCGCGCCCCAATCAAGCATCAGTAATTGACAGCACCCAACCAAGCGTTTAAGAAGGTAGGCTGAACCTGACATTTATAGATGCAATTGCCCTTGCCGGTCCCTGTGGCCTGCACCGCACCGGCCGAGGAGGCCCCATGAGTACACCCGCACAAGTCTTGCCAATCGATACCGCCCGCGATGCCACTTCCACGGAAGACATCCAGCGTGTTTTTCGCCTGCAGCAGGCCTTCGCCCCCAGCTTGCGCAACACCACGGCCAAGGAGCGCATCGCCAAGATTCGCCGGCTGCAAGCGGCGGTCGAGGCCCATGCCGAACAACTCTACCTTGCCGGTGCTGCCGATTTTAACAAGCCGCAGGCCGAGGTCGACCTGACCGAGTTGATGCCGATCATTGCCGAGGCCAACCACACCTGTGCCAACCTCAAGAAGTGGATGAAGCCCCGGCGTGTGCCCACCATACGCTCCATGCTCGGCACCAGCAGCTTCATCAAGTCGGAACCGCGTGGCGTCTGCCTGATCATTTCACCCTGGAATTACCCGGTAAACCTAGCCTTCGTGCCCCTGATCTCCGCCATCGCCGCCGGCAATACCGCCATCATCAAGCCTTCAGAAATGGCGCCGCATATGTCCGCCATGATCGCCAAGATCGTACGCGAGACCTTCGAGCCCAATGAAGTGGCGGTCTTCGAGGGCGACGCCAAGATCGCGACTGCGTTGCTGGAACAGCCCTTCGACCACATTTTCTTCACCGGCAGCCCGCAGCTCGGCAAGATCATCATGGCAGCGGCTGCCAAGCACCTGTCCAGCGTGACCCTGGAGTTGGGTGGCAAGTCGCCGACCATCGTGGACCGCAGCGCCGACCTCAAGATGACCACGCGCAGTATCCTCTGGGGCAAGTACACCAATGCGGGACAAACCTGCATTGCCCCCGATTACATCTACGTACATGACGAGATCAAGGATGCCTTCCTGGCGGAGTGCAAGACAGTCATTGAGGAAACCTATGGTGCCGACAGCCAGCAGCAGATGCAGAACCCGGATTACTGCCGCATCGTCAACCAGCGTCATTACACGCGCCTGAGCGGCATGCTGGAGGACGCGGTCAAGAAAGGCGCCAGGACAATCACGGGCGGTTCGCTGCGGCCGGATGATCGCTTCATCTCACCTACCGTACTCACCGACATCCCCAAGGATGCCACGGTCATGCAGGAGGAAATCTTCGGGCCGCTCCTGCCCGTCCTCGGTTATAGCGATCTCGACCAGGCACTGGCCGAGATCAACCGTGGGCAGAAGCCCTTGGCACTGTATGTCTACGCGAAGAATGGCAAGGTCATTGATCACGTCCTGAACAACACCACCGCCGGCGGAACCACCATCAACGGCTCCGTGGTGCACTTCCTCCAGCATCACCTGCCCTTTGGCGGCGTCAACAACAGTGGCATCGGCGCCTACCACGGTATCCACGGCTTCAAGGCTTTCTCGCATGAGCGCGGCGTGGTCAAGGTGTATTACGCCAGCATCCGCATGTTCTATCCGCCGTACACCGACTCCGTGAAGCGCCTGATCAAATTCGCGATGAAGTGGTTTATCTAGGCTGGCGAGAAACAAAAAAGGCGGGCCTGGTGCCCGCCTTTTTTGTGGCTGCAGGTATGGGCCCGCGGACGCGGGCCTATATCCCTGCGAGGGGCATGACTAAGCCACGCGCACTGACTTCTGCCCGGCATCGGCTGCGGACTCAACGCCCGTGGCCAGGTATTCCTTGCTGAAGTCATCGGTGAGGATGGCGTCATAGCGCAGCTTGTCGAAGGCCTCGATCTGGCGCGCTTCCTCCGCCGTGATCACCTTGTTATCAAGGCAATACTTCAATTGCTCGGCAAAGGTCAGTCCTGCTTCGCCCTTGTTGGCCACCTTCTGGAAGCGGTTATAAGTTTCCTCCACCTCCAGCAGGGCGCTGTAGGCCGCCGCCATGCGGCCGGTCACGTCATCCTTGTCCTTGCCAATATAGGCAAGTTGCAGGATGCGCTCGCGCAGCTTGGTCGGTTCCATCATCTGCTC
>JBFKCG010000263.1:0-2890 GCA_041620675.1 Nevskiales bacterium
GACCGTTCCATGGGTGACGTGCACCCTGCTGGCAACCCCCATATCCAGACCGATCCGCGCAATCTGCCCAGGATTGCCGAGGCAATCGCCCAGCGCATGGCCCAACTGGATCCTGCCAACGGGGCACATTACAAGCAGCGCAATACCGAGTTCCTCCAACGCCTGCAACTGGCTGTCACGCACTGGGAAACCAAGGCCGCTCCTCTCAAGGGGCTGCGTTTTGTCGCCATGCACAAGGACTGGTCCTATCTGGCGCGCTGGCTGGGGCTGGTACAGGTTGGCACGCTGGAGCCCAAGCCGGGCCTGCCGCCCAGTGCAGCGCACCTGGCCAAGCTGGTCGAGGACCTGAAGCAGCAGCCGGCTGACGTCATCCTGCTCGCGGCCTACCAGGACCGTAAGGCCGCGGAGTGGCTGGCGCAGCGAACGGGTGCCCCCATCATTGAGTTACCGTTCACCGTCGGTGGCAATGAGTTTGCCGATGACACGCTTGGCCTGTATGCCGCCACGATTGACACACTGCTTGCTGCAATAGGAAAGGCTCCGGCGCCATGATCACTGGCTTTGACTGGTCAATCCTGGGCGCGCCACTGCTGGCCGGGATGATCGTAGTGTCCACACACGTGGTGTTCGGTCGGGAGGTCTTGCGACGCGGAATCATCTTCATTGACCTCACGATTGCCCAGGTCGCCGCAGTCGGCGTGATACTGGCCGAGATGCTGGAGCTGGGTGCGCAACAAGGCTGGCAGGTGCAGGCTGCTGCCGGGCTGGCGGCACTGACTGCCGCCAGCCTGCTGGCCTGGACCGAGCGAAACTGGCCCCTTCGCCAGGAAGCCTTGATTGGCAGCCTGTATGTGGTGGCCGCCTGCGCCGCCATCCTGTTGCTGGCCAATAACCCGCATGGCCATGAGCATTTGGCTGAATTGCTGGCTGGACAGATCCTCTGGGTCAATCATGCCCAGCTGCTGCCATTGGCTGTGTCATCGGCCCTGATTCTGCTCGCCTGGTTTTTCGGGCACCGGTGGCGCAGCCGGATGTTCTACTTCCTGTTTGCCATTGCCGTAATGGCCTCGGTCCAGGTGGTGGGCGTGTTCCTCGTGTTCGCCTCTTTAATCCTGCCCGCGCTGGCCTGCGCCGGCCTGCCTGATCGCCGCGGTCTCGTGATCGGATGGGTGATTGGGCTGGGCGGATATGCGCTCGGCCTCTGGCTGTCGGTACCACTTGACCTGCCTGCCGGCCCGCTGATCGTGTGTCTACTAGCAACTCTGGCACTGCTATTCACAGGCCTGCGGCGCCTAACTTGAACTTTCGAAAGCTTGTCTATTACCTGTACGTTGTCTTTACAAGCAACCGATGTTCTTTTGTGTGGCGAACCCGAGAAACCCAGAACGTTCGATTGATTAAAACGTAACAGATCTATTACGACGTGCCTGTCTTGAAATATGCACTATCGTTCTTTCCACTAGACGTTGACCGTCTGAGGAAACGAACACAAGTCTCCCGAACCATGCAGAAATCCGCAGTGTCTAATTACACCTGAGAAAGAAACCGACCCGGAGCAGTGATAATCCGGGTCGGTTTTTATATGAACTTACTACTGAGCCGGACAGTTGATGGTAAAAGCTGTTGAGCTGGACGTTAGTCCAATCACTTCAGTCACTCTTTTATCCGGGCCGGTATTGTTCTGACTGCCCGTTTCAGGGCAGCGATCACCCACATTGGGCAGTTCGCTGCTGCCAGTTACCACTGACTCTCCATATCCGGTGAGATTAAAGCCGCTGATCTGTTTCTTGTTACGAGCCTCGAAAGCAATATTGGAAGTAATATGGTAACTGGTTCTTTTGTGTTGTTGATGCACTTTGCGATTTTTTTCGTTCCCAGTGGTCCACTCACAAATATACTCATAAGTTTCCGAATGGTCAGCTGTGAACTTAACCCCTGATGCGTGCATCTGCAATTGCTGATTATTCCAACCACAGGTCTCCTGTACATCACCCTTACCAACAAAGCCCCTTCCATTTGCGGGATCAAAAATGATCTCTGCCATTACTGGCACTGTCACCAATCCCGCGATTATCACTAATGCAACTTTACCTTTCATAACAAACTCCTGATTATTTGATTGGCTATTGCCCCCGCGCCAGCTATGCCGAATATATAGTTCCTTCTATATTCAAACTATCACCTGATCATGTGACAGCATGACTAAATCGTACTTAGCGCTTTCTGTTTCTCATATTTAGGTGAAATAGATGATCGGCCATATACAATCGAGCTATTTACGAAGCAATTGCCTCATCCAAAGCGTTCGCTGTTTGGCACGCGCCATAATTGTTATCCTGTCCTTTGCCCACAAGATTCCTTCGGACCGCCAACTCCAGACATGAAATATCGAGACCTCCGTGACTTTATTGGCCAATTGGAGCATCTGGGCGAACTCAAGCGCGTCGGCGTCGAGGTTGACCCCAAGCTCGAAATGACCGAGATCTGCGATCGCGTGCTGCAGTACGGTGGCCCCGCGTTGCTTTTCGAAAAACCCAAGGGTCATACCATCCCGGTGCTGGGCAACCTGTTTGGCACGCCACGCCGCGTGGCCCTGGGCATGGGACAGGACTCGGTCGAGGCACTGCGTGATGTCGGTCGCCTGCTCGCCTTCCTCAAGGAACCGGAACCACCGAAAGGCTTTCGTGACCTGATCGACAAGTGGCCCGTGTTCAAGCAGGTCATGAACATGCCGACTGATGTCGTGAGCAAGGCAACCTGCCAGAAGCACCGTATCGAAGGCACCGAGGTCGACCTCGGCAAGCTGCCGATCCAGACCTGCTGGCCCGAGGACGCCGGCCCACTGATCACCTGGGGACTGGTCGTCACCCGCGGCCCGCACAAGGAACGC
>JBFKCG010000264.1:0-2859 GCA_041620675.1 Nevskiales bacterium
AACTGGAATCACTCGGTGCCACCCTTGACGTTGGCTCATCGCTCGACAGCTCCAGCGTCAGCCTGTCGAGCATCAGTAGCCAGGTTGATCCGGCACTGGCGATCTATGCTGACGTCCTTCGTAACCCGGCCTTTCCCAAGCATGAGCTGGAACGCCTGAAGAAACAGCGTATCGCCAGCATCCAGCAGGAGAAATCCCAGCCCATGGGCATGGCACTGCGAGTGCTACCGCCGCTGCTGTATGGCGATCAACATGCCTACGGACTACCACTCACCGGCAGCGGAACCGAAGCTGCGGTTGCTGCCTTATCGGTTAATGACCTACGGGATTTTCACCACGACTGGATTCGACCGGACAATGGCACCCTGATCGTGGTTGGTGACATCACTCAGGCCAGGCTGAAGTCCTTGCTCGATAAACACCTGGGTTCGTGGAAAGCACCGACATCTTCTTTACCTCGCAAGAACCTCGCACAAAGGCCACTGCCTGAGAAGCCCCGCGTCTACCTGATCGACCGACCCGGTGCCGAGCAATCAGTCATCATTGCAGGACATCTCGCGGCACCCTTCAATGCCGATGCGAAAATTCGCCTGGATACGCTGAATGCGATCCTCGGCGGGTTGTTCACCTCTCGACTGAACATGAACCTGCGAGAGGACAAGCACTGGTCCTATGGCGCGCGCAGCTTGCTCAAGGATGCCAAGGGACAGCAGGCTTTCCTGGCCTTCGCACCGGTACAGACCGACAAGACCGCGGAATCCATGCGTGAGATCCTGAAGGAGCTGACACAATTATCCGGCAAGCGCCCAGCCACGCAGGACGAGATCACCTCGGCAAAGAAAAGTCTGGTACTCAGCCTGCCGGGTGCACATGAGACCAATGCCGCGATCAGCGGGACGATCGGGCAGTCAGTCATTTTCAACCTGCCGGACGATTACTACAGCCAGTATGTCGCGCGAGTCCAGGCACTCTCACCTGACGATATCAACCAAACCGCCAAGCAATTACTACGGCCCGAAGCGCTGACTTGGGTCATCGTCGGAGATCTGAGCAAGATCGAAGCGGCCGTGCGCGATCTCGACTACGGCGAGGTGAGAATCCTGAATACCGACGGCAAGGCATTGCGCTGATGCGGAATGCGCATAGATAACCGTATACTCAGCGCACAATAAAAAGTTAAGAGCAGGGGGAGAGCGTTATGAGAATTCAGCCAAGCTGGATCGGGGTCGCTTTGATGCTGTTTGGGTTGGCCCAACCCGCGACCGCCGAAATGGTCGAACACACACTCAAGGTCACTGCGGTTGCCTATACCCTGGATAGTGACCAAACCGATGACGACGAGGACATCGGCGCCTGGGGCGACGAGCTGGATGACGAGGCCAAGATTATCGCCGTCTCACGTGACCTGCTGGCCATGGGCCTGACCCGTGGCACCAAGGTCCGCATTAAGGGCAAGCCCGGTGAATACGTGGTGATGGACCTGATGAACAAGCGCTGGACGAAGCGCATTGATATCCTGATGGAAGACGAAGACGATGCCTTCCGCTGGGGCAAGCGTACAGTCACGATCAGCTGGAAGGGGCCGCCGATTGAACCGGTGGTCGCGCCTGCCGCGGATACCCACAAGAAGCCTGCGCCAAAAACCGTCTCACCCTGACATCACGCGCAGCGGTTGCGCGTCGGCTGGAATGCGGTTTTAGTCGAATTCGCCCAGTGGGCGGATGAAGGTGGTTTTGGCCGGTTTCAACACTAGGTTGGTGCCGGCATCATCGACATTGCCACCGAGGATACTGAAAGGCAGCGAAACCACGAACAGGCCGGTGCCCAGCACCGTTGCTACCAGTGAGGCTGGCCGAATGAAGAGCATATCGGCAGCCATGGCTTCCGCTGAAGGTGCGGGCCCTCCGCTGTTCGTGTCTGCTGCGTGCAACGGCGCCAACACCAGACTGGCGCTCACGCCGATTACCACACAAACTTTCGAAATGACGTTGCCGTGCTTTTTCATGACCATCACCCGTTGGGTGTAAAGATACTCACGTAACCTTATGCGGAATCAGCAAAATCTGTCAATCGGTTTACACACGGCACGCACGCATGTCGGGTAGCCATCGCGAGACACTGGGCGAATGGCTCGCGGCCGAACCCTATGGCCTGGCCCTTTCTTCCGGCTTTTTTGGATTCTTCGCGCATTGCGGCCTGCTTAGCGCGCTGGAAGAGGCGGGGCTACCGCCCAGCCGCCTGTCCGGCTCCAGTGCGGGCGCCTTGATTGCCGGCTTCTGGGCAGCAGGACTCGATGCAGCATCCATGCGCGAGATCCTGTTTGGATTGCGCAAACATGATTTCTGGGATCCTGCGCCGGGCTTGGGACTGTTGCGCGGCCGGCGCTTTCGTCACCTACTCGAATCCCACCTGCCGGTTTCCGATTTCTCAGCGTGCCGGGTCCCACTGGCGATTTCGGTTTTTGATGTTATCAGCCGTCGCACGCGCGTTCTGGACCAGGGCGCATTGGCCCCCGCCATCCAGGCATCCTGCAGCGTCCCCTTCATGTTCCACCCGGTATGGTTCAAAGGACGACCACTGGTGGATGGCGGTGTCCGCGACCGACCAGGTCTTGCCGGCATGCCGTCAGGTGAACGTGTCCTCTATCATCACCTGGCTTCGCGCTCTCCCTGGCGACGACGCAATGGTGCCCATACCCGCATCCCCGAGGCACTGGGCCTGCATGCCTTGGTGATCGAACCCCTGCCACGTGTAGGGCCAAGCCGTATGTCCAATGGGCCCCTTGCCTACGAAGCCGCACGCACCGCCACCTTGCTCGCGCTCGAAACCCCGCTATCGGCAAACGGAGCGCTCAGAATC
>JBFKCG010000265.1:0-2853 GCA_041620675.1 Nevskiales bacterium
CATGTTTAAAACTGGAGTTCTCGTAGTGGTATTGCCTGCGCAGCGTCGGCCCGTTCTCAGCTTGCAAGGTGACATACTGGAGATTACCAATGCCATCGTATTCATATCGTCTGGTGGTGCCGGCCGGATCTCTAAGAAGGGCCAGTCGGTCACTGGCGTCATAGCTAAAATCGAGTGAGCGACCAAAGTCATCCTGAACGCGCACCAGCAGGCCTGGTATTCGGGCGACGTTGGCTGGCGTGCCCGAATCGCTGTAGGCCAGTTGCAAGGAATGCCCTCGTCGATTGGTAATCGATATCAGGCGGCCGGTGCCGTCATAGTGTTCTACTTCATCTGACGCGTTGTAATAGCGCCAACCGGCTAATGTGCCGGTGCCATCAACGATTTTCTCAATACGCTCGCGGGCCTGTGTTGGGCTCGCTAGTTCAGAACCAGCGTTGTCAAAGTGCTTGATATAGCCGCCGGGCCGAACGGCAGCTGCCATTGCATAGGTATTTGGTGTGATGGGGTAGATGTAGCGATCGTAATTGCTGCTCCAGTTGGTGCCTAGCATTGATGTTCTGGCATCGGGGTGACCAGGAACCTTGGCACCAGCGGTGCTGTGGTAACTGCGAATGAACTTGATCTCGCTTGGGCCAGATGAGGAGTAATCAATTTCTGTCTCGCGTTTACTGCCCGATGCTGCAGAGACGGGATTGCCAACTTCAAGTAATGGTTTACCGATTTCTGGGCTGTCCGTTGCACAAAAATCGGTCTTGCTTGCCGGGCAACTGAGCTCTTCTTGCTCGCGGAAACACTCAACTTGGCCGCCATTTGTCCTTTTCGTATAGCCGACCGGGCAACTTACGGCTGCCGAGCGGTCGCGGCGAACGATGCTGGTTTCATTAAAGGTGGTAGTACAGCCGGTGCCGCGTCGGCCCGTGGTCGTGATTCTTCGCCAGTTGGTGGTTTCGACCCCTCCGCTATATACGGGGCCTACAACGCCATGTGCACAGTAGCCGGTATCAATGGTCTGACCTTGGCTAAGCCATGGATGCAGGGTGTGATTGTCGATCTGGCAAGCCCCGCCGCGGCTGGCCCAGTTGAGTGAGCGTTTGGGCATGTTGCCCTCGGACAGTGGCGTGCTGCTTACGCATTGGCTTCCGTTCTGCCAACTGCCTTCGTACCAGATCTCGCAGATGGAGAGATATTTGGATTGGTGTGAAGAGCAGCCTGTGTCGACGTACTTATAGACCCAAGGTCCATAGGTGGGTTCTGCGCAGGTCGAGCTGCCGCCTTTGTGGATGCAGTCCGACGGAGCAGCATATGCATGAGGCAAGACGAGAAAGGCAGCAAAGGCCAATACTAATGGCTGTGCGCGGTTGTGCTGCGTCGTGCAGCGGACAGCGCGAATTAACCTGTGGAATTGCAGAAACGAACGGACCAGAGCTTCCATGCTCACTCCCAATTGTTTGTGTTATCTATAAGGCTGGGAGTGAATGCCGCGTGGGCAAATCCCCAATCCTTTGTCGCTCGATTACCGAGCACACTTCCTTGTGCGCGCCGACACTACAACAGGATGAGATTCTGTGACAAGGGTTTGACTAAATATTTTCGAGCTTTGATGCCAAGTGCCCACCTTCGACCAGCTCCATCCACTCATCCGCCATGCGCTGGCTTTCGCTGACCAAGCGCTTCCAGTCACGCATGCGTTCATCGTCGCGATTGGCGTAAAGCCAGAAGTCGTTGCGGTCGGGGATTTTTTTATTCGGTAGGGTGTCGAGGAATTCGCGTGAGGGCGCGACCACGAGGGCATTGTCGAGGTTGCTCGGCTTGCGCCAGGGCAGGAACTTGTCGAGCCAGCCGGTCGTCACTTTTTCGCTGAAGTGCGGCAGGAACAGGATGCCCTCGGGTTCGGCCAGAGGCAGGTCCATGTGATAGTCGATCATGCCACCGTCGAGATAGGTACCCGGCGCGCTGCCGGCGATCTCGCGCACAGGCGACATCACCATCGGGATGGAAGCGCTGGCCATCAGTGCCTGCAACAGGTTGTCGTGCGTGAGGGCGACGGTTGTGGTGCGAAAGCCATCGCTGGTGAGGGCGACGGCGGGTGACGCCGCGTTGTGCATCACGTGACGCTCAAAACTGCTGCCAAGTGCGCGGCGGTGAACGAGATTGGCGAGCACCGCGCCGAGCAGGCCGGTCTTTTGCAGCAGGGAATTTTCGCTGCCGATCCACCCACGGCAACGTGCGGTGATGATGTTGAGGTGCAGCCAGGGATGGCTAAGCACTTCGTCCACGCCTGTGTCACCCAGCAGGATTTTGAGTATGCGCAGGGCCTCGGCGCTGACGTCGGCGGCAGTGGGCTTGGGTCCGTAGCGCTGTTCGATGTAAGCCGCCTCGAAACGATCAATGGCGGCATTGGGGTCACGCTGCGCGGCGCAGGCCAGTCGCCAGCTGCCGATGGAAGCGCCGACGGCAATCATCGGATGCGTGCGGTCCTTGAACCATTCGCCAAAGAGGGCGCGATCGAGTCGGTTGAGGATGAGCCATTTGGGGCCGCCGGCGGCGGCGCCCAGATGGCTGATCATGTCAGGCGACAAGCCTTCGCTTTCGATGCGACGGCGCGCGAGGGGTCCGGCCTTGATGCTGAGGGCTTTCATTCAGGGGCTATGACGGAGTGGGCCCGCTGTCGCGGGCCCCTTGCCTGCATCACGTGCTGGCTCAGTGGTGATGGCCGCCTTCGCCGTGCACGTGGCCGTGCAGCACTTCCTCGACACTGGCGTCACGCACGCTGGTCACTTCGATCTCGAAGTGCAGGGTCTGGCCGGCCAGTTCATGGTTGCCGTCAACGGTGACGGTCTCGGCTGATAC
>JBFKCG010000266.1:0-2798 GCA_041620675.1 Nevskiales bacterium
TGCATCTTCCAACAGTTGATCGATACCGAATTTCATGCGCGCATGATAGTCAGGTTTTGCCCGTCCTGCTCGGATTCAGCGCCAGCACGAAGCTGTCAGAGTGATGGAAGTCCGGTTTTTCCGTGCAATGCCTCAATGCCCAGTAAGACAGGTCGCCATCCGATGATTCGATCACCGCGCTCAAGCCAAGCTGGTAGCCGACGGGAATGTCATCCAGCGCGAGCCTGACTTCCATCTGCAGCTGGCCGGGTGAACGCACGACTTTTGACTCGGGTACCGGGAGATTGTCCTGATCATCCGCCAGCTCGCGGTAGCCGCGAAAGCGATAGGCCGCCCACTCCCCCGATGGCGAAAAGTTGTATTCAAGGTAACTGGCTTCTCCCGCCCGACGCATGAAAACCTCGAAGCAGCTGTGTTTCCACAAGCCGTCCACACGCGCCGCGGGCTTCGGCTCAGGCAACTTCAACAGCTTCATGTCCGCCGAAAGGGTATAGACCAGGCGAAGCGCCGACTCATCGATCGCTTCGACACTGACCCATAAGGCCTGCACTGCCCGATCTGGGGAAAGCGGGTGACTGTGCAGTTGCGCCTTTTGCTGGCCATGCGCCGGGTCAATAGTCGGCGGGCGACGATTCGACTCATTCATTACTTGTTGGATTTCCTGCGCTCGGCACCGGCCAGCAGTCGATCCTGGTTGATCACGGCGCGGGTATGCTCGCCCGCACCGATGGGCCCTGCCTCATCAAAGGCCTCAACCGTAAAGCGGTGCAACTTGCCCTCCGACCCCAGGTATTTCGCAACCGCCCTGACCTGACAGCCCACGGGTGTCGCGGCGATGTGACCGACGTCGAGTGAAACCCCGACCGACAACTGCCCCGCTTCCAGCATCGGCTTCATGAGTCGTGCCGCCGCCAGTTCCATCAACGCAATCATTCGTGAGGTAGCGAAGACAGGCGGAAAGTCGTCTTCTGGTGCGAGCGACAAGGCCTGTGCGGTATCACTTTGCTGCACCGTCATACTGGCCTCGGCTTTATCACCAACGCTGATCGATCCCTGACTCATGCCACCCCTTTTGAATTGAAATGACTCATGCATTTTCTTTGCAGCATTCCCGACTGGGCGAAACCCGGTCTGGCCGAACGTCGATCCATCCTGCACATAGGCAGGCTGTCGCGCCTTGCCGGACGCGCCAAGATGCGCTGAGCCTGCTGCGCTGAATGCCTACTTGGGCTTGCCCGCCACCGGATGCGCATCAATCGGCTGTTCAAACGCAATGAAGAGGACGCAGGGATCACCCTTCTTGCAACTTGCCTTGTGCGCGAGCTTGGCAGGGCCATAAGCGTACATGCCCGGCTTCAGTACGGTGGTTTTCTGGCCTTCGTAGGTTACGTGCAGCTCGCCAGAAACAAGCACCATGCGTTCCGCGGAAGTATGCCAGTGGTTCGGGATCTCGAAGTTTGCCGGCACCTTGAAGAAGATATCGGAATTTGGTTTGGCGGGATCTCCGTGCAGGACGGCGATTTCACAGCCATTCGGGATGAAATCCGGGCAGGGACCCCACTTGAGCTGTGCATCCTTGAATGTATTGGCCAGGGCATGCCCATTGGGCGCATGTTCGGCCCTGGTGGGCATTGAGGCCAGCACAGATAAAAAAAGCGTCGCAAGAATACGAATGGACATGGCTCCTCCTTGAATCAAAGCGCCCAAAGCCTTTGCTGGGGCCAGCAAACTGTATCCACCCCGGCCCGACACGGCTTGGGCATCCGTGTCTCGCATAACGTGTTCCGAAGGCTGCACGCCAAAGCGCATCACTCAGTGTCATTGAATATGACACCAATTGGTGTAGAGGCGCCAGTTCAGCTCCGCGAGGATTCAATCAGAGCCGATAACTCCAGCAGGGAATGAATATGGCGAATCTCCATCGAAAGATAGGCCCATCTGACCAAACGAGCATTTCAGGGCTTAGGTATAACCTTCCTTCCAGCGCACGGGTAGGAAGCGGATCAAAGGCACCACCGGTCCTTTCCTTGTGCTTAATGCCTGCGAGAGGTCGATTGAAATATCATGGAGTTCCGGGGAAGGCACGTTCGTATCAAAATAAACCGACAAGACATGCGGCTGGTTCAGCTCCGACAGCTCGA
Organism: Nevskiales bacterium; assembly: GCA_041620675.1. Taxonomy (GTDB): domain Bacteria; phylum Pseudomonadota; class Gammaproteobacteria; order Nevskiales; family DATLYR01; genus DATLYR01. The sequence goes on from JBFKCG010000266.1 coordinate 2,142, forward strand.
GCGCATCCATGATGGGCCTGCGCTCCCATCGCCCGCCCGTCCTGACCCGCCTGCCCTCTGCATCCCAGCTACCCGCCTCGATTCCATTCTTGCCCACGAATGACTTTCCGCCCACATGAAGGATGGCCTTAGCCGGACGAAACTCGAATCCTGGCTCAAGTGCAGTGACCACTAGCTGTACCTGCGTCTTGCCCGGCTCATGGTTCTGGGTATAAACCTCGCGCGGGTCAAACGATAGCGGAACAATGAAAAAATAATATTGCGTGTCATAGGTACGCAACTGGTTATTGATCCTGACTTGCAGGCGCAAGCCGTCAGGCAATAATTCGCCGCGCTGGCTGGCTTCGAATGCCGTACGGCTCTCGGCTGGCACGGGGGGTGGCGTATTGCCCACATAGGGCATGCTCTCCCATCCCCCACGGTAGCCATAACAAGCCACCTGTGACAGGCACGCAATAGTAAGTACACCGCTGCGGATGAAATTGTCCAAGGACATATTCGGCTCTCGTCGTGTAATCAACCCATCGCTCCCATGACCATCTATGCGCGTAGGGTTGGCCGCGCACAGGCGAAGCAATGTTCAGGCCTTAGCTTCGAGCTTTGCCTTCAGGTTATTCAGTGCCACCAGCGACATTTTCCGCATTCTCGGCCTGAGCA
>JBFKCG010000267.1:0-2790 GCA_041620675.1 Nevskiales bacterium
ACGCCGCATGAGTCGCTGGTGCTCAGCAAGGAACGTGGCATCCTTGCCGCCGTTACCGGCAACCTCACCTTCTACCCGGGCATCGTTGATGTGTATGACATCTCGCAGGATTGCCGCAATCCCAAGCTACTGACATCAGCTCCCGTCGGCGTACTGGGACATGAGAGCGGCATGGCTCTTGATGGCAAGACTTTCTACTCGGCCTCGCCTGCAACGCCCACACTGACACCCATCGACATTTCAAATCCGCAGCTGCCACGTCCGCTGACGGTCGCCAACGTACAATCGCATGGTCTTTCGCTCAGCAATGACGGCAATCGCGCCTATGTCGCCGGCGGCGGCGGTGCCGGCCTGATCATCCTCGACACGTCCGAGGTTCAGGCACGCCTGCCCAATCCCACGATACGTGAGATTTCACGCCTGCAGTGGGACACCATGAGCATCCCGCAGAATGCCATTCCCATCACCATCAAGGGCCATCCCTATGTGGTGGAGATTGATGAATTCGGCGCCCAGTCCAAGGTGGGTGCTGCACGCATCATTGATATCGGCGACGAAAAAAATCCGAGGGTCATCTCCGACCTGCGCCTGGCCGTGCACAACCCCGAGAATTTTGCGGCACAGGCCGGTGATCCCGGCGCAACCAACCCGATCCAGGGCTATGCCGGGCACTATTGCAACGTACCAACGCGAGTGGATCCCACCATCGTGGCCTGCAGCATGATCCTGTCTGGCCTACGCATCTTTGATATTCGCAATCCGGCCAAGCCAATTGAAGTCGCCTACTTCAATGCGCCAGTCACCCCACGCGTGACGCCATATTTCGTGGCCAGCAATTGGGCCATGTCGAGCCCCGCCTTCGTGCCTGAACGCAAGGAGATCTGGTACACCGATGGCTTCAGTGGCTTCTTCGCGATACGCGTCACCAATGGCGCGTGGCCGGATGCCAGCAACGCGGCAAAACGCACACGCTGACACACCCACTATAAGCTCAGGAGTTCGCGTGCATTACAAAGCGGCAATGTGTTTTTTCTTGTCATGCATCGGACTGGCCGCGCTCGGCGCCTGCTCTGGCAGCGGCAATGGAGGCGGTTCTGGCGATAACGCTGCGATCACAACAGGTGCCTCAGCAACGCCCAAGGCAAGCTGCGGCCCCGGCTCACGACCGGAAACGGGCATCCAGGGGCGCGTTAGCCGCGAGGAACACGAAAGCGGTCGGGCCGCCCAAGGCTACAGCTGCAATACCGAGCTCGTTGGCTCTTACACCATCCCCAATGCGCTTGGCACTGTCGGTGGCTTCAAGGTAGAGCGTTATGTGGATGCGGCCGGCCGCGAGTGCGCCTATTACGACACCACCCTGACCTTCCCGACGAATGTGTTCGACATGGAAGCCGGCGTGAATGTCATGGACATGTCTGACCCCACCAAGCCGCTATTGACCGAAAGGCTGCTGACGCCAGCCATGCTGACTCCGCATGAGTCACTGGTCGTTAGCCAGGAGCGCGGGATTCTGGCTGCAGTGACCGGCAACGCCGCTTTGTATCCCGGCATTGTTGATGTCTACGACATTTCACAGGATTGCCGACATCCGGTGCTCAAGTCTTCGGCACCAGTCGGCTTTATCGGCCATGAAAGCGGGATGGCACCCGACGGCAACACCTTCTATGCAGCATCACCTGGCACGCCAACCATCACAGCCGTGGATATCTCCAACCCATCGGTACCTCGACCCATTGCAGAGCTGCCCTACTACTCACATGGACTTTCCATCAGCAACGATGGCAATCGTGCCTACCTTGCGGCGGTCGGCTTGTCTGGTGGCGTGCGCGCATTTGGTGGCCCGGTATTACCCGATCCCAACCAGGATCGTGCGCTGATCGTCCTGGATGTCTCTGAAATACAGGCACGCGTGCCCAACCCGCAGGTGCGCGAAATTGCACGACTGGCCTGGACACCCATGAGCATTCCTCAGAATGCCATCCCTTTCACCCGAGACGGCAAACCCTACCTGCTGGAGATTGATGAATTTGCCCGGCAAGGTGAGGTTGGCGCCGCACGAATTATCGATATCGCGGACGAAGCCAGACCGAAAATCATTTCCAACCTGCGCTTGTCCGTCCACAACCCGGAACATTTTGCAGAGATCGCCGACGACCCGGGCGCAGACTTCCTCGGACAGGGCTACGCCGGACATTACTGCAATGTGCCCACGCGCATCGACCCTGCCATCGCGGCCTGTAGCATGATCATCTCCGGTCTGCGTGTATTCGATATTCGCGACCCGCACAATCCGCGCGAGATCGCCTACTTCAACGCACCGCTGAATCCACGCATGCTGCCCGTACCCTCGGAAGCCAGCCATTACGCCATGTCCAGTCCTGCGTTCGCGCCGGAGCGCAAGGAAATCTGGTACAGCGATGTATACAGCGGTTTTTACGTCATTCGCCTGACCAATGATGCCTGGCCTGCGAACAAGCCAGCTCGTGCAAAGCGCTTCTGAACCGACAAATCAGTGGCCGCTGGGTGTCATTGCTCAATCTGTTAGGCGGGCACGCGAACGCATGCCTGGTGCCGCTTGAATAACACCTCAAGACAGCCGATTCGGCATCACCACATCCTGTGTGGCGCACTCACGCTGATCATCGGCCTCGCAGTGCCGGGCACCGCCAGCGCGCATTCCTTTGGCCGCCTATATACCCTGCCTGTCCCGTTGTGGATGTATGCCTATGGCGCTGCATCGGCCTTGCTGTTGTCTTTCCTCGTGGTGGCCTATTTCAGTACCACCAAGCC
>JBFKCG010000268.1:0-2790 GCA_041620675.1 Nevskiales bacterium
ATGATGGTTTGGTAGAGCAGCTTGCCGATCACCGCATCCTCAACACCTGCCTCAATGCTCGGGTTGTCGTTGACCTCGATGACCAGGTAGCGATTGCCGACCTGCTTGATGTCCACGCCGTACAGGCCATCACCCATGGCGTTGGCCGCGCGAACCGCGGTGCGGATCAGGTCTTTCGGAGCTTCCTCTACCGGAAGGGTTTCGGACTTGCCCTCGGTCATCGAGTTGCCATCGCTTGCGTGCTGGATGATCTGCCAGTGCTTGGGTGCCATGAAATAACGGCACACGTACAGCGCCTTGCCGGCGAATACGCCAACGCGCCAGTCAAAATCCGTGGGCTGGAAAGCCTGCGCGACCAGCAGGTCGGAGCTTTTCAGGAGGCGCGAGGCCTCGAGCTTGAGCTCCTCTTCATTGCTGGCCTTGACCACGCCACGCGAAAAGGCGGAGTCCGGCTGCTTCAGTACCAGGGGGAAGCCCAGCGCGGCGCCCAGTTCCTGCAGGTTGCCCCGCGTGACGATGCGGGTCTCGGGCATGGGGATGCCAGCGCGTGCCAGCCGTTCGGCCAGGTACACCTTGTTGGTGCAGCGCAGGATAGAGTCCGGGTCATCAATCACAACCATGCCTTCCAGCGCTGCGCGCCGGGCGAAGCGATAGGTATGGTGATTGACGAAGGTGGTCTCACGGATGAACAGCGCGTCGTATTCAGTGAGATCACCGAAATCCTCATGGCCAATACGATCCACGCTGAAACCGGCGCGCTCGCCGGCAGCTTCAAACAGACGCAGTGCGCGCTCATCCGAGGGAGGGCAGTTGTCTTCTGGGTTGACCAGGATGGCCAGATCAAACGGCAGCGGCTTGGGCGGTGCCACGGCGCGACGCCGCTTGCCAAACCACTGTGCCGCGGCCTCGTGCAGGCTCTGCAGGTGTTCCTCAGGCACGTCCTCCAGCGCCAGCGCCTGCAGTCTTTCCAGTTCCCAGTGCTCGTCTCGTTTCTGGAAACGGGCACGCAGTAGCGGTGTGGGGCTGCGGTTGTACAGGGTCCGTGCCAGCTCTTCATGTCGCTTGGCCAGTCCCTGTCCGAAATAGATCGACAGGATGAAGTCCTGCCCATGCAGTGTCTTGAGGCTGCGCTGGATGAGCTCGGCTTCATCGTCGCTGATCATCCGGGCCAGCGTTGGCGACTTGAGGTCCTGCACGGTCGCAACGTCGGGCACGACGCTGAAGCCACGCGCGCCCGACAGCAGCGAGACGTGATAGCCATTGCTCTGGTATCGCAATGAACGGCACAGGTTGTACACACGGACGCGCTCGCCATCATGCGACGGCGGGTTCGAGAGGAAATCCTCGGCAGTGATGACTTCAACCCCCGGCAGCGGGGTTGGCCAGTCAACCGTGCGGTCAACTACCAGCCAGTGCTTCATTGGCGTGGCCGGATCACGAGGATGTTGGCATCGTAGGTCAGCGCGCCCAGCAGGATTGCCCCGATCAATCGTTCATGGCCGACGGTATAGCTGCGTCCAGCCGAGTCGGGCTCGCTCTGGTACGGATCACGGACTTCCACGCCATGATCATTGATGTCCGAGAGCACGACAAAATGACCGGCCGGTTCGCCGCGGATGTCGTCTTCGAGCGTCTCCATCGCGGTTTCCCTGACCTCGTTGTGCAGATAGGTTGAGGACAAGCCGGCGATGATTGGCGCCCCAGAGTCCAGGATGCGCGTCAGCAGGGCGCGATTGAGTTCTTCGTAGCGGATTTTGCCGCCGAGCCTGAGCAGCTCCAGGTATCCGGCCGTCGCGGAACGCAGCACGACATCATGCTTGGCCTCGGCTTGCGCGATCAGCTTTGCCGACAGGTCAATGCCCTCGCCGCTAAACCAGGTTGGGTCAAACAGCGACAGGTTGTAGGTGTAGATGGTGGCGGCGAAACCCCGCCGCAAGGCGTCAATGGCGAGGAACACAGCCAATGTGCCGCCATGCGGCAAGGTGCGGACATGGTCCCGCAATTCGGTGATCTCGATGGGCTGGCCCCAGAACCGATAGACTCCCGCCAGGCAGGTCGGACCGCAGCTGACATCATCCGGCTGGGCAGACAGGGGGACGTCCATGGCCTTAGCCGATCACCCTGTCACGTTTACTAGACAAGTTGAGTGACTGGCTCATTTGACCGTGAATGAACGCCCGGTCTTCTTCGGGACCGGCGTATTCTTGAGCGTGACATAGCGCGGCAGGCCGTTCTTCATGGGCGGGTAGTCCTCGCCCTGTATGAGCGGAGACAAATAACGGCGGCACTTGTCGGTGATGTGGAAGCCGTCGCTGCTGATGAAGTCACGCGGCATCTTCTTCTCGACATTGGCGACCTTGGTAAGCGGCGCCTCGCCGGTCTTCCACTTATAGGGCTTGTCGGACAGGCGCTTGATGGTGACCATGACGCCCGACTTGCCCTTGAGTGCCAGTTCTACGGCGGCCTTGCCGACAGCATAGGACTGTTGCAGGTCGGTTTTGCTGGCGACATGGCGCGCAGAGCGCATCAGGTAGTCGGCGATCGCATAGTGATACTTGAGCCCGAGGCCGGACTTCACCATGGTCGCGAGCGTGGATGCAACGCCGCCGAGCTGGGTGTGGCCAAAGGCATCGACGGTGCCGGCGTCGGCCACGAACTTGCCTTCGGCATTCTTGATGCCCTCGCTGGCGACGATCGTGCACCAGCCGTATTTCTTGACGGTTGCATCCACCTTGGCCAGGAACTTGGCCTGGTCGAACACGATCTCGGGGAACAAAATTACCTGCGGAC
>JBFKCG010000269.1:0-2777 GCA_041620675.1 Nevskiales bacterium
ACTGACCGATGAATGACTTCATGCAATGGCTGGAGCAGGCCCTGGAAATCATCCAGAAGCCGTTGTTGTCGTATGGGGAATCCACCATCACCACCGCCAACCTGCTGGCGGTGGGCCTCGTTGTCCTGCTGGCCTTGTTCCTGCCGACCTTGGTTGACCATGGCTTGCGGCGACTGGCCAGCCCCGGCCGGCGCGTCGTCTTGAGCGAATCAGGCCAGTACGCGCTGTCGAGGATCATTCGCTACATCATCTGGATCATCGCCGCACTGGTCGGGCTGGATTACCTCGGCCTTAACCTGTCCAACTTCGCGCTGATTGGTGGTGCGGTTGGCGTTGGTATCGGTTTTGGCCTGCAGAACATCTTCAGCAATTTCATCTCCGGCATCGTGCTGTTGATGGAAAAGACGCTGAAGGTCGGAGACTTTGTCGATCTTCAATCGGGCGTGGTCGGCCGCGTTTCCGAGATCAGTGTCCGCTATACGCGAGTGACCACCAATGATTCCGTCGACGTCATCGTGCCGAACTCCGAGTTCATCAATGGCCGCGTCACCAACTGGACCTTGAACGAACGGCAGCGACGCATACACATCCCATTCGGCGTCGCCTATGGCAGCGACAAGGACAAGGTACGCGAGGCAGGGCTTGCTGCCGCGCGCTCCGTACAGGGAACCATCGAGGATGAACGCTGCAAATCCGATGTGTGGCTGGTGGGCTTCGGCAACAGCAGCCTGGACTTCGAGCTGGTGGTGTGGGTCGACCACGAGCTCGCCGTGAGCCCGGGACGCACGCAGGCGCTATACCTGTGGGCGATCGAGGACGAGTTGGCCAAGCGCAAGCTGGAGATTCCTTTCCCGCAGCGCGACCTGCACCTGCGCTCCGGCGTGCTCAACGTCAGGAATGTGGATGCCGATGTGAAGGGCAATACTTAAGATCGGTCACGCTCAGCGCCGAACCGTCACCAGGCAGTCGGCGATCTTGTCATGCAGGGCCTGCTTCTTTTGCGTCCAGCCCGCCATCATGAAACCGATCATCAGCGTCGCGCAGGACAGGATCTTGAGCAGGTTGCGACCCAGCGCGCGCACGAAGCTCAAGCGCAGGCCTTGCTCATCCGTGACCTTCATCCCCAGCGCCAGCTTGCCGACCGAAGCCTGCCAGCGACTGCTTTCCATCAGGATCCAGTAAATCATCAGCAACAGGTGGATAAAGTCATCCGATGTGCTGCGACGCGCTGCCAGGTGAGTGCCCGGGTCCAGCAACTGGCGCGTGGTAGTGGTCTCACCACCGCTGCGCTCGATTTTCTGGTGATAGAGATAACGCCAGTGGCCCAGCACCAGTACCTCGATCAACTGGGTTTCCACCAGGGACGTGGAGCCATCCGCGTTCTTCTGCTCGGCACTGGCGGACTCCAGCACCTTTTCGGTGGTGAATAGGCCAAACGGCACGCTGACCACCACGTTATCGGGAGTAGTCATGCCGATCATGGCCACCAACGGGAAGACGACAACCGATATCAGCAAGTAATCAATGACGAAGGCACAGAACCGGCGCCAGAAGCCAGCGTATCGGATCGAGATGGCCGGTGTCGTTGTGGCTTCACTCATCGTCTCATTACCCCCCTATACCGAACATACTTGCGTGCCGAATGAATATTCGGTATGAATAGCCCACTGTTTAACAACATTCAGGCCCAGTATGCATGCCGATGACCTCAGTCCGCGCCAAGCCAAGGTTCTGCAACTGATCGAAAGCTATATTGAAGAGCACGATTACCCGCCGACGATCCAGGAACTGTGCGAGCTGGGGGGCGTCAGCTCCACCTCCACCATGCACCAGCATGTGAAGGCACTGGAACACAAAGGTTACCTCAGCCCGCAAAACGGCAGAAAACGCTCGCTCGCCCTGATCGGGCAGGAACCCCGCGGTATCCCGCTGATCGGCCAGGTTGCGGCAGGCACCGCCATCGAAGCCATTGAGAATGTCGAGCGCTATGTGGATGTGCCGGCCATCATGTTTCGCAAACGTCCGGACTACCTCCTCAGGGTGCGCGGCGACAGCATGATCGACGCCGGCATCCACGACGGCGACTGGATTGCCATTCGCAAGGCCGACACCGCGCAACCCGGCGAAATCGTCATCGCCATGCGCGACGGTGACGTCACCGTGAAGGAACTGTCGATCGAAGCCGGTTATGTCGTGCTCAAGCCGCACAACAAGGCGATGAAGCCGATCCGCATCCCGCCCGACGAGGTCTCCATTGTCGGGGTTTATACCGGCGGGTTGATGCGCCCGTCATGAAACCAGGCGAGTTGCCAATCCGTGATGGAATGCCCGGCTCGTCCAGTTTGCGTCTGGCGCTTCCTGAGCGAAGCGAAGAACCTGGCCCGGCAGCAAGCCGCGCCAGATTCTTCATCACCCTTCAGCAATATGCGCGACTCAGCATGACGCGTTATCAATACCGCGCCTGGTCCTAGACCTTCAGCACCAGCTTGCCGGTATTCTCGCCCTTGAACAGCTTGAGCAGGGTCTCCGGGAAAGTCTGCAGGCCCTCGACGATGTCTTCCTTGGACTTGAGCTTGCCAGCCATCATCCAGCCCGCCATGTCCTTGGCTGCCTCGCCGTAACGGCTGGCGTAATCAAACACCACCATGCCCTTCATGGTCGCGCGATTGACCAGCAGTGACATGTAGTTAGACGGGCCCTTGATCGGCGTGGTGTTGTTGTACTGGGAGATCGCACCACAGATGACGATGCGTGCATGCATGGCCAGGTTGGCCAAA
>JBFKCG010000270.1:0-2761 GCA_041620675.1 Nevskiales bacterium
AGCACGAAAATCCGGGTCGTTGGCCCGTGGGGTGGTCATGCGGTATTCGTGATCGACCCCCTGAAACAGCAACATCAGCCGCGCCTTGCGGCTGTAGGGAGAAAATGGGTGTGCGAACAGGATGGGTTTGCTCATGGTGTCCTCGGCTAGTTTCGGCAGTCAGATTCTGGGTTTATGTTCAATTGTTGATACGTGTGGGGCAAGAGTATAGATGTAGAGGTCGCCTGTGACCTATCAAGCAGCGTGGTTTGTTATCCCAGGCCGAGGTCGGCAGCCTCGGCGGAAATGTCTGTCGCAAGACGCTGCCATTTCTTGCCCGGCACGAGTAACTGGTTGCACTCGATCTCGATCCCCAGGTAGCGATGCTGTGAAAAGCGCTTGCGCAGGCTGGTGGTGTGCCCATCGGCATTGCCCCGATAGGGCGCATTGCGCCGCACGGACCAGCCACGGGCCTGCAGGCGTGCCTGCAGGTGGCAGCACAATTCCTGTTCTCGTTTTCGTGCGGGGTCGTACAGCAGGCCAAGGTCAAACTGGCGATTGGGCGGGTCCAGCTCGGGTGTGAAGCTGTGGACTGAAAAATGCAGGACGGACTTGGCCGATGCCAGGGCGCTCGTAATACGGCGATGCATTTCCTCGCGGAATTGCGCGTGGTGTTTACGTAGTGCCAACTGCTGCTCAAGGGGTAATTGCCTGCTGAATTCGGACAGGACACCGGGATGGTGCGGCGAGCGGTTCAGGTCAATGAGCAGGCGCGTGAATGTGCCGGCAAGGATGGGCCAGCCATGCCGGTTACTGAGTACCTGTGCCACATCCATGGCGCTTCTGTCCCAGCCGCGGTGTGATGTGCGGATCTTGTCGGGAATGCGCGCAGCGGAAAACTCGCGGGGCACGGCTGCCGAGGCATGCTCGCAGCTCAACAGGACTTTCACGGCAGCACGCTCACGACACAAACATCCGGTTATCGGCCAATGCTTGTGCGCACTGGGCATAGACCGCACGCAGTCGCGGGATTCCGGGCTGGCTTTGTCCAGGTGGCAGGGCGACGGCAGTCTTCAGTCGTGTGGCCAGTGTGCCGTGGCGCAGGATGTGTTCAACCGCGCGTTGTCCATCCGCGCTCAGGTCATCTGCTAGCTTCTCGGCCACGCTGGCCCAGATGTGGCCCAGCCGGGCATCGCTGCCGCGCAGGCCCAAGGCGCGTCGCCAGTTGCTGTCGCTGATCTCGGCATCCTCGGCATCACGAATGGCGGCCCATAGCCCTTTCGCCAGCAGTGCGGTATCGAATGCCTGCAGCTCACGCAGGCTGCACCAGCGTTCCTCGCACAGCGCACGGACCAGGGCGATGACCAGTTCGGCAATCCCCAAATCGGCCAGGGGGCTTTCCTGTGCATCAATCACGCGGATCTCGATGCAGTTACGGTCAAAGCGCGCGATTGCGCCACGGGCATTCAGCCATTCCTCCTGCAGCACCTTGCCGGGATCATGGGGTGCAATGTCGGTATACAAGGTGGAAAGAAGGTCCTGGTAGCAACCGATGGTGTATACCGGCTCTGGAATGATCTGTCCCGTGACGCTCGGGATACGCGCGCAGTTGGTGGCATAAACGGCCAGCCGTTCATCGGCATGGTTGGCGAGCCGCCCTTCAATGAAGGGTGAGCCAGCAGCCAGTCCCGGCAAAAGGGGCAATGCCACGCGCACGGCCGCATGCAGGCGGCCGAATTCATCATCACCCTGGAACGGCAGGTTGATGTGCATGCTTTGCAGGTTGGAGAAGCCGTGGTGCTTGCAACCGAAGATGCGGTCAAAGGCCTCGTAGATTTCGTGCTGGCCATGCGGGAACAGCTCGATGCCCTGCGTGGGATCAAACCAGGGATGCATTGGGCCGGGCAGCAAGTCCGCGCCGGCGTGGACGACCGCGTTGCGTACGGCCTGCACTTGCTCGTGAAATTCCTTGTGCAACCCGTGCAGCGTGGCGCGCGGGCCCGTGGTCTTGAGTTCAATGACATGGTTCACCAGCTCGTTCGACCAGCTGACCTTGTCATGGATGAACTCGCTCGCGCCCACGACTGCCATTGATGACAGCGCCTTGTCTGCGCTCGGGCAGACATTAAGGCTGTCGTGCTGCACCAGCATGTACTCGATCTCGATGCCGAAGCCTTCGAACAGGCCCAGGTCGTCGCGCTCAATCACGCTTGCTTAACTCCACGCGGCGCCGCATCTCATCCATGATGGTTTGGTAGAGCAGCTTGCCGATCACCGCATCCTCAACACCTGCCTCAATGCTCGGGTTGTCGTTGACCTCGATGACCAGGTAGCGATTGCCGACCTGCTTGATGTCCACGCCATACAGGCCATCACCCATGGCGTTGGCCGCGCGAACCGCGGTGCGGATCAGGTCTTTCGGTGCTTCCTCTACCGGAAGGGTTTCGGACTTGCCCTCGGTCATCGAGTTGCCATCGCTTGCGTGCTGGATGATCTGCCAGTGCTTGGGCGCCATGAAATAACGGCACACGTACAGCGCCTTGCCGGCGAATACGCCAACGCGCCAGTCAAAGTCCGTGGGCTGGAAAGCCTGCGCAACCAGCAGGTCGGAGCTTTTCAGGAGGCGCGAGGCCTCGAGCTTGAGCTCCTCTTCATTGCTGGCCTTGACCACGCCACGTGAAAAGGCGGAGTCCGGCTGCTTCAGTACCAGGGGGAAGCCCAGCGCGGCGCCCAGTTCCTGCAGGTTGCCCCGCGTGACGATGCGGGTCTCGGGCATGGGGAT
>JBFKCG010000271.1:0-2759 GCA_041620675.1 Nevskiales bacterium
ATCGCGAGCAACCGCAATCACGGTCGCACCGTAATAAGTATGAAAACGGCTGTCACGCAGGGTCTTGTTGATCAAGGGGCAGCGCGGCGACACGACCACTTCCACCAGCTTGCGCTCCGGCACTTGCTTTTCCAGGGTACGGTCCTCGGACAAGACTGGTAACAGGCCACGCAGGCGTTGCAAGTCAACAATCGCATTGACGTCACCTGCGAAAACCAACCGGTCATTCGCGCGTAGGCGTTCCTCGGAATTCACGGCCGGGATCACGCGCCCCTCTCGCTCGATCTCCACCAGGTAGAGCACGCCCAGGTGCCTGAGTCCAGCCTGCTGGATGGTCTGGTTGACCAATGGGCCTACCGGATCCACGATCATCTCAACCGTGTATTCGCGCGGGTTATCGAATAGCCCCTTCGCGGCCTTGTGGTCTGGCAATAGTCGTGAACCGAATAGCATCACGTAGGCAAGGCCCGTGAGTGCTATAGGAATTCCGACCCAAGCCAGGTCAAACATGCGCAGGCCTGGCCCCCCCTCGGCGACCCATAAGCCATTGACGACCAGGTTGGTGCTGGTGCCGATCAGGGTGCAGGTGCCACCAAAGATGGCGGCATAACTCAGGGGGATGAGCAGCTTGGAGGCGGAAATCGAGTTGCGGCGCGCCCAGGAGGTAATCGCCGGGATGAAGGTGGCCACTACTGGTGTGTTATTGAGGAACGCGCTCATGGCGATGGTGGGCAGCATGACTTTCAGCTGCGCAAAGCGAACATGGCTGGTGCGGCCGTAAAGATAACGCACGACTAGCTCGATGCCACCGGTTTCCCGCAGGCCCGCGGCCACCACGTACATGGCGGCAACGGTGATCATGCCCTCGTTGGCAAATCCGGCCAGTGCTTGTGCCGGGGTCAGGATGCCAGTCAGCAACAATGCGACCAGGCCGCCGATCATCACCAGTTCCGGGGAATGACGCCCACGGCCGAGCATGACAAGGCAGAATACGACGATTGCAATGACGGTCCAGGCGGAAATTGACATGCCAAATCCAAGACTAAGCTGGGCGCAAGAGAATACCCCGTGTAGGCTTAGTCCTGCACCGAATCAATAAATACAAGCTCATATCCGGGAGTTATATATGACCGCCGCCGTAACCCTTAGCCTTGCCGCCGCCGGTATCTTCCTCATGACCGGCATGTTGCTGGGCATCGTGAAGTATTGGCACATGCTCAAAGGCCCGTCCCATCAGGCACCGTTTTACATCGACACGGCGCATCGGGCTGCGCTGCTGTACAGCTTTGCCGCCTTGGTCATTGCCGAGCTTGTGCGTTACAGCCCCTTCTCGGAAGTCATTCAGTTGGCCATTGTGATGGCACCGCTGTCGTTCTTCGCCATTGCCATCCTCACGTATGTCGTGCTGGGATTGAAAAACACCACGACCAACCAGTTCACGGAGCGTAACTTCAATACCACCATCGGCATGTGGCTGCTGATCGTGGCCGAGGTGGGCGGCTTTGGCGCCATCCTGTACGGATTCTTTGTCACACAGGTTTTCTAGACCGCCGTACTCCAGATTAGGCTAGCGATGAACCCGTAAGGAGGAATGAAGTGACCGATGAGAATCCCAGTCTGATTTCCCATGTCTCGATCGGTACCAATGACTTTTGCTTGGTCGATAGCAAGAGTGAAGGTGATCCGGATAGGCACAAGATCGAGGCGGCATTCTGGGATTTAGAGCTGATGGCCAAACTGCAAGCCGGCAACTAGTCACAGGGCAGCCGTGGAATTGACTGAACAATTCGAGGTGCACTGTCCTTACTGTGGTGAGCGCGTCGAGATTTATCTGGAGGCCGATATCGAGGGCAGCCTCGTCCAGGACTGCGAAGTCTGCTGCAACCCCTGGCAGGTCTTCGTGTGGAACCAGGATGGCAAGCGCCAACTGTCGGTTACGCGTGCCGACGGTTCCGAATGATGATCCCGAGTTAAGTGTTTACGCGGCGTCGAGCCGACGTGCGCTGATATGGTTCCAGGCAAACACGCCGATGACCAGTGCCAGCACGGCCAGCTGCATCAACAGCACTTGCAACGTGGGGTAGATGCCAAGCATGGGGATGGTCACGAAGTCCACGGTATGGATCGGGATCGAGCCCGCCTCCTGCAATGCCGCCACACCCTTGCCGGTGAAAATGACCGCCAGTGCCACGATAAAGGCCGAGCTCCAGGAGAAGAACTGTTTAATCGGCAGCTTCATGCTGTAGTAGAAAATGGCCCAGGCGATGCCGACCAACAGCACGGCAGCGGTCAGGAATCCATACACGATCGGTGCGTGTTCGCCTTGGCCCCATAACGCACGGTAGAACAGCACGGTCTCAAATACCTCGCGGTAGACCGCGACGAATGCCAGCAGTGACAAGCCCCACAATCGGCCGCCACGCAGTGCTCCTTTCATCTTGTGCGAAACATAGAGTTGCCAGCGGTGCGAGTAACTCTTGTTGTGGAGCCACAAACCCACCGACAGCAATATCACGGAGGCGAGCAAGGCAGTAAAGCCCTCGGTCTTCTCGCGGCTGGCGCCGCTGATATCAATCAGGTAAGTCGCCACGAACCAGGTGGCTATGCCCAAGGCCAGCGCAGTGATCCAGCCGGCGTGCACCCAGGGCAGGCCCTCGGGGCGCCCGGTCTTGCGCAGGAAAGCGATCATCGCCGCCAGTACCAGGATGGCTTCCAACCCCTCGCGCATGAGGATGATAAAACTGCCGACGAAGCTGCCA
>JBFKCG010000272.1:0-2746 GCA_041620675.1 Nevskiales bacterium
CCATCGGCGAGGCCTTCTACAACGGCCCGCTGATTGGCAAGGACGTGGTGGTGCCAGTCGAAAACATCATCGGCGGCGCAGAATATGCTGGCTTGGGCTGGAAGATGCTGATGGAACAGCTGGCCGGCGGTCGCGCCGTGTCCCTGCCCGCCGGCGCTGTCGGCGGCATCAAGGCCGCCACGGCCGCAACGGGTGCCTATTCGATGGTGCGCCAGCAGTTCGGCATCGCCATCGGCAAGATGGAAGGTGTCGAGGACAAGATCGGCAAGATGGCCGCACTGTCCTACATGGCGGAAGCTTCCCGCGTGTACGGCTGCTCCGCCGTTGATAGCGGCCAGCAGCCACCGGTCATCTCCGCCATCCTCAAGGCCTACACCACCGAGATGGCACGTGACCTCGCCATTGACGCGATGGACGTGTTCTCCGGCGCCGGCGTCATGCAGGGACCGAACAACATCGTGGGTCGTGGTTATGCCGCCGCGCCGGTGTCCATCACCGTCGAAGGCGCCAACATCATGACGCGCACGCTGATGATCTTCGGCCAGGGCGCGACCCGCTGCCATCCCTATGCACTGAACGTGGTGCATGGCGTGGAAGAAGGTGATGTTGCCAAGTTCCGCAAGAACCTGCTGGGCTGGTTCGGCCATGTGTTCATGGGCCTGGTCCGCACCCTCGTGCGTGGCCTGACCCGCGGCTGGACTGTCAGCGTGCCCGTGTCCGGGCCGACGGCGAAGTACTACCGTCGCCTGGGCTGGTCCGCGGCCCGCTTTGGCCTGCTCACCGACATGGCGATGTTCACCATCGGCGGCAAGCTGAAGGCACGTGGCAAGTTGACGGGCCGTTACGCCGATGCCGTGGCCTGGATGTACCTGGGCTTCTCGGCCCTGCGTCGTTATGAGGCCGAAGGCCGTCGTGCCGAAGACCTGCCACTGGTGCACTACTCGGTGCAGTACGCGCTGGCACAGGTACAAAAAGCTTTCGAAGGCATCTATGCCAACTTCAATGCGCCGGTCCTGGGCTTCCTGATGCGCACCCTCGGCAGCCTCGGACTGCGCCTGAACCCGGTGGGTACGCTGCCGGGCGACGCCGAGAGCCATGCCGCCGCCAAGACGATCCAGAGCTTCAACGAGCAGTTCAAGCGCCTGTCATACGGCGTGTTTGCCCCTGCTGAATCGGCACCGGGCGCTGGTCGCCTGCTCAAGGCCTTCCGCCTGGTCACCGAGGCTCAGCCGGCGATCGACAAGATCACGGCTGCCCAGTACCGCCGTGAGCTGCCGCGCGGAGCTGCCGACGAGATGGTGGAGGCCGCACGTGCCAAGGGCGTGATCAACACCGAAGAGGCCAACCTGGTCGAGCTGGCACGCAAGGCCCGACTGGAGGCCATCGAGGTGGACGTGCTGACGCACGAGCAGTTCTTCGGCATCAATGCCAAGACCTCGCCCGCCATGGAGCGTCGCGCCGCAGTTGGTTGATGACTTGATGTGAGACCGAAGGGCGGCCCACCCAGTGGGCCGCCCTTTTCTTTTTGCCACACAATAACTTGGCCTGCTGCCCAGTCCGTATTAAAGTCTGTACTGATCATCCTTCGTGCCTGAGTCAACCAATCTCACGAAGGATCACTCTTCGTTCACCACCCAGCAGTGGGCATCTCTAGGGAATTGAGCATGATAGACGTCACCGGCAAGGCACCTTTGGACATGTTGTGGCACTGGGAAAAAACCCAGCCGAACAAGGTCTACTTGCGGCAACCCATTGAGGGGGTCTGGCACGAATACACCTTTGCGCAGGTCGCCGACC
The DNA here is from genome assembly GCA_041620675.1 of Nevskiales bacterium. Taxonomy (GTDB): domain Bacteria; phylum Pseudomonadota; class Gammaproteobacteria; order Nevskiales; family DATLYR01; genus DATLYR01. The sequence goes on from JBFKCG010000272.1 coordinate 1,798, forward strand.
AGGTACGCCGGATTGCCGCCGCCATCAAGGCCATGGATTTCCCCCCCGGCAGCCATATCGTCATCGCGGGCCGCAATTGCGCACACTGGTTCATGGCCGACTGGGCCATCTCGTTAGCCGGCCATGTCAGCGCCGGCCTGTATCCCAAGCAGGCCACGGATGCCGTGAGCTACATCATCGATCACTGCGATGCCAAGCTCGTCATCATCGGGCCGATGCAGGAACCCGAGTCGATCCTCAACGGCATCCCGCCGCACGTGAAACGCCTGTCCATGCCCTATGCGGAAGTAGCACCGGGCGACTACGAGTGGGAAGACCTGCTACAGCAGTACCGCCCCTTGCAGGGCGATATGGTCCCTGACCCGAACAAGCCATGGACCCTGGTATACACCTCCGGCACCACCGGTAACCCCAAAGGCGTGGAGATCAGTGGTGCCGCCGTGATGTTTGCCCTGCACGGCATGCTCAAGGCGCTCAACCCCACCGACAACGAGCGCATCTTTTCCTACCTGCCGCTGGCGCACATCTTCGAGCGTGGCGCGGTGGAGCTGTTCAGCATCTACACCGGCGCGCAGGTCTCGTTCCTGGAATCACTGGACAAGTTTGCCGAGCAACTGGCGGAAGTCGCCCCGACCCGCTTCATTGCAGTACCCGCAGTCTGGACCCGCATCCAGCACGGCATCCTCAAGAAGTTGCCGCAGCAGAAACTGGATCGCCTGCTCAAGATCCCGATTGTCTCGACCCTCATCAAGAACAAGATCAAGACCGGCCTTGGCTTGCAGAACTCACTGCTGAACATCACCGGCGCCGCCGCCATCCCGGTGGCAACGCTGGAATGGTTCAACAAGATCGGCATCCCGATCATGCAGGGCTATGGCATGACCGAGAACTGCGCCTATGTCAGCGTCAACCTGCCCCATGCCAACAAGTTCGGCTCAGTCGGCAAGAC
>JBFKCG010000273.1:0-2719 GCA_041620675.1 Nevskiales bacterium
ACCCGGGAAAATCATCTTGGGTAGCGAGTTGAAGCCGCCCTTGGTGATGGCGCGTGCACCGTAAGCCAGGCGCTTGCCGCCTTCCAAGTACTGGCTGCACACCGGGTGGTGCTTAAAGCGCTGGAATTCATCGAACGGTGACAGATGCGGGTTGCTGTAGGACAGGTCGACAATTAGCCCGACCGCCACCTTGTTGTCTTCCAGATGGTAGAGGAAGGATCCGCCCGGGTTGGCGTTATCCAGCGGCCAGCCCGCACCATGCACCACCAGGCCGGACTGGAACTTGGCGGGGTCTATCTCCCACAGTTCCTTAAGGCCGATGGCGTAATGCTGGGGATCCGCGTCCTTGTCCAGCTCATACTTCGCCAGCAGGCGCTTGCCAATATGGCCACGGCAGCCCTCGGCGAAGAGGGTGTACTTGGCACGCAGTTCCATGCCTGGCGTGTAGTTGGCGGTGTGTTCGCCTTCACGGTTCACGCCCATGTCGCCCACGACTATCCCGCGCACCACGCCTTGGTCGTCAATGATCGCGTCCTGCGCGGCAAATCCAGGGTAGATTTCCACGCCCAAGGCTTCCGCCTGCTCGCCGAGCCAGCGCACCAGCTTGCCCAGGGAAATGATGTAGTTGCCCTCGTTGTGCATGGTCTTGGGCACAAACAGGTTGGGCATCTTGAATGCCCGCTTCTCGCTCAGGAAGAAGTACACGTCATCGCGTGTGACAGGCGTCTTGAGCGGCGCCCCGTTCTTCTGCCAGTCAGGAAACAGTTCATTGAGCGCTCGTGGCTCAAACACAGCACCAGATAGGCTGTGGGCGCCCACTTCTGAGCCCTTCTCGACGACGCAAACGCCAATGTCCTTGCCGGCTGCCGAGGCCAGCTGCTTCAGGCGGCAGGCAGCAGCCAGTCCGGCCGGGCCTGCGCCGACGATCAGCACGTCGTATTCCATCACATCGCGTTCTACAGTCATTGATATTTCTCCTGTGCCAGCCGGTCCCGCCCCAAATGTACAGTGCGGGATCCAGGATTATTTCACCGGATTCCGTGGCACACGAGCATTGTGGGCGGATAAGAATTATTACAAATCGTGCTCATGATCGGTGAATAAATGCCGATTGGCTAGCCACCGCACCTCTGCTCACGACCCGCGGCCGCACCCTGCATTAGCCAGTCGCAGCTTTTTTCTCAACCGCCGGCTCTTTTTTCTTGCCAGGCAGTGTTCCCATCATTTTGCAAATGATGCCGAGCATGATCTCGTCAGCCCCGCCGCCAATCGAGACCAGCCGGGAATCACGATAAGAACGCGCAATCTGGTTTTCCCAGGTAAAGCCCATCCCGCCCCAGTATTGCAAGCAGGAATCCGATACCTCGCGCAGCAGTCGGCCGGCCTTGAGCTTGCACATGGAGGCCAGCTTGAGCACCTCCATGTCGTCCTTGTTCTTCACGTACATCTCGCAAGTTCGGTAAACCAGCGAGCGCAGCAGTTCAACCTCGGTCTGCAACTCGGCGAGCCGGAAGTGCACAGACTGGTTGTCAATGATGGGCTGGCCAAAGGTATGCCGCTGTCTTGTGTACTCGATGGTCTGCTGGATCATGCGATCCATGCCAACCAGCCCCGAGGCGGCGCCGAACATGCGCTCTTCCTGGAACTGCTGCATCTGCATCATAAAGCCCATGCCTTCCTGGCCGATGCGGTTACTCTGTGGCACCCGCACATTGTCGAAGAAAATCTGCGCAGTATCGGATGCATTCATGCCGATCTTCTTGATCTTCTTCGCGCGGTTCACGCCCTTGGCATTCATCGGCACCACGATGAGCGACTTGTTCATGTGCGGCTTGCCGTCCGAGGTATTGGCCAACAGGCAGATCCAGTCAGCCTGCATGCCGTTGGTGATCCACATCTTGGTGCCATTAATGATGTAGTCATCACCGTCCTTGCGTGCGGTGGTCTTCAGGCCGGCCACATCGGATCCCGCGCCGGGTTCCGACACGCCAATGGCGGCCACCATGTCACCGGCGATGGTTGGCGCCAGGAATTCCTTTTTCAGCGCGTCGGAGCCATATCGGGCCAAGGCTGGGGTCGCCATGTCGGTCTGTACGCCAATCGCCATCGGGATACCCGCGCAGGTGCAGTGACCGAGCGCTTCGGCGAATGCAAAGGCGTAGGTGTAATCCAGGCCCAGGCCACCGTATTCCGTCGGCTTGGTGATGCCGAGCAACCCAAGGTCACCCATCTTCTTGAAGACCTCATGGGCCGGGAAAATTTCAGCGTCTTCCCATTCATCCACATGCGGGTTGATCTCCTGTTCGATGAACTTGCGAACGGTGCGCTGAAGTTCGAGATGTTCCTGGTTGAAGATCATGGTCGTCTCTCCTCGCTCAACGGCGATCGTTCCTGGCAGTTATCGGGCTATAAATCATATATAACGGTAATAGTGATTGTTTTCACTTGCTCCGCTCTATCTGGTCAATTTTGCGTCTTTTTATTGAAACAAAGCAAGCCATGACCATCGGATGTAGAGGCCATCGGTTATCTGCCTAACCCACCCTAGGGCGGTCAACCAGACGCAGGCCTTACCAGCAAGCGAGGAGATGACAGGAATAAAAGCCTACCAATAAAAACCTAGCCCCAAATAACCCGTGTGGGCAACGTCGCTTTCGTAGCCGATCCGGACGTCTGAACTGTGGCCCAGGGCCCAGCGCATTTCAGCCCGAATGAGCTG
>JBFKCG010000274.1:0-2707 GCA_041620675.1 Nevskiales bacterium
CCTGTACAACGGCATGGGTGGTGGTGCCGCCGCCGCGATTGCCGCGATCGAACTGTTCGGATACAAGACCCACGGCAGCATCGTGTTGACGCTGGCCGTGCTGGGCGGGCTGATCGGTTCCATGTCGCTGTCCGGCTCATTGATCGCCTGGGCCAAGCTCGACGGTCGCATTAACACCACCCTGCGCATGGCCGGCCTGCAGGCCATCAACGGCGCGCTGCTATTGGTCATCCTGTTGCTCGGTGGCTACATGGTCGCCAAGGGTGGCGACGTCAGCATGGCGCTGATCACCACCTTCTTCGTGCTGGCGCTGGTGTATGGCGTGATGATGACCATGCCGATCGGCGGTGCTGACATGCCGGTGGTCATTTCGCTGTACAACGCCTTCACCGGCCTGGCGGTCGGCTTTGAGGGCTATGTGCTCAACAACCCGGCGCTGATGATTGCCGGCATGGTGGTGGGCTCGGCCGGCACCCTGCTGACCCTGCTGATGGCCAAGGCCATGAACCGCTCGGTCAGCAACGTGCTGTTCAGCAACTTCGGCGCCTCGGGCGACGAGGGCAGCGGCGAGATCATGGGCAGCATGAAGCCGGCAGATGCCGGCGACGCTGCGGTGCAGATGCGCTATGCGCAAAAAGTCATCATCGCGCCCGGATATGGCCTGGCGGTGGCGCAGGCACAGCACAAGCTGTTTGAGTTCGTGAAGTTGCTGCAGAACGCCGGCGTGGAGGTGAAGTTCGCCATTCACCCGGTGGCGGGTCGCATGCCCGGCCACATGAACGTGCTGCTGGCCGAGGCCGGTGTGCCTTACGACATCATCTACGACATGGAAGACATCAATGAGGAATTTGCCTCAGCCGATGTCGCAATTGTCGTCGGCGCCAACGACACGGTGAACCCGGCGGCGCGCACCAACAAGTCCTCGCCGATTTATGGCATGCCCATCCTCAACGTGGACAAGGCGCGCCAGGCCTACGTGATCAAGCGTGGCCAGGGCAAGGGATATTCTGGCGTGGAGAACGAGCTGTTCTATGCCGACAACTGCAACCTCGTCTATGGCGATGCACAGAAAGTCATGGTGCAGATGATCCAAGCGGTGAAAGAGCTCGGCGAATAACCTGCCGGTTGGGCCGCAACAAAAAAGCCGCGCAAGCGGCTTTTTTGTTGTCTGGTCGTTCTCTGCAGCAGGTTACTGTTTTCTTTCCAGGTGCAGATAGCCGCCCTTGTGGTCGATATCCATGCGGAAGTGGCTCAGGAAGTTCAGGCCCAGCAGCCCAGGCACCTCGGGCGCGATGTCCTGCACCGAGGCCGAAAGCCCCCTGACCTGCATGCCACCCACCTCGATGGATTCCAGCGTGATGATCGGGGCACTGACAACTCCGTTGGCGGTGCGGAAACTGCTAACGGGATAATTGCCACTCTCGACATCAATCCCCAGTTCACGGGCCAGTGCGCGTGAGATTACCGTCATGCTTGCGCCGGTATCCACGATCAGATTCGTCGTCAGGCTGCCATTGAGCCGGGTCGGCACCATCGCGACCTTGCCCCTGACATCCAGCACGATGGATGCTTTCTCGGGTTCTGCACCAAACGATTCCTTGATTCTGACCTGCGTTGCACTGTCCCGATACTGCTGCGGGATGCTGGCTGGGTCGGAGTAATGCACGACTCCCTTGTCATCCACCCAGCGACGCACCTCACCCGCGCCCACCAGCAGCGGCATAGCCAGCAAAGCCGCCAGAATCGGCCCTCTGATCAACAGGGTCATGGGAGTCAATGCCATCCGCTTTACCTTGAGGTTGCCAGCCCTCTTGTCGACAGGATCACAAGAATGAAACGAGCCTCGGCTCGTCCTTCATCATACCTTCAAGCCCTGTGGTCATTCATGGCCGGGTTGAAGTGCTTGTTTGTTCAGGCATTACCAGGCAAAAAGCCCGGGCCACAGCACCACTCTAGTTGGCCTGCTGCTTGCGCCAGTACAACTCTGCGAGATTCTCTGCCCGTTCATTGAATCGAATATCCAGTCGCCGCAAAGCCGCTTGCAGGCGCTCGTATTCCTGCAACAGCCTTGAATTATTCTCGACCAGCGTTAATGCCTGCTTGACCAGCTTGGCGCTGGCTTGCGCGCCGATGTCCTGCAAGTACTCAAGGCCCTCGCGCACAAACTCCGTATCCTTGTTGTCAAACAATTGCGCAAACCCGCCGTTGGCAATGTCGCCTTCGAGTTGGTTCAGCACGCTGGCCTCCCGGCTCGTGCCCGACTCTGCCAGCGCGATAAACGCCTCGACTTCAGGGTCCTGCGCTTTCTCCTCCGCAGCTCCTTCTTCAAGACAAGTTGATAATCCACAACTCACCATTAACCGCTGCCCCCGCGTTCTGTCCTGCCATTCAAGGAGGGCATCGGGGATTGGCACAAACGCATGCCCGGCGGCATTGATCTCCTCGATACAGGCAGCCACGGTTTTTTCAATGGCCTCATGCACGCGCAAATGCACCAGGCCCTCAATCTCGACTTTTTTCATGCAGACATCCCTGTGAGTGGATAAAACAACAAGGCCAGCGCCATGAGCCCGGCCCAGAACGGGATCTCCGCTGTCTCGGTCCAGGGCTGCACCTTTTGCAACGCACCGACTACATGCACCAGTGTCAGCAGGCCGGTGCTGCCGATCAGGATATTGAAATAGAACGGCTGCAAAGCCGGATGCGA
>JBFKCG010000275.1:0-2685 GCA_041620675.1 Nevskiales bacterium
CGTGCGCCATACCAGCGCCAGCAGTGCCAACACCCTGCGCAAGACCAGCCTGCAGATCGGCACCACCATCGGGTACTTCAGTACCAGGACGGCGCCTTAGTCACGCGACGCAGTAAAGTAGTAAACAGACCGCCGGCGCAACGCCGGCGGTTTTATTTTTATGGCCCACCGGCCTGAACAGTACCTTGGCGCGATCTGCAAATACCATGGCGCACTTTCCAAGGATGTATTTGTGGAAGATGCCACATGCTGTGGGGCGTGATAATCGGCATCAACTCAAAAGAATCGTTGAGCCGTAGGAAAGACCGTGCAACAAGGGGAATGCAAATGAAAGTAAGCGCGCGTACAGCGTCGCCTCTGGTCATCGCGACCATGCTGATGGCCATTACCGGCTCGGCACAGGCCATAACAAAAGCATTTGATGGACAGCTGAACTGCACAAAAGGGGGCGATGGTGTTCGCACCTGTACTGGCATCGTCAACCTGCCGGATCGCAAGGCCCTGCTTCCGGGCGGCACTGTGCCGATCGATGTCAACCTGTACATCCCGCCCGCACCTGCCTCTGGCCCCGATGGTAATTTCCCGATTGTCGGTGAATTTCATGGTTGGGGCGGATCAAAAATTGGTCGTAACAATACTTTCGTCAACCAGGGCTATGCGCACTTTTCGATTTCTGATCGCGGCTGGGGCGCTTCTTGTGGTGGTCTCGACACCAAGCGTGCGACGCCTGCGTGCATAAATGGCTACAACCATCTGATGGACAGTCGATATGAGGTCCACGACGTGCAGACCCTGCTCGGCATGCTTGCTGACGACGGAATTATTAATCCCGCCAAGATTGGCGTAACCGGCGGCTCCTACGGTGGCGGCATGTCAATGGCGCTGGCTGCCCTGAATACCCGGCAGATGCCGGTGGATTACGAGGCCGGCGGCAGTCTGGAGCCATGGGTGAGCCCAAAGAACCAAATACCAATGGGCATTGCCGCCGCCGCTCCGGACATCCCGTGGACTGACCTGGCTTACTCGCTGCAGCCAAATGGCTGGACGCTGGACTATGTTGTCGATGCACCCTATCTCGGACCCGATGGTAATGGGCGCGTTGGCATCCTCAAGCAGTCGTATGTGTCTGGCTTCTTTGCGATTGGTCTCGCACTCTCCAACTATGCACCGGCGGGCGCCGATGAAGATGCGGACCTTTACAAATGGTATGCCGGTGTAACCGCCGGTGAGCCCTATGATCAGAATCCGCTGGCGGCTGACATCATTGAGGAGCTGACCACGCACCATTCAAGCTATTACATCGACAATTCGGTTAAACCAGCACCACTGCTTATCTCGAATGGTTTCACTGATGACATATTCCCGGCTGATGAGGCGATTCGCTTCTACAACAAGACGATCACGAATCACCCCGATGCGAATATCCAGCTTTACTTTACCGATCACGGGCATGCGCGAGGGCAAAACAAAAGCCCAGAGCAAAACGCGCGCCTGAATGCACGTAATGCCTGGTTCGCATACTTCCTCAAGGGTTCGGGAGCAAAGCCTCAGAACAAGGTGACAGTGTGGACGCAGGAATGTGGTGGCAATTCACGCGGCCCCTATACCGCCGAGAGCTGGGCAAAACTGCCGAAATCGGAAATTGTCCATAAACAATCGCCGGACACGCAGGTGATCGCGCCTCATGTGCCCACCGATGCGCAAGTCGGTGCGGCCTATGACCCGATTGCCGGAGGTGGTGCCTGTGCAACGGCAGCAGCCACAGATCAGGTTGGAGCTGCCAGTTATCGCCTGCCAGCTGCACCCGCTAGTGGCTACACATTGGTGGGGTCGCCCACGATCGTGGCCGACATTCTAAACGTCGGCGCGAACTCACAAATTGCCGCCAGGCTCTTGGATGTGAATCCGGCCACGAATCGCGCCGTGCTGGTTGCTCGAGGGCTATACCGGCCAAACCTGACGTTGACACCGGATGGCGAGCGTATGGTGTTCCAGTTGCATCCGAACGCCTACTATTTCAAGCCCGGCCATATCGCCAAACTCGAGTTGCTTCCCAATGACGTACCCTATGGCCGTGTGAGTAACGGTCAGGCACCCATTACCGTCAGTAATCTAGAGCTGCGGCTGCCGATACTTGAACCCGAAGGAACCGCGGGCTCAGGGGACTTTGCGCCCAAGGTGCTGCCACCTGGCTATCAGTTGGCTCCGGACTATATCGATGCACCGGTTGACTCAGACAGCGACGGAATCATCGACGACGAGGATGCCTGTCCGCATACACCAGTAAATGAGCGTGCTCTGATCAACGCACAGGGCTGTGGTCCATCCGAGCGGGATACTGACGCTGACGGTGTCAACGATGCGGCAGACCAGTGCCCGAACACGCCAGCAGGCAAGTCGGTCAATGCCCAGGGTTGTGCGCTGTCGCAGCTGGATAGTGACAATGACGGCTTCAATGACGAAGTTGACCAGTGTCCGAACGAGTCAGCGCCGAACTCGGCTGATGGCTGTCTGGACCGCACGCCGGATGCCTTTAGCTTCAACACGGTATCGAACGTAAGCCCGAACACGCAGATAGCCTCAAGCGTGGCGACGATCAGCGGCATCGAAGCTGCCGCTGCGGTGAGCGTGAGCGGTGGCGAGTACCGCATCAATGGTGGTGCCTGGACCAGCGCGGCTGGCAGC
>JBFKCG010000276.1:0-2663 GCA_041620675.1 Nevskiales bacterium
CCGTGGCTTCGGATAATTTGCTCGCGGCTGCAAAGGACGCGGACGTGCTGTTCCACGAGGCGCTGGCGCGCCACATCGTCAAACAGATGGAAGCAACCGCCAAGACGCTGGAGAACGCGCAACTGGCCAAGATCATGTTCGACATCCAGGACTACCACGCCTCGCCGGTGGAAGCCGCCGAGCTGGCGAACCAGGCCGGCGTCCGCGAGCTGGTGCTGTACCACCTGGTGCCGGCGCCGCCCAACCGCATCGCGGAAAGGGTATTCATGCGCGGCGTAAAGGACGTGCGCGCTAGCGGCGTGACGCTCGGCTATGACGGCCTGGTGCTTACGCTGCCAATTAAATACACCGAGATCAAGCAGCAATGCCTTAGCAGCCGCTAACAGAGCCCCACCTGTGCAGGGGCCAGCCAAGTAGGCTGATGGCCCGTTTCATTGATGACCCGGCCTAGTCAATTTAAGCCCTAGGCTCACGAACCCCTGCGGGCTAGCCTGTGAGCTTGGAGGATTCCAACCATGCTTAGTACCGAAGCGCTGCGCAGCCTGGTGTTTGACTCGGTCGAGCAGCACATAGCCGTGATCGATGACACCGGCAAGATCATTGACGTCAACCAGGCCTGGACCAATTTCGGGATGAAAAATGGTGCCCCCGCCGCGGTCCAATGGCATGGCACCCAGTACCTGAAACACTTGCAGGCTGCCGCGGCGGCTGGCGATAGCCATGCCGCAGAAGCCCTCGCCGGCATCATGGATGTGATCAAGGGTGAGCGCGGCAGCTTCTACCTGGAATACCCCTGCCACAGCCCCAGCGAAAAGCGCTGGTTCATGATGCAGGTCATTCGCCTGTCTGACTTGCACGAAAACCTGTACGTCATCACCCACCAGAACATCACGCAACGCAAGCTGGCCGAAGAACGGGCGCAGCAGCTGGCAACGCAAGATCCCCTCACTGGGCTAGCGAACCGGCGCCATCTCGACGATGTACTGAAAACGGAGATTCGCAGGAGTGCGCGTGCGCAGACGCCGCTCAGCCTCATCGTGCTCGATGTTGATCATTTCAAGGACTACAACGACGCGCACGGCCACCTCATGGGCGACGAGTGCCTGAAGCGGGTCGGTACGATCCTGGGGTCGGCTTGTCGCCGCCCGACCGACCTGGCCGCGCGACTGGGTGGCGATGAATTCATCCTGCTGCTGGTGGACACCGACATCCACGGCTCGCTGAAAATTGCGCAGGAGGTCGTGAACTCCGTCCGGGGACTGGGCATGATCTATGGCAAGACCGGGAACATCACGGTGAGCGTCGGCGTTGCCTCTGCCCTGCCCAACTTGAAGACCAACAGCGACATACTCATCCATGAAGCCGACAAGGCCTTGTATCGCGCCAAGGCAGCAGGTCGGGATCGCGTCGAACACACCCTGCTGGGTGACCCTGACGTTTCCATCACCGCCCACAACTGACCCGATTGCAAACATTGGCGAGGCGCAGCAATCGCCGCTGTTCCAACGCAACAACATGACGAGATATCAGCTTGCGTCTTGAAGGGCCCATGACATTACCTTCCAGTTAGTCGGTTGACCTAGGTCAACGTGGGCGCGCCCTGCGCCCTGCATGCTTATAACAAGTCGTCGCCAGCAAAGAGGATCACCCCTGTCTCCAGACAGGCAGGGACCATGACTCCGGCACTCTTGATATGAGCCAATTGATGCAATTACTCGGTGGCCTGGGCATATTCCTGCTGGGCGTGACCATCATGACCAGCGGCCTGAAAGGCGTGGCCGGGGACTTTTTACGTACTGCACTGACCAGTTTCACGCGCAGCCCCGGTAGTGGCGCCCTGACTGGCGCCATCAGCACCGCGATCCTGCAATCCTCAAGCGCCACCACCGTCGCAGCCGTCGGCTTTGTCGGTGCCGGCCTGCTGACCTTTCCGCAGGCACTGGGCATCGTGTTTGGCGCGAATGTCGGTACCACCATTACCGGCTGGCTGGTGGCGCTGATCGGCTTCAAGTTCAAGCTTGGCAGCCTGGTACTCCCATTGATCCTGCTGGGTATCCTCATGCGGCTGTTTGGCAGGGGTCGGCTATCGGATGCTGGCCTGGCACTGGCCGGGTTTGGCCTGATCTTCGTTGGCATCGACACCATGCAGGCTGGCATGAGCGGGATGGAAAACCGCTTCATGCCCGGCTTCCTCGAAACCGACACGATCCTGGGGCGCCTCAAACTGGTGCTGATCGGCATCATCATCACGCTGCTGACGCAATCTTCCAGTGCCGGCGTTGCCGCGGCACTCACCGCCGTGCATACCGGCGCCATTAACTTCGAGCAGGCGGCAGCCATGGTCATTGGCATGGATATCGGGACCACGGCGACCGCATTGTTCGCGACCCTCGGCGGCTCCGTTGATTCCCGCCGCACCGGCTACTCCCATGTCATCTATAACCTGCTCACCGGCCTGGGCGCGTTCCTGTTGCTCACGCCTTATGTGCTGCTGTGGCAATGGTTGTCGCCGGGCACACTCGAGGCGCAGTCTGAAATCGCACTGGTGGCGTTTCACACTTCCTTCAACCTGATTGGCGTGGCTGTCGTGCTGCCATTCTCGGCACCGTTTGCCCGACTCCTGATTCGGCTTGTTCCGGACCACGCGACCACATTGGTTGGTC
>JBFKCG010000277.1:0-2624 GCA_041620675.1 Nevskiales bacterium
CAATGCCGATGGGCGCGTCACCATCCTGATGCCACATCCGGAGCGCGTCGTGCGCACCCTCAGCCATTCCTGGCATCCGGCCGAATGGGGCGAAGATTCGCCCTGGCTGCGGATGTTCCGCAACGCGCGCAAGTGGGTGGGTTAGGCCGGTTCAGGTTTTTCGCGGCAGCAGCCTCAGCAGTAGCGTCATGCCAACAACGGCGCTCAGGATGGACGCGGACAGTACGCCCAGTTTGGCGGCATCCAGCAGGGCGCCGTCAAACGCCAGCCCTGCGATGAACAGGGCCATGGTGAATCCAATACCGGCGAGGAAGCCACCTGCGGTGAGGACGCCCCAGGATACGCCCTGCGGCAGGCGAGCCAGGTTCATTCGGACAGCCAGCCAGCTGAGCAGCACGATTCCCAGTGGCTTGCCAATGACCAAGCCCGCGGCAACGGCCAAGGCGACACTATCGGTCAATGCGCCCATCTCCATCACGACCCCGGCGTTGGCAAATGCGAACAGCGGCATGATGACAAAGCCGACCCAGGGATGGAGCATGTTCTCAAGTCGTTCCAGTGGGGAAAGCGTTTCGCGTGTGGCACGTTCGACGGTACGCAGGAAGGTGTGCCGCTCCTGGTGGTCCTGCCAGCCGCCCCCTTTCAGGAAAGTACGCAGCTTCTGCGTATAGCTATCCAAGGTGTCCTCACTGACCCACGGATGCACTGGGGTGAGCAGGCCCAGAATGACGCCGGCAATGGTGGCATGCACGCCCGACTCGTGGAAGGCAAACCAGATCCCAATACCTACCAGGGTATACATGCCGGTACTGCGGATGCCGACGCGTGACATCATGACGATCAGCCCGATGCCGGCAAAGCCCAGTGCCAGGAATGAGAGATTCAGGGAGCTGGTGTATCCAATGGCGATGACCAAGATAGCGCCGATGTCATCCACAATCGCCAGTGACAGCAGCAGGATGCGCAGGCTATTGGGAACGCGTGAGCCGAGTAGCGCCAGGCAGCCGACGACGAAGGCGATATCGGTGGCCATCGGGATGGCCCAGCCTCGCTGCCCAGCTTGATCCCATTGCAGCATGAGATAGATCGTTGCGGGTACCAGCATGCCGCCGATCGCGGCCGTCAATGGCAAGGCTGCGGTCCGCATATCACGCAGCTCTCCCAGCACCATCTCGCGCTTGATCTCAAGGCCGACCACGAAGAAAAAAATGACCATCAGGCCGTCATTGATCCAGTGTTTCAATGAATGGATGAATTCAAAGCCGCCGAGGGAGAATCCCACCGGCGTTTTCCAGAAAGACAGAAAAGCAGACGAGTAGGGCGAGTTGGCAAGGACGATGGCCGTCAGGGTGAAGGCGAGTAACACCACGCCGCTGGCTGCCTCAATATGGAGGAAGCGCGCCAGTGGTTCGGTCAGGCGCTGAATCGGCTCGCGAGGCAGGTCCGGGCTTGGGTCTTGGTTTGTTTGATTGCTCATCGTCGTATCCGTGAATCCATCCATGCAGGCCGCATGCAGACCATGCCCTGATTATCCAGAAGCACGCCGTCGTCGGCTAGCCAGCCTGGTGCATTATTGCCGCATGATTCGCCAGCACTTGTGTGCTGGCGGGGATTGCCTGAAATCCTCGGCAAGTGTCTGGCTGGTAATGTCTTCGATCGTCAGGTTTTTCAACGCGTCAGTTTCCAGCTTGAAACCGCGGCGATTGGTCGAGAAATAGAGGCTACCACCCGGAGCCAGCAGGTGACTGGTATTAAGGATCATCTCGACGTGGTCACGCTGGATATCCAGCGTGTCTTCCATTTTCTTTGATGTAGAGAAAGTGGGCGGGTCGCAAAATATCAGGTCGAACTGGGCAGGCTTGGGCAGCTTTGCCTGCTCGCGCAGCCACAACAGGCAATCGGCACGGATCAGGGCGTGTGCCGCACGCGGCGCGTACAAGGGCACGCGCGGAAAAAGTTCGGCGTCGATGCCATTGAGCCTCAGGTTGCGCTCGGCCCATTCGAGGTAGGTATTGGACAGATCCAGGGATACGGTCTGCCGGGCACCTCCCACCACCGCATGTGCGGTTGCTGTCCCGGTGTAACAGAACAGATTCAGCAGTCGTTTGCCCTTTGCCTCCTGCTGCAGTCGCAAACGCATTGGCCGATGATCCAGGAACAGGCCAGTATCCAGATAGTCCTCAAAGTTAACCCACAGCTTGACGCCGTGTTCGCTCACCTGATGGAAGCGACCCTGTATGTCCTGCTTTTCGTACTGCGCGCTGCCGCGCTGGCGCTTGCGCAGCTTGTAGTGCAGCTGGGTGAGTGGAATGTCGAGTACTAGCTGGATCTGAGCCAGCGCTTCCCGCAGCCGCCGTTCCGCCCTGACCGGGTCTACCGTCTTGGGTGCGGCGTATTCCTGGACATGTACATGTAGGTCATCTGAAGGGTAGATATCCACCGCGACGGAATAATCCGGCAGGTCAGCGTCATACAGGCGATAGCAGCTAACATCTTCGCGCTTTGCCCAGCGACCGAGATGCTTGAGGTTCTTGCGCAAACGGTTGGCAAAGTCCTCACCTCCGCCGGTGACCGCGACTTGGCCAGCATGAATGTCAAAGCACAGCAGTTTGCAGGGCAGGGCA
>JBFKCG010000278.1:0-2592 GCA_041620675.1 Nevskiales bacterium
CGACAGCAACAGAAGCAAATGCCTCTTCATGTTTACTCCCCCAGCAGTTCCTTCACCGCTGCCTTCAGGCGCGGGATATCTTTCTTGTTGAATCCCTCGTGGACATGTCGCACCACGCCCTGCCGATCTATCAGGTAGGACATTGGCATGGTGCGCACGCCATACAATTTGGCGATGCGTCCCTGATCGTCCTGCACAGTGGGGTACGTTACCGGGTATTTTTTGAGGAAGTCCAGCCCGTCCCCAGGCTTTTCGTCGAGGTTGACCGCGATCACCTCGAACCCGTCCTTGCCAAATTCCGTCCGCATCGCATCCAGCGCGGGCATGGCCTGCCGGCAAGGCCCGCACCAGGACGCCCAGAAATCGATCAACAGCACCTTGCCACGATACTGCTCCAGCTCGATGGACTCGCCGCCCTGCAGCGACTTTGCACTGAACAACGGCGCAGGCTGTCCGTTCTCACTCGCGACAACGCCAGTGGCAACCAACAAGCCAACAATCAATGACAACAGGCGCATGCGGGTGGTACTGACCTGACAGTTAGAGGGATGCAACTGGATCATTCTCTCAGCCGGTGGCCACTGCAATCCACTCGTAGCACCGGCTCATAGCGTCTTCAGGTATTCAACTAAGGCCCGGCGCTCGGTATCCGTCAGTGCCTGGGTCCAGGCATGGCCCCGGTTCTTCTTTGAATACAGGTAAGTGTTATAGACCATGCGGTCCTCCAAGCCCTGCTCACCCACCGGCGGGGGCACTACCCAAGTGGGCCAAACCAGCCCGCCCAGCAGCATGTCCGCGCCCCACTGGATTTCCTGCGGAACATCCTGGCCCGGATAGCAGGTGTAATAGGGAATCCCGTTCCCACCGTCACCGCAAGTCAGTTCATCGTAATTCCATCCCATGCGCTCCCAGTCGTAACCGCTTGAGGGCCCGTTGATGCGGGTTTCGAAGGCATTGAAGTGCACTGGCGTCGTGGTGCGCTGGCGCCGCCAGACCTTGGGCCGGGCCTCCGGATCCAGTACGCCCCAGACATTGGGTATCGAGCCATTATGGAAATAGGGCGCGCTGGCCCACACGCCATGCAATGGCGGCGTGACGTAACCGACGGTCTTCTCCTCGAAGCCGCAGGCACCCTTGATGCGGCCGACGGACTCGCCCATGCCCAAGTTGGGAATTTGCCCGATGCTGGACTGGAGCACGCCCCCCGCTGCGTCGGCCAGCAATTCCAGGCGACCGCTGTGACCCAGCTGACGTGACATGTGGTCGGCAAAATCACTACCAGATACACCCGTGAACATGTAATCGTCCATCCGTTCCGTCATCGGGTCTTTTTCTTCCGGCAGCAAGTAACCTTCCATGGCGTCCGGATAGGACCACCAAAACGTAGAGACATGCTCGCGGATCTCGCTGGCCCAGCCTTCCGCCTGCGCGGGATCGGTATCAATGATTTCGATCGGAACGGTATAGCCGACGGTACCGGCCAGGCGCGGATCCGGCAGGAAGCGCTTGTCATTGATATAGCGAGGGGAGTAGGCACCATGGCAGCCCGCGCAGGCACCATTGCCTTTTGGCCGCGGGATATCCGCGTTGGCTTGATCGGCCCAGAGGTCTTTCTCGTGGAACAGGATGGCGCCCTGTTCTGCCAGCTGTCGACGGATGCAGCCGGGATGATCGGAAGCGGAAGGTTCGCCATTGCTGCCGGTGCAGTAGCCGGCAGGATAATCCGGCGCTTCCACGGTCAAGGACCACTGGTGCACGTCTTCGTAGGTGCCCTCGAGGGCCTTGACCTGGTCACCGCTCAATTCGTTGACGCTGCCAAAGTACATGTTGCCACGTGCGGAGTCGGTTGAATGACCGCCGAACCACAGGTAGCGCGTCTTGTTGGACAACCACCACCAGGCCGGCGGATCCTGGTCGCCCGTGTTGCCGTGGAGCGGATAGGTCAGCAGGCGGGCATTGTTCTCCAGCGTGTCGAAGTCACGCCGGATCACCATGGCCTCGATCTCCGTGTCGGCGGCATTGGTTCCGCGCGTGGTATTGATCAGCGGGATGTAGCCGATCGCAGGCATCACGAATGGGAAATCGCTTCGTCCCTCATATTCGTATTGGCTTGCATTGATCAAATCGACGTACAACACGCCAAGCTCTGTATTCGTATTGGGCAAGCCCATGAAGGTGCCCGTTGCGTTGCCGCCGTAACTCTCACGGTTGCCATTGCCGTCCCGGCTGGCAACCTCACCCTGCCCGATCTGCCCTGCGTGGCAACTGAAGCAGGTCAGGTTGACCGTACCCATGTACTTGCCCTCGGCATCGCGGCCCTGTGCCCAGCCCAGTGGCAATCGTCCTGTGCCGCCAAACTCCTTGGTCAGCAGCGGCCGCTCATCGATGCCGCGATCCAGGTCGACGATCGGGTAAGGGTTATGGATATGCGCGGGTGGCGGGGAATGGCCGTAGCGTTCGAATAAATGTGCATCGTAGTTCTCGGGTCGCTCGGACATGCCCCACAGCCGCCACAGGCTGTTCCAGGCCATGGCGGTATCGCCATCGGCCTGTGGGCCGTCGATGGGTTGATCCGCCGGCGTCATCGCCACC
>JBFKCG010000279.1:0-2592 GCA_041620675.1 Nevskiales bacterium
AACCCCCCGCCGGGACCGTGCTCGAGGTGTCACAGCAGGTGCTTGAGATCTCCGGCGTTGCCCCGCAGCGATGGATTGAAGACATCCCATTGCGCCTGGGGCAAGTGGAGGGTCTGGCCGGAACAGAAACCGGCGGACTGGTCCCGGCAGAATTCGAGCAATTGGTGCAACGGGTGCGCCAGCTCGATGGCAGGACTTTCTATTTCCAGAGTGGTGCTAGCCTGCTGGATCCTCGCAACACGGCGCTTGTCTCCGCCGCTGCTCGACTGCGTGAGATGTTTGCCATGGCCGACGAGATTGGGCGTGGCGTGGACGTCACAATTGTCGGCTACGCGGACGGCGTGGGTGACAGGAACGCAAACCTCGACGTCATGCAACGACGTGCCGAGGCACTGAAAACCGGTTTCGTTGCGCAGGGTATTCCGGCCGACCGGCTCACCACTGCTGTCGCGGGCCTGCCAGCCAACCCGGTCGCGGACGCGCGCCAGCGCAAGGCGGTGCTGCAGATCGCGCTGGCGCCTTCTACCTGAGGTCCATGTCGCGTATCTCCAGAAAGGTCTGCATTATCGGTGATTTCGCCGTAGGCAAGACCAGTACCGTCGCGCGCTTCGTCAACAACGTTTTTTCAGAAAAATACCTCACCACCGTCGGCGTCAAAATCGACACCAAAGATATCCCGCTTGCGGACGGTCGCGAGCTGCGCATGGTGATCTGGGACATTGCCGGTTCGGACCGCTTTTCGTCTGCCGAGTTTGCCTACATGCGGGGCGCCCAGGCTTACCTGCTGGTCGCCGATGGCACGCGCAAGGAAACCCTGGCCAATGCTCTCGCCCTGCGCCAGGCCGTGCAGGAACGCTACGGCGAGCTGCCGCATGTATTGCTGGTGAACAAGTTTGACCTGGAAGACGACTGGGAGGTGGCCGAGACGGCGCTCGATAAGTTGCGCGATGCCGGATCGCTGGTCCTGTGCACCAGCGCCAAGACCGGCAAATGTGTGGAGCGCGCCTTTGACGAGCTGGCGCGGGCTGTAACCGGCGCGAAACCCGCATGAGCCAGCAACTTTCAAAGCTGCCACCGGAGTTGCGCGAGCATATCGTGCGGCTGATGGAGCACTCGTTCAGCTGTTTGTGTCTCGGGGTCGATGATCAGGGGTCGCTGGTGGAGTATTTTGGCGACCCGGATTCCCTGGACCTGACCCTGCCCGCTGTGGGTGCGCCGCTGGCTGATGCTCTGCCCTTCATGGTGGGCCTGGACCTGGCCTCACCCCTGGCAATCAGTGCGCTGGCGCTTGATGACAAAACTACGGTCGATGTGCACGTGCTGCCCGGTACACCGGCCTGGCTGGTGCTGGTGGATCGCAGCAATACCGTGGACGCGCAGCGTCATCTGCAGCAATCTGCCAACGAGTCGCGACTGGTCAACGCCGAGCAAAGGCGGCTGATGGATCAGCTCATCGATTCCCGTGCGGAACTGGCGTTGCGTCAGCAGGAGGCCGAAGAGACCAGTCGCCACAAAACCGAATTCATCGCCAGCATGTCGCATGAATTTCGCACGCCCCTGACCTCGGTGCTGGGATATACGCAATTGCTGTCCGAGCGCATAGCCGGTGATCCGCCGGCGCTGAACCAACTGGCGGCGGTGGAAAGGGCGGCGCGCCACCTGCTGTCCCTGGTTGAAAATAACCTCGACCAGGCGCGCCTGGAAGCAGGTAGCCTGGTTATTCACCGGGTCGACGCGGAGTTGCGCCAGATGGTGGACGACCTGACCGTGATCATGGCGCCGCTGGCCGCTGACAAGGGCCTGTCTTTCGGTGCCTATGTGGGCACCGAGGTGCCCGGCATGTTGTGGCTGGACGACGTGCGACTGCGCCAGGTGCTGGTAAATCTCCTGAGTAACGCCATCAAGTTCACCGATGACGGGGACGTGAGCCTTAACATCAGCTGGTGCGACGATTGGCTGGAGTGTGAAGTGCGCGATACCGGCCCCGGAATTCCGGAACACGCCCAGGCCAAGATCTTTGAAGCTTTTGCCCGTCTGGAGCACACCGAACTGCGACCTGGCGCCGGCCTGGGCCTCAACATTTCCATGCGCCTGGCCCGGTTGATGGGTGGTGAGATCGTGTTGCGTTCTGAGCCATCCAAAGGCAGCGTGTTTACCGTGCGTATTCCCGCGCGTCCCGGGCGCACACGGGAGCGCAAGCGTGTGCATGGCGCACTCGACGAACAACTTAAGCGGCGTGCAGGCGCACCTATCTCTCTGCTGGTGGCAGAAGACAACCCCGACATCATGCAATTGCTGGAGGCATTCCTGGTGCCGGCGGGATATGCGCTCATCAAAGTCGGCAACGGGACAGATGCCGTTGACCGGGCCTTGTCAGACCGGCCGAAACTTTCTTCGGCTTCGCTGGTAGATATGCCGTTGAAGGCCATGACGACGTCGTTCACGCGTACGTCCGCCGCCTCGGCCGGAGAGCCTTGGACCACGTGCGAGATCCGCGGGCGCCCATCTTGCCGCTCCCATTCGATGCCGATCCAGCCGCGCTGTCGGAGCGTGGCGACCGTCTCCCGGACGCAGACCGTGGCCTCCGCGGCG
>JBFKCG010000280.1:0-2563 GCA_041620675.1 Nevskiales bacterium
ACAGCCCAGGGTGTTGATGTAGAAACGCCTTGCCACCGCGAGATCATGCACAGGAAAGGCCAGATGGAAACGAGGGAACGGCAGCATGCGATGGCAAGGAAAACCGCTGAAATTTACTAAGGGCTTGGGTTCGGGTTTTGCAGGTGAATTGCCTCAATGCCCTGCAAAACCTCGTCAGCAAGCTCGATATCAATGCTTGCGATATTGTTGCGCAGCTGCTCCATCGTGGTGGCGCCAATGATGTTGGCAGTGAGGAACTCGCGCGTGTTGACATAGGCCAGCGCCATCTGGGCTGGATCCAGCCCATGCTGGCGTGCCAGTTCCACGTAAGCCTGTACCGCAGCATTGGCCCGTTCGCTGGTGTAACGGCTGAAGCGCTTATACAGGGTCAGGCGTGCATTGGCTGGCCACTGGCCGTTCTGATACTTGCCTGACAAGACTCCAAAGCCGAGTGGGGAATAGGCCAGCAGGCCGACCTGCTCGCGAATGGCACACTCGGCCAGACCAACCTCAAAGCTGCGGTTGAGCAGGTTGTAGGGATTCTGGATGCTGACGATGCGTGGTCCCTGCGTGGCAGTGGCTGCGCGCAGGTATTCCATCAGGCCCCAGGGCGTTTCATTGGAAATGCCGATGTGGCGTACCTTTCCGGCCTTGACCAGCTCTGCCATGGCCGACAGGGTTTCCTCGATGGCAATGTCATCAGGCTGCGGCTTGTGCTGGTAACCCAGCTCGCCAAAGTAATTGGTCGCGCGGTCCGGGAAGTGCAGCTGGTAGAGATCAAGATAATCCGTCTGCAGGCGCTTCAGGCTGCCATTAATGGCTTCATGAATGTGCTGGCGGCTCAGGCGCGGGCCGCCGCGTATCCATGGCAACCAGTTGGCACGGCCACTGACCTTGCTCGCAAGCACCAGCTTGCTGCGGTTCTTGCGAGCCTTGAGCCAGGTTCCGATGTATTGCTCGGTGCGGCCCTGGGTTTCCTGCTGGGGCGGTACCGGGTACATCTCCGCGGCGTCAATGAAGTTCACGCCTTGTGCCAGCGCATAGTCGAGCTGCTGGTGGGCATCGGCTTCGCTGTTTTGCTGGCCCCAGGTCATTGTGCCCAGGCAGATGACGCTCACCTCAATATCGGTTCGGCCGAGCTTGCGGTATTGCATCAGCCGGTCTCGCCTTCAGGCGCGCCCTCTTTGCCATTGTCCTTGACCTTGGCGGCCTTGCGCATCCTGCGGCGCTTCTTGGCGATATCCTCGATCAGGGGCCGCAGGATGATTTCCATCGCCATCGGCATCTTGCCGCCGGGTATGCACAGCGTGTTGGGCCGCGTCATGAATGAACCCTTCAGCATCGACAGCAGGAAGGGGAATTCCACCTGCAGGCGGCGTGGCCGGCGGAAGCGGATGATGACCAGGCTCTCATCGGGGGTTGGCACATCGCGCGCGATGAACGGGTTGGAAGTGTCCACCAGCGGCACACGCTGGAAGTTGATGTCAGTGCGCGAGAACTGTGGCGTGATGTAGTTCATGTAGTCTGACATCCGCAACAGGATCATCTTGGTGACGTCCTCGCGCGAGTAGCCCCGTTCGCCGGTATCGCGATGAATCTTCTGTATCCATTCCAGGTTGATGGCGGGGGCCACGCCCACCAGCAGGTCAACATACTGGGCGACATCCACGCGGTCGGTGACCACGCCACCATGCAGGCCTTCGTAGAACAGCACGTCGGTGCCTTCGGGCACGGGCTCCCAGGCCGTAAAGCTGCCGGCATGCTGGCCATAAAGGACGGCTTCGTCCTCGGTATGCAGGTAACGACGAATCTCGCCGGTGCCCTGCTCGGAGTAGCTGCGAAACAAGGTTTCCAGCCGGTCCAGGTGGTTGGCGGCAGGCCCGTAGTGACTGAAATTCTCGCCGCGCACCAGCGCGCGCTGTACAACCGCTTTCATCTCGTCGCGGTCATAACGATGGAAGCTGTCGCCTTCAACGTATACGGCCTTCATGTGCAGGCGGTCAAACACGTGCTCGAAGGCCGAGCGGACGGTGCTGGTGCCTGCGCCCGAGGAGCCGGTAACGGCGATGATCGGATGTTCGAGCGACATGAGGCGTCCTTAGATGCGACGGTAAGCGAGGTCAAACACCGCGTGGCCCAGTTTCAGCCCGCGCTGTTCGAATTTGGTCAGCAGCCGCTCCGGCGGCCGCTCCACGTATTTCCCGGTAACCGCCAGATTATCAAATTCGGGATGGCGATTCAGGACCTCTTGCATGTGTTCGGCATAAGGCTCCCAGTCGGTCGCCAGCAACCAGCGACCCCCCGGCTTGAGTGCCCTCGCCACCAGGTCCGCAAAAGCAGGCTGGACGATGCGTCGTTTGTGATGGCGCGTCTTGGGCCATGGATCGGGGAAATAGAGCTGCACGCAATCCAGGCTGCCGGCCGGGACCTGCCGTCCCAGCACCTCAACCGCATCCGTGCTGCTGACGCGCACGTTGTGGATGTCCCTGGCGGCGAGGGCCGCCAGCAGCCGTCCCACGCCCGGCCGGTGGACTTCGATGCCGAGATAGTCGTTCTCGGGATG
>JBFKCG010000281.1:0-2562 GCA_041620675.1 Nevskiales bacterium
TCAGTTCTTTTAGCATCAGCAGGGTGAGCCCCCAGATCGTGCGCCCCTCGTAGACATAGGAAGGCAGGCGCAAGTTCAATGGCCCAACGCGCCAGCGCAGATTCTCACGATTGCCATGTTCGGCCAGGTAACTCAGTGGAACCCAGATCGTTTCCACCGCCTCGTGGTTCAGTACCCAGGTGGCTTCACGGTCCAGCCTGAAGACATAGGGTGTCACCAGCATCGGCACCGGGCGTTCGTGACGGCGCGTCATGACATCAGACAACCGGCCGACATATTCGTCCTCTCGTAATGCCAGCCCCGTTTCTTCCATTGCTTCGCGGATCGCGGCGTGGAAGCCGCTTGGGTCATCTGAACTCAGGCGACCCCCCGGAAACGACATATGGCCAGACCAAGGGTCTCCACTGCGCTTCGCACGCCGCATCAGCAAGACACAGGGGCCCAGCCCGGGATCATCACGTACCACCACGGCGACAACGGCACGGGCCAGCCAGCGCCTGCCGGGCAGCCGTCTGGCGCGGTGACGGGAGATTTTCGAGGCAAGGGCGGAGAAGTGATCGGGGGCAGTTGGCATCTGCCAATTGTGGCATCTCTACCTTAATTGAGCGAAATCACACCAGTGACTTTCAGTGCCAGAACGTAGCCGAGTACGCAGAATGTGCTGATGAGCAGGAACGACCGGCTCATCCCGGTATAGAGCGATTTGCCAGGTGAAGTGTAACGACGCGGCTCGCGGTTGGTGGCCTCGGCTTCCGGCTCGCGAAACCAGCGCAAGGCCAGGACCCGCGAGACCGCGTCAGTGCGCAGCGTTTGGGTCAGGCCAATATTGCTGACCATGTCGCCAACGGCATTCATCAGCAGCGCGTATCCCATGCACAACAAGGACGAGATGCCGGGCGTGATCTGCAGCGCGAGCAAGAGTGCGTCGCCGGTGATGCAGCCTGTTTCGGCATAGATGACGGCCTGCACGGCACCCAACAGGACGAAAGCAGCCAGGCAGGGCTTGATGGTTGGGTATGCCCACAATGCAAGCTTGGCCAAGAGCTGCAAGGCGTGTGACTGACTGTCTCGCATGCTTTTTTGTACCAAATACGCCTCCATGCGTCATCACGGCATGCCAGTGACCGAGGAGAGCAGGCCATTAAACACTTATCGGTATGGGTTATTGGTGGATCCATAGAAAAGGTAAAGCTTGTCTTGTAGGCGGCGGATGTGACGGCCGGCAGCGAAACGAGAGGCAGAAGGGCGGGCGGCAAATAAGATACATACCAACTGGTATCTGACTTACTAATCAGTTAGTATTCCATGGGGTGCGACCCTGCCCGTTCCGGGCTTGATGTGGCCGCACACTGGATAAGTCATGAAAATCAGAGAGTTGCTGGCTTACATCAGTCTGGCCTTGGCCCTGACTTCAGGAATTGGCCATGCCAGTGAGCTATCTGCGCTGACGCCCATGGGGGCAGAGCGGGCCGGTAATGCGGAAGGCACGATCCCGGCTTGGGAGGGTGGTTTTCACCCCCAGCGGATGCCGCGCACCCACACGCCTGGGGATCGCCCGCGAGATCCCTTCCCGGCTGAAAAGCCGCTGTTCGTCATCACGCGCGACAACTACAAGCAGCATGCCGCCCGCCTCAGCGAGGGCCACCAGCGCATGTTCGAGCGTTATGCCAGTTATCAGATGCCGGTGTTTACCACGCATCGGACCGCGGCATTCCCGGAGCAAATCTATCAAGCCACGGCAGAGAACAAGGGCCGTGCCAAGCTCGAAGGCACCGACAACCTGAGCGGGGCGAGACTGGGATTTCCCTTCCCCGTGCCGACACAGGGCGCTGAAGTGGTGTGGAACCACAAGCTGCGTTACCGGACGGAGGGCGTGGTGCGCTGGAACAACGAGGCAATTGTCCAGGAAAACGGCATCCCGACGCTCAACCGTCGCCTGGAGCGCGCCAAGTTTCTCTACGCCAGCCTTAACCACGAAGCCAAGGAGGAAGAGGGCCTGGTGGGTTACTACCAGTCCAAGATCCTGGAACCGTCCCGCAAGGCCGGTCCGGTGGTGCTGATCCATGACACCCTGAATCCGCTGGCGCATCCGCGCCGCGCCTGGATCTATAACCCGGGCCAGCGTCGCACGCGCCGCGCGCCGCAGTATGGCTACGATGATCCTGCACATGGCACGGACGGCATGGCCTTTGTGGACCAGCTCGACATGTTCAACGGGCCGCTGGATCGTTATGACTGGACCCTGGTGGGCAAGCGCGAGGTATACATCCCGTATAACGCCTACCGCCTGTCGGATGACAAGCTGAAATACAGCGATCTTCTCACCCGCCACCACATCAACCAGGCGCACACGCGCTATGAATTGCATCGTGTGTGGGTGGTGGAGGCGAAAGTGAAGGCAGGCAACTCGCATGCCTTTGCGCAGCGCCGTTTTTACGTGGACGAGGACAGCTGGAGCATCGTGCTGGCCGACCTCTACGACAGTCGGGGCGAGTTCTGGCGTTTCCAGGAGGGCCACCCGGTCACTTACTACCATGTGCCGACCGTGACCACGATCCCCGA
>JBFKCG010000282.1:0-2540 GCA_041620675.1 Nevskiales bacterium
GGCAATTTCATCAAGGGGTGCGAATGCACGATTCTGATAGGCCGCCAACACATCCATGACATCCGTGTGACGCTCGTGATAGCGGCCCAGGTAATTGTTCCACTTGGCATCCCGGTCGTGCCGCCCGGTGTCCCAATATGCGGGGGCGCTAATACCATGCACCAGGGCACGGTAGTGCAGCACCGGCAGGTCAAAGCCTGAGCCATTCCAGGTTACCAGCGTTGGCTTGTAGCGCTCGATGCCTTCGAAGAAACGACCGACCAGGTCCTTCTCGTCGGAATCGGCCTTGCCCAGCGTCCACACGCGAAAACCATCCGCCGAACGCATGGCGCAGGAAATGGCCACCACGCGCTGCAGATGCAATGGCAGGAAATCCGTACCGCGTGCCTGCATGCGCTTGTGCTGCATGGCAGTGGCGACATCGGCATCACTGAGCCCCTCCAGGCCGTAGAGGCGACGTCCACCCTCGACATCGGGCACCGTCTCGATATCAAACGCCAGCGTGGTATCCAGGCTCAAGCCGGAAATACTCCAGTGGACAGGTAACGATCCCCACGGTCACAGACGATGCTGACGATGACGGCATTCTCCACCTCGCGTGACAGCTGCAGTGCCGCCCACATCGCACCGCCGGATGACGGGCCGCAGAACAGGCCTTCCTTGCTCGCCATCTCGCGCATGGTATTTTCGGCATTGGTTGAATTGACCTCGATCACGCGATCAACTCGGGGGCGCTCAAATATCTTGGGCAAGTAAGCCTCCGGCCACTTGCGGATACCGGGAATGGAAGACTCGCCATCCGGCTGCACGCCGATAATCTGGATGTCAGGGTTCTTTTCCTTGAAGAAGCGCGAACACCCCATGATCGTGCCCGTGGTGCCCATCGAGCTGACAAAGTGCGTGATCTTGCCGCCGGTGTCACGCCAGATTTCAGGTCCGGTGCCTTCATAATGTGCACGCGGATTATCCGGGTTGGCGAACTGGTCGAGGACTTTGCCCTTGCCTTCGCGCTGCATCTTCTCCGCAAGATCGCGCGCGCCTTCCATCCCCTCCTCCTTGGTCACTAGGACGAATTCGGCACCGAAGGCTTTCATGGCCTGACGGCGCTCGATGGACAGGTGCTCCGGCATGATCAGTACCATGCGATAGCCCTTGGTGGCTGCCACCATGGCCAAGGCGATGCCGGTATTACCCGACGTGGCCTCAATCAGGGTGTCGCCGGGCTTGATATCACCCCGTGCCTCGGCATGGTGGATCATGCTGTAGGCAGGTCGATCTTTGACTGATCCGGCGGGATTATTCCCCTCCAGCTTGCCCAGGATCACGTTGCTGGTATCACCCGCCATGCGCTGCAGGCGCACCAAGGGGGTGTTGCCAATGAATTGCTCAAGAGTGGGATGGGTCATAGCCCACTAGTGTAAAGGAATGCCGTGGGATTGCGCCTCAATCAGCTGACAGCGAACAGCCCACGCCGCGCCGGAACCCACCACACCAGTCCAAACACGAGCGTCATGACACACAGTCGCAACACATTCGGATTCCGCGGCTTCAGCACCTTGTAGGCCCAGGGAATTTCCAGAAAATGAAAGACCAGAATGATGATGTCGAGCTTGACCAGCAGATGTCCCGTTTGTCCCTGAAGCACCAGCACCAGCCCGGCGACATATAGCACGATCAGAACCACCATGTGGGCGATCCAGAAATTACGATTCTCAAGCATGAGCGAGTTTCCCATTAATTATTTTGCCTAGCCGATCACCCGGTCCAGCAATGCGGGCATCCAGCGCTTGATCAACCAGCCCATCCGGGCGCGGCGACCAATCACAGTGATCGCCCGGTTACGACGGATCGAGTCTAACGTCTTTTCCGCGACCAGTTCCGGAGTCACCGAGTTCTGGTTGAATTCACGGTCTATGCGTTTTTTCGCCGCGTCGCTGGCCAGCACACCCACCCGCTTCACCTTGCCGGCGATTGGCGTCTTCACGTAACCCGGGCAGATGACGCTGACGCCGATCCGACTGCGCCGCAGTTCCGACCGCAGGCTTTCAGAGAGCCCGACCACAGCAAACTTGGTCGCTGTATAAGTACTCATGCCGCGCAAGCCGATGAGCCCCGAAGCGGAGGCCATGTTGACGACATGCCCGCCCTGTCCGCGCGTGATCATGCGCGGCAGGAAAGCCTTGCAGCCATGCACCACACCCATGACATTGAGGTCATGCAGGCGCCGCCAGTCCGCCGTTTCCACTTCCGTCAGGAAACCGGCCATCACCACACCCGCATTGTTGACTAGGATATCTATAGCCTCGTGCTTCTGATGCACGTAATCGGCCAGGGCCTGGACTTGCGACTCGTCAGTCACATCGGCAGCGAAGGTATCGACCTTTGCGCCGAGGCTGGCACATTTTTCCTTGACCGCCTCAAGACGCTGGGCATCACGTGCAGTCAGCACCAGTCTGGCACCCGCCTTCGCAAAGGCCAGTGCCAAGGCCTCGCCGATGCCGCTGTTGCCGCCAGTGATGACGACGACCTTATCCTGGAAA
>JBFKCG010000283.1:0-2522 GCA_041620675.1 Nevskiales bacterium
AGTGACCCCTGCCTTCGGAGGGCAGTACTCTATCCAGCTGAGCTACGGGCGCTTTGGCCTTGCGAGGGCGCACAGAATACCCGTATCCCGCTTGACCCGCCAATTGGGGGCTTGATTGGCGGCAGGGCGAGCTGCCTACTGATAGCCTGCGGCCAGACCCGTTATACTAGGCGCCAGTTAAGTGGGGTCGCGACCTTCGTCGTCGGCATATCATCAAGACTCGATCCATGGGAGAGGTGTTGCGGTGTCCAAACATCACGACAAGACGTTTTTTGTTTCATTCCTGGGCGTACTGGGGTTCCTGATTCTTTTTACGCTGGCAATCATCTTTGCCGCACGTGCGCTCACGGGTGACAAGGAAATGACACCGCAGCAGCTTGCCAAGATCGAGGCGCGCATCCAGTCGCCCGGCAAGGTCAACACGGACGCCAATGCGACCATGCCGGATAGCGGCACGGCGGGCGGCGCGGCCAAGGTTGCGCTGTCTGGCGAGCAGGTCACAGCCCAGGTGTGCGGAGCCTGCCATATGGGCGCGTTCCCGAATGCCCCCAAGATCGGCGACAAGGGCTCATGGACTTCGCGCGGTAGCCTGGCGCAGCTGACGGCCAGCGCCATCAAGGGCAAGGGCGCCATGCCGGCCCGCGGTGGCATGCCGAGCTTGAGTGACGGCGAAATCGAGGCCGCGGTCAAGCATATGTCTGGCCTGTAGCCCCAACTGTTAAACCATCAAGCCGCGCCGGTAATCCGGCGCGGCTTTTTTATTGGCGAAGGCAATGCTTCAGGATTCACCCAGCAATTGCCGCAGGCCGGCCAGATGTGCGCGACTGCTCTCACGCGGGTCGATGGGCTTGGTCTTGGCCGGGTCCCCACCTTCCCAATGGATTTCATTCAGCGGCAGCTCCTGCAGGAAGCGGCTGGGCTGGCACGGCATGTCCTGTCCGCGTGCCTTGCGGCTGGCGGCAAAGCTGAGCGTCAGGCTGCGACGCGCGCGGGTGATGCCAACGTACAGCAGCCGGCGTTCTTCTTCGATGCTGTCGTCCTCGATGCTGGAGCGGTGCGGCAGCAGGTTCTCTTCGACGCCCACCAGGAACACGTGATCAAATTCCAGGCCCTTGGCCGCGTGCAGCGTCATCAGTTGCACCTGGCTGCCGGCCTCGCTGGACTCATCGCGCTTCTCGATCAGGTCGAGCAGGCCCAGATGCGCCACCACGTCGGCGAGGTCCTTGTTGCCGCCGGCCTCGCTGCCCATGCGCTCCAGCCACTCCACCAGCTCCAGCACATTGGCAACGCGCTTCTCGCCCGCGCGCCGGTCCTTCTCGGAAGACTTGAGCCATTCCAGGTAATCACTGTCCTGCAACAGGGTGCGCGCGACTGCGGCGGGCGATTCGGATTCGGCCATGCGCGCCAGGCCCTCGCACCAGGCAGTGAATTGTTCCAGTGCGCGGGCACTGCGTTCCGGCAAGCGATCGAGCGCGCCAATTTCCTGCGCCGCCACGAACAGGCTGCGATGCCGTGATTGCGCGTACTCACCCAGCTTTTCCAGCGTGGTGGGACCCAGTTCGCGGCGCGGGGTATTGATGACGCGCAGGAAGGCGGTGTCGTCGTCCGGGTTGACCAGCAGGCGCAGGTAGGCCAGCAGGTCGCGTACCTCGGCCTTGTCGAAGAAAGACTGGCCGCCACTCAGGCGATACGGGATATCACGTTCGCGCAGCACGCGTTCAAACACGCGTGCCTGATGGTTGCTGCGATAGAGGATGGCCCACTGCGCATCGCTGTTCTTGCCGACGCGGATGCGGTGCGAGACCAGTTCGGAGACGATGCGCTCGGCTTCGGCCTCTGCATCGGGGCAGGGCAGGATGCGCAGGTTGTCACCCGGGCCCAGCGCGCTCCAGAGCTTTTTCTCGTACAGGCGCGGATTGCCACGGATCAGGTGATTGGCGGCATTGAGGATGTGCCCGCAGGAGCGGTAGTTCTGCTCAAGCTTGATGACGGTGAGCGCAGGGTAATCCGACTGCAGCTGGCTGATATTCTCCGGGCGCGCGCCGCGCCAGGCATAGATGGATTGATCGTCATCGCCGACCACGGTGAATCGCGGCTCAGGTCCCACCAGCAGGCGCAGCAATTCGTACTGCGTGGCGTTGGTGTCCTGGTATTCATCCACCAGCCAGTAACGGAACAGCGATTGCCAGCGCAGCCGCACATCGGCGTGTTCTGTGAACAGCTTCACCGGCAGGCGCAGCAGGTCATCAAAGTCCACCGCGTTATAGGCCTTGAGATGGCGCTGGTATTCGCCATACAGGCGCGCCAATGCAGCCTCGCCATCACTCTCGGCGCGTGCGATGGCTGCATCAGGATCCAGCATGTCCCCTTTCAGGCGCGAGATAGTGGCCTGCGCGCGATCGAGGAAGTCCTTGTCCTTGGCGTCCACGTGCAGGCTCTTGAGCAGCTTGCGACTGTCGTCGGAATCAAAGATGGAAAAGCCCGGCTTGTAGCCGAGTGCGCGGCATTCGCGTTGCAGCACG
>JBFKCG010000284.1:0-2475 GCA_041620675.1 Nevskiales bacterium
AGCTACAACACGCCGGATAATGCGCGCGGCGTTGCAATCGCGGGCAGCACCGCCTATGTGGCGGACGGCAGCAGTGGCCTGCAGGTATTCAGTGGGGCAGCCTCCACTGCACCGTAGCTAATAATCCGTGCGCTCTGGTCTTGTCGAACAAGCTGCCCGTCGTCAGCCCTGACGCTGCGTACGGTCAATGGTACTGCTCTGTCACGACGGTGACTCAGCAACCTTCTTTGAGATGCCAGTGAACTGCAACTGAATGACGGTATGTGACAGGCATGCGCCGCAAATGGCTGATTTGTCTACGCCATGGTTGTGCTCTTGCCAGCCAGTTTCAGAAGGACTCAGCAAGTGACGCGCGATTCCAGAACCGGTTCAGCAGGCTGCGGGGATACGACAAGGCCTTGCTGGAATGGGCCACTTCGGGTGGCAGGAAGTCCATCAGCTTGTAGGGGTTGGACATTCCATAGGCATCCTTCGACTGGAAGCCCATGGACCATTCCGGGAATTCGCGTGTTTCAACCGGTGTTCGCAGCAGCTCGATAATCCCGTGGTGCTGGGCGTCCGCCTTGATGATGTCGTATATCGTCGACATTCCCGCCGCCGGGCCTTCGATGTACTGCATGAAATGACCGCCGGTGTACAGCAGCGCGCCGGTCACGCCATAAGTCTCATTGCGCGCCTGCGCGCGGAACAACAGGTGATCTGTCTCATCAATGGATAGCTGGCGCGTGGCAATGGATACATAAACCAGGGCATGCAAATCGGGCATCGTTGTCCTGCCTTCCCAATACAAAGTGTGAACAAGTATCGGCCCTTGTGCAGCAGCTATCTGCCCTGTTCAGGACAGGCCATCACGACAGCCAGCCTGACTCGTGACCAAATCCGCCCAATGCCCACGATCCAAAGGCCTTATGCTACAAACAGTCGGGAAGCAGGCAATGGCTCATGAGGCAGCATCCATGATGAGACAGGGTATCGGCACAAGACAGGGTTTCGGCACCACCGTCGCGGTGGCCTGATGGCTGACATCAACTACCAGACCATCTTTCGTGAGCTCGTGCAGGCGCTGGACGCTGACGAGGAGCCCGACCAGGGCAAGGTTGCCTCTTACATTCCCGAGTTGCGGGATGTGGATCCCGGCAAGCTGGGCATTCATCTGACGACAATCGACAACCAACACCACTCATTTGGGGATTCCGACGAGAAGTTTTCCATCCAGAGCATCGCCAAGGTGCTGTCCCTCACCCTTGCCCTGAAAATCCTGGGTCGCAAGGTGTGGGATCGAATGGGTGTCGAGCCGTCCGGATCAGCCTTCAATTCACTGGTTCAGCTGGAATACGAAAGAGGCATCCCGCGCAATCCCTTCATCAATGCCGGTGCCATCGTCATCTGCGACATCCTGGCCAGTTGCCTGACGGACCCCAAGCGGGATTTGCTGGATTTCATCCGTGGCATCTCAGGCATCCCGGAAATCGACTATAGCCCGCGCATCGCGGAATCCGAGCAGCAGACTGGCTTCAGGAATGTCGCGCTCGCCAACCTGATGAAGGATTTTGGCAACCTGCACAACACGGTGGACGTCGTCCTCGACCTTTATTTCAAGCTGTGCTCGATCGAGATGACCTGTCGCCAGCTGGCGCAGACCTTCCTGTTTCTCGCCGCCAACGGCATCAACCCCACCACCGGCGAGAGGATCATCAGCCAGAAGAGAACCAAGCGTATCAACGCCATCATGCAGCTCTGCGGTTTCTACGATGAGGCCGGTGAATTCGCGTTTCGCGTTGGCCTGCCGGGAAAAAGCGGCGTGGGGGGTGGCATCATCGCCATCCACCCCGGCGAGTTCAGCATCGCTGTGTGGAGCCCGCGACTGAATGCCAAGGGGAATTCCTACAAGGGCATGAAAATCCTCGAAGGCCTCACGACGAAAACCCAGCTGTCCATCTTCTAGCGCCTGCAAACCCCTAGCTGCGGGGAGGCTTCAAGCAACATTCAGTTCGCAGGCAGAAAATCCGGGTCCTGCGCCAGCTTCATGAAGGGCGTGATGGCATCGGGATTCTGCATGGCATCCCGGCTCACGGCCTTGGCCAGGTCAAAGCCCATCAGGATCTTCTTGACCGGCACTTCGAGCTTCTTGCCGGTGAGCGTATAGGGGATGGCTGGTACCGCAATGACCCTGTCCGGTATATGCCGGGGGGAGCATTGTGCCCTGAGCGCTTGTGCAATCTTCGCTTCCAGTGCCGCGTCCTGTGTTGCGCCTTCCGCCAGCTTGATGAATAGCGGCATGAAAAACTTTCCGCCGGGCAGGTCCAGATTCACGATCAGGGAATCATCAACCTCTGGCAACGCTTCGACGCAGCGGTAGATTTCCGCCGTGCCGATGCGCACGCCATACCGATTCAGCGTTGAATCGGAGCGTCCACGGATAAAGCAGCCACCCCGGTCATTCAGCTCGAAGAAATCGCCATGTCGCCACACGCC
>JBFKCG010000285.1:0-2444 GCA_041620675.1 Nevskiales bacterium
GAAATGGAGCCGGGCACGTTCAAGGACCGCCTGCTGATCGAAGGTGATCCGCACCAGCTCATTGAAGGCATGATCCTGGCGGGTTATGCCATCCAGGCCGACGTGGGTTATATCTTCCTGCGTGGCGAGTACACTGTCGGCGCGGCCTTGCTGACCAAGGCGCTGGCCGAGGCTCGCGAGGCCGGCTTGATCGGCAAGAATATCCTCGGTAGTGGCTTCAATTTCGAACTGTACCTGCACACCAGCGCGGGGCGATACATCTGCGGCGAGGAAACCGCCCTGATCAACTCGCTGGAGGGCAAGCGAGCCATCCCGCGGGCCAAGCCACCGTTCCCGCAGATCTCCGGCTTGTTTGGCAAGCCCACGATCGTCAACAACATCGAGACCTTCTGCAACCTGCCGCACATCGTCATCAACGGTGCGGACTGGTTCAAGTCGATTTCGAAAAACAAGGATGGCGGTACCAAGATTTATGGCGTCTCCGGCAAGGTCAAGCGGCCCGGTGCCTGGGAGTTGCCGCTGGGCACGACCATCCGTGAAGTTCTGGAAGAACATGCCGGCGGCATGCGTGATGGCCTGAAGCTGCGCTGCTTCCTGCCGGGTGGGGCATCGACTGATTTCCTGACCGAGGAGCATCTGGACCTGCCTTTCGACTTCGACAGTATTGCCAAGGCGGGAAGCCGCATGGGCACCGGGCAGATGACGGTGGTTGACGACAAGACGGACCTGATTGGCGTCCTGCGCAATCTTGAGCATTTCTTCGCGCAGGAATCCTGTGGCTGGTGCACGCCGTGCCGGGATGGCCTGTCTTGGGTCGAGAAAATCCTCATCCGCATTGAGCGTGGCGAGGGTACACCACAGGATATCGAGCTGCTGCGAATGCATACGCGATTGCTGGGCCCGGGTCGCACTTTCTGTGCGCACGCGCCGGGCGCGATGGAGCCATTGCAGAGTGCGCTCAAGTATTTCCCCGAAGAATTTGAACGGCGCTTGAAGTCGCCGCAGGCGAGGGCGGTGTGAGCAAAGCCACCATATATGTAGACGGTCGCCCCATTGAGGTCGATCCACGTCGCAACCTGCTGGAGGTCTGCCTTGAGCAGGGCTTGAACCTGCCGTATTTCTGCTGGCACCCGGCGATGGGCTCGGTAGGCGCCTGCCGGCAATGCGCGGTGATGCAGTTCAAGGATGAGAACGACACGACCGGAAAGATGGTGATGTCCTGCATGACGCCGGCGGCGGATGGACTGCGCATCTCGCTGGAGCATCCCGATGCACGGGAAATGCGCAAGGAGGTCATTGAGTGGCTGATGACCAACCACCCGCATGACTGCCCGGTCTGCGAGGAAGGCGGCGAGTGCCACCTGCAGGATATGACGGTGATGAGTGGCCACAATTACCGCCGCTACGAGGAAACCAAGCGCACCCACGAGAACCAGTATCTCGGGCCCTTCATTAACCATGAGATGAATCGCTGCATCTCCTGTTATCGCTGCGTGCGCTTCTACCAGGATTATGCCGGCGGCAAGGATCTCTCCGTTTTTGCCTCGCGCAACAATGTCTATTTCGGCCGCGCCGAAGAGGGCGTGCTGGAAAGCGAGTTCAGCGGCAACCTGGTCGAGGTTTGCCCGACCGGTGTGTTCACCGACAAGACCTTGTCCGAGCATTACAGCCGCAAGTGGGACTTGCAGACCGCGCCATCCGTCTGCTCGCACTGCGGCGTCGGCTGCAACACCAGCCCGGGCGAGCGGTATGGGCGACTCAAGCGCATCACGAATCGCTACCACGGCGACATCAATAGCTACTTCCTCTGCGATCGCGGTCGTTTTGGTTACGGTTTCGTCAACCGTGAAGATCGGCCGACAACGCCGCAGCTGCGGCATGGCGAAGCGCTGCAGTCTGTCTATCGCGACCAGGCCCTGCAGACATTGGCGCCGATGCTGGCAGAGGGGCAGCGCGTCATAGGCATTGGTTCACCGCGCGCGTCACTGGAGTCCAATTTCGCCTTGCGCCAGCTGGTGGGTGCGGAGAATTTCTGCGATGGCATGTCGACGGCTGAGCATCACCTGGTGAGACTGATCGCAGATATTCATGCCCGTGGCATGGCGCCTGCGCCAAGCCTGCGCGAGATTGAACAGGCGGATGCCGTGCTGGTGCTCGGCGAGGACGTAAGCAACACGGCTCCGCGGATGGCATTGTCACTGCGCCAGTCCACGCGCCAGAAATCCTTCGAGATGGCCGAAAAGGCGCACA
The DNA here is from genome assembly GCA_041620675.1 of Nevskiales bacterium. Lineage (GTDB taxonomy): Bacteria > Pseudomonadota > Gammaproteobacteria > Nevskiales > DATLYR01 > DATLYR01. The sequence goes on from JBFKCG010000285.1 coordinate 2,251, forward strand.
TTCCGCATTGGCAGGACGCGGCCGTTCGCACGATTGCACAGCAGGCGCGCAGCCCGCTGTTCATGCTGACCGCTGCTGCCACACGGCTCGACGAGATCGCCGAGAAAAGTTACCAGGCATTGCCCGATCAGCTTGCCCGAATCGGCCAGGCCATTGCGCATGAGCTGGATCCTGCAGCCAAGGCCGCGGGCCAC
>JBFKCG010000286.1:0-2435 GCA_041620675.1 Nevskiales bacterium
GATGATCTCGTCGGAACCATTCCCCAAAAGCACTTCGGCGCTTGGCGGGATACCCATGCTCGTGCGCAGGCGCTCTTTCAGCGTGCTCGCCTGGGGATCGGGATAGCGGTTCAGGGCTGCCGAGGCCAGTCGTGATTGCCAGGCAGGCAATAGCTCTGGCGGCCACCCATGGGGATTCTCCATCGCATCCAGCTTGATCAGCCCGCGACTGTCGGGTACGTGATAAGCCGATAACGCCCTGATCGCCGGCCGCACCCAGTCCGCCACCCGGTTCCCTGCCATACCGCCCTAACCTTTCTTGTTGCGGTAATCAGCCGAGCGTGCGTGCGCCTGCAGGCCCTCGCCACCCGCCAGTGTCGATGCGATGCCCGCTAGCGCTGAGGCGCCGTCGGGGGAGGCCTCGATCAGGCTGCTGCGCTTCTGGAAGTCGTACACGCCCAACGGTGAAGCAAAGCGTGCGCTACGGCCCGTTGGCAGCACGTGATTGGGGCCAGCGCAGTAATCGCCAAAAGCCTCGGGCGTGTGGCGCCCCATGAAAATCGCACCCGCGTGGCGAATCATCGGCAGTAAATCCTGCGGGCTCTCGACCGACAGCTCCAGATGCTCTGGTGCAATGCGGTTGGATAGCTCCACCGCCTGCCCAAGGTCACGCACCTGAACCAACGCACCACGATCCGCGATTGACCGGCGAATGATGGCTTCGCGCGGCAGTTCCGCCACCAACCGCGTCATGCTGGCTGAAACCGCATCCAGGAATTTGGCATCGGGTGACAACAGGATGGCCTGCGCAGTCTCGTCGTGCTCGGCCTGGGAGAACAGGTCCATGGCAATCCAGTCGGGATTGGTGTGCCCATCACAGATCACCAAAATTTCTGACGGGCCCGCCACCATATCGATGCCAACGGTACCGAAGACCAGGCGCTTGGCCGCTGCCACATAGGCATTGCCTGGCCCGACGATCTTGTCCACTGCCGGGATGCTTTCGGTCCCAAAGGCCAGGGCCGCAATCGCCTGCGCCCCACCAATCGTGAACACGCGACTGACACCGGCAATGGACGCAGCGGCCAGTACCAGTGGGTTCAGCTCACCATTTGGCGCTGGCACCACCATGATGATTTCGCGAACACCGGCAACCTGTGCCGGTATCACGTTCATCAGTACTGAAGATGGATAACTGGCCTTGCCACCTGGCACATAGACGCCCACGCGGTCGAGCGCCGTTACCCGCTGACCCATCCGGTTGCCTTCAGCGTCCTTGAATTCCCAGGCTTCGAGGCGCTGGCGCTCGGCGTAACTGCGCAGGCGTTCCGCTGCTGCTTGCAAGGCAGCACGTTTGTCCGCACTCACTTCCGACAGCGCGGAGGCCAGCCGGGACGCCGGGATCTCAAGAGACCGCAGGCTCTCGGCATCACTGCCATCAAAACGGCGCGTGTATTCCAGCACCGCGGCATCCCCCCGCGCGCGTACCTCGGCCAGGATGGCGCGCACCGTTGACTCCACCTTTTCGTCCCCTTGCGGGTCATAGGCGATCAGTTGCGAGAATGCGGCCTCGAAATCGGGCGAGCTTGTGGACAGGCGCCGGATATCCATGATGTCAGTGTGACCTTGGGTGGCCTGAGGGTTGTCAGGCGGCACTCGGCGTTGACGCCTGCCGCAGTGATTCCAGCAAGGCCTGGATACGTGCGTGTTTCATCTTCATGGCCGCCTTGTTGACGATCAGGCGCGAGCTGATCGACTGGATAAGCTCCATCTGCACCAGGCCATTGGCCTTGAGGGTATTGCCGGTATCCACCAGGTCCACGATCAGGTCGGCGAGCCCCACCAGTGGCGCCAATTCCATCGAACCGTACAGCTTGATCAGTTCTACCTGCTGGCCACGCGCGGCGAAATAACGACGGGTCAACTCGACGTATTTGGTCGCCACGCGCAAGCGACGCCCGGCCGCAGCCTCGACCGCACCCGGCAGGCCAGCGACCATCAGGCGACAGCTCGCAATGCCTAGGTCCAGCGGCTCATACAGGTTCTCGCCGCCATGCTCGATCAGCACATCCTTGCCGGCGACACCACAATCTGCGGCGCCATACTCGACAAAGGTCGGCACATCAGCCGCGCGGATCACGATGATGTCGACATCCTTGCGGTTAGTGGCGAACCGCAACAGGCGACTCTTCAGCGGGTTCTCAATCGGCGTGATACCGGTGCGCGCCAGCAATGGCAGCGCCTCCTCAAGGATGCGGCCCTTTGACAGTGCAATGGTCAGTGGCGATTTCATAAGACAACCTCAGACCGTGTATTTCGGCACAGGTTTCTTGGCTGGCTCACGGCGGATGCTGGCACCCAGCTGGGACAGCTTTTCCTCGATCACCTCGTAGCCACGATCGATATGGTAAATGCGCTGGATCGCCGTTTCTCCCTGCGCGGCCAGGCCTGCCAGC
>JBFKCG010000287.1:0-2429 GCA_041620675.1 Nevskiales bacterium
TCCTGGGGTGGGATTTGATGTGATCCCGACCGATTGCGTGGCGGCGTCGCTGAAGAAGGCATTGCCGGATGCGACCGAGCTGGCGCTGGGTTTTGATTCGCGCTCTGGTTTCTCGCCCGGCACAGCCAAGACCTCGGTGGAAGGGCTGGCGCAAGGCGGCAAGGTGCGTCGCCATGGCGAGATCGTGATGGTGCCGCTGGCGGCCAAGGTGCGCAAGATCGATTTCGGGGATGGCGAGAAACTCGCGATGACGATCCCCTGGGGCGATGTGTCCACCGCCTATCACAGCACCGGCATTCCCAACATCGAGGTCTATATCCCGGGTACGCCAGGGATGATTGCCAACGCCAAGCGCGCCAATTATTTCCGCTGGCTGCTTGGCCTGGGCTTTGTGCAAAACCTGATCAAGTCACGCATTGGCAAGACCGTCAGGGGCCCAAGCGAAGAAACCCGCGCCAAGTTGTCGACCTGTGTCTGGGGCGAGGCCACGAATGCCAAGGGCGAGAAAAAAACTGCACGCATCAAGACCGCGAACGGCTACAGCCTGACGGTCACCGGCTCACTTGCGGTGGTGGAGTTCCTGCTGAAGAACCGGCCCGTCGGCGGCAGCTACACGCCTTCGAAGCTGGTCGGCGCAGATCTGGTGACGATGCTGCCCGGCTCCGGCCCGCTGGTGATCGAATAACACGCATCCCGTCCGCGTAGGTAAAGCACAGCGGCAGGGGGCAAGCCGCAGGCCAGAAAAGATCGAACCGAGTTCGTCGCTCGTATTGAAGTCAGGCCGTAGGCCTTATCAATGACTGCCGCGCGTGCGGGTCCGCCCGTGCTCGGCATTTTCCTCGATGAACTCGATGATCTTGGTGGCGATGTCCTGGCCGGTGGCTTTCTCGACGCCTTCCAGTCCCGGTGAGGAATTCACCTCCATTACTACCGGTCCACGGTTTGAGCGCAGCAGGTCCACGCCCGCCACGTTCAGGCCCATGATCTTGGCTGCACGCAATGCCGTGCTGCGCTCATCGGGTGTGATGCGAATTTGTTCCGAGCTACCACCGCGGTGCAGGTTGGAGCGGAACTCGCCCTCCTTGGCCTGCCGCTTCATGGCAGCGACCACGCGGTCTCCGATGACGAAGCAGCGGATATCGGCGCCATTGGCCTCATGAATGAATTCCTGCACCAGGAAGTGGGCATCCAGGCCACGGAAGGCATCACACACGCTTTCGGCTGCCTTGCGCGTCTCGGCCAGCACCACGCCCTTGCCCTGGGTGCCCTCGATGAGCTTGATCACCATCGGTGCCTGACCCACCAGGTTGAGCAGGTCTTGCGTGTCATCCGGGCTATGCGCGAAACCGGTCACCGGCAGGCCGATGCCCTTGCGCGATAGCAGCTGCAAGGTGCGCAGCTTGTCGCGGGAGCGTGCAATGGCCACGGACTCGTTGAGGGTATAGACGCCCATCATCTCGAACTGGCGCAGCACCGCGGTGCCATAGAAGGTGATGGAGGCGCCGATGCGCGGGATGACCGCGTCGTAGCCGCCCAGCTCTTGGCCGCGGTAATGCACCTCCGGGTTATGCACCTCGATGTTCATGTAGCAGCGCAGCGGATCAACGACGCGAATATCATGGCCGCGCTGCAAGGCGGCCTCGACCAGTCGCCGGGTGGAATACAGGGCCTTGTTACGGGAGAGGACCAACAGTTTCATGGTTTGCGAATACGGTAATTACGTTTGCCAAAAAGATAGGATGCGTCCGGGTCAACACACAGCCGGCTATTCAAGGCCGTGCGCCCGACCAGCATGCGAAACAACATGGTGTCACGCTGGGTTAGGGTGATCTCGATGGGCCAGTGATCATCGCCCAAGTACAGTGGCGTGCGAATCACCAGGCGCTTCTCGCGCTTGCCGCCGGAGTCCGAGACCCAGCGCTCGTCAACGACCTCGGATTCACACCAGACTTCCCGGCTCTCCGAGCGCTGCTCGGGGTGCAGGCCAAAGCGCACATGCTTGCTGCCGCGACGGGTGAAGGTTTCGATGGCAAAGGCGTGCAGCGCGGAGGTGCGGGCCCCGGTGTCGATCTTGGCCTTGATGCGTGCAAGGCCCAGGCCCGGTAGCCCCACCCACTCGCGCCAGCCCACGATGGGCCGACCGTCTTCGAGCTTGCGCGGGCTCATGTGACCAACAGCACTTTCATGGCATTGGTGCCGCCAGGTTCACCGGCCTCACCATGCGTGAGGATGATGCGGTCGCCGGTATTTAACAGGCCGCGGTTCTGCAGGCAGGCTATGGCCTGGCGAGGCTCGGGTATGGGCTCAGTCATGGAGGCATCGTAGCCCACCGGATAGACGCCCCGACAGAGGGCCATGCGGCGGCGGGTCCGCTCATGCCGGGTCAGCGCGTAGATCGGAATGCTGCTGATCTGGCGCGACATCCACAA
>JBFKCG010000288.1:0-2415 GCA_041620675.1 Nevskiales bacterium
ATCGCCCGCTCGGCGTGGTGGCCTGCATCGTGCCGTGGAACTACCCGTTCCAGAACATTTTCGGGTCACTGGTGGCGCCCCTGATGGCAGGCAACGCCGTCATTATCAAGGCCTCCGAGATGGTGGCCTGGTCCACCTTGCGCTTCCAGCGCATCCTCGATGAAGCGCTGGATCGCGAGGGCTTTTCCAAGCACACCGTGCAGATCATCAACGGCTATGGCGAAACCGGCGCCGCGCTAGTTCGCGGTGGCGTGCAGAAGATCCTGTTCATCGGCTCGGTAGGCAATGGCCGCCGCATCATCCAGGGCAGCGCCGAACACCTGACACCGGTGGTGATGGAGCTGGGCGGCAAGGATCCCCTGATCGTCTGCGACGACGCCGACCTCACCCAGGCTGTGCACTCGGCACTGGGCGGCTGTTACATCAACCTGGGCCAGAATTGCATCGCCTCCGAGCGCGTCATCGTGCAGGACGCCATCCATGATCGATTCGTCGCGGAAGTATCCAGGCTCGCCGGCGAGCTGCGACAGGGTGTGCCCACCGCCCCCGGCTCTCTTGATGTCGGCGCCATGACTTCGCCCCTGCAGGTCAACATCGTGGATACGCTTGTGACCGATGCGCTGGCCCATGGCGCACGCGCACTGGTTGGTGGCAAGCGGCCGGATGGGCCGGGCCACTTTTATCCGCCGACGGTGCTGGTGGATGTCACGCCCGACATGCGCATCGCGCGCGAAGAGGTATTTGGACCGGTCATGCTTATCTTTCGCGTGAAGGATGACGCCGAGGCCATTGCGCTGGCCAACAGCACGGAATTTGGCCTGCAGTCTTCCGTGTTCACCCGTGACCGACTGCGAGGCGAATACATTGCCGCCCAGCTTGAGGCCGGCGCCACCGTCATCAATGACTTCGGGCTGTGCTACCTGAACCAGGACCTGCCCTTCGGCGGCGTGAAGTATTCCGGCTTTGGCCGCATGAACGGCCGCGATGGCTTGCGTGCCTACACCAATCCAAAGGCCGTACTCACTGATCGCTTTGGTTTCCAGATTCCGCCCAAGCTGTATCCGGTCAAGCCCGGGGATTACGCCAAGGCCCGCAGCAGCATCCGGCTGCTGTTTTCTCGCCGCTGGTCACAAAAACTGGCGGCACTCATCACCTTGCTCAAAAAGTCGCCCGCCGCCAAAGGCGGTCAAGGAAACGCTTCATGACGACGACGTTCTTCGCCATCTGGATTGGCTTGCTGCTATTTGACGCACTGCTCATGGCCGGCCTCACCTGGATGGCCCACTCCGCGCGCTACCGCCAATACCGCATCCGCAGCACTGAGCGAGACGAGATTCCGCTCGCACGCAAACATATCAACACGATGCTGAACAACCTGCTGTCGTTATCCATTTTCGTCGCCTTCTTCTACTTCCTGGGCGAAACATCGCTTTACGGCAGCTGGCCGGGGGTCACCACCCTGCTCGGAGAGGTCCTGGGCGTGCTGCTGCTGTATGACTTCATGTATTACTTCTTTCATCGCAGCCTGCATCATCCCAGGCTGATGAAGTACATCCACGGCGTGCACCATCACGTTCGCCACACAACCTCAGACAAGAGCATTTACCTCAATCCGATCGAGACCATGGGCGGGCTGGGCCTGCTGGTACTGTCCATCGTGATCCTCGGACCCATCAGCGCGACTTCGTTCCTGTTCGTGTTCTTCCTGCACTCGGTCATCAACATCATCGTCCATTCGAACCTGGTGCTCCCCCACCCTGCTTTCCGGCTGTTCAACTTCTGGACCGTCCGGCACGACTTCCATCATCACAAGGTCCGTTACAACTACGCCTCGATATTCCCGTTCTGGGACCAGGCATTCGGCACATACAAATAGGCGGTACAGGCATGAGCAGAAAAATTCTCGTCACGGGTGGCAATGGCTTCATCGGGCGCGCACTGGTAGAGCGATTTGCCGACATCGGCTTTGACGTCACCTGCGCCGACGTTAACGACCAACCATTTCGCCATGACGTGAAGTTCATCAAGCTCGACATCCGCGACCGGCAGTCCGTCATCAATGCCTGCAAGGGCATGGACAGCATCATCCACAACGCCTCACTCGTACACACCAAGCACAATCGCATCGAGGATATCTGGGCGGTTAACCATGGCGGCAGCGAGAACATCATGGAGGCCTGCATTGCCCACGCCACCCCGCGCCTGGTCTACATCAGCTCGGCCAGCGCGGTGTACGAGGGCAATGACATCGAGAACGGTGACGAGACCCTGCCTTATTCCGGCATCTCGCAGGCCCCCTATGCGGACAGCAAGATCCAGGCCGAGAAGGACATCCTGTCATTCAACAGCGCGGGCCTGACCCGAACCTGCGCGATACGCCCGCATGTGGTTTTTGGGGCTGGTGACAAGCGTTTC
>JBFKCG010000289.1:0-2408 GCA_041620675.1 Nevskiales bacterium
GCCGACAGTGTACTCGCCACGCAGGAAGATATAACCCACGTCGGCCTGGATGGCATAACCCGCCAGGATCATGCCTTCAATGAGCTGGTGCGGATCACCTTCGATCAGCAGGCGGTCCTTGAACGTGCCCGGCTCCATTTCGTCGCCGTTGGCAATGACGTATTTGCGCTTGGGCGCGTCGTCACCCATCGGGATCAACGACCATTTCACGCCAGTGGGAAAACCCGCGCCACCACGGCCACGCAAGTTCGCCAGCTTCACCAGTTCGGTGACGCCGGTGCAGGCCAGGTGCTTGAGCGCATGGCGCAACGCCTGGTAACCCCCCGCCCGTTCATAGGTCTTGAGGTCCGGCGGCGCCTCGCCCGGCCGGATATTGCGCGTCAGTGGGCGCTTCTCGTCGACTTTGCAGCTAGGCGCGGTCATTTGTATTGCTCCAATACCGCATCGACCTTGCCCACATCCTCAAGATCACGGTGCAGGTCATCACCGACCAGCATGGCGGGGGCACGATCACAGGTGCCCAGGCAGGGGATCGGCAGCAAGGTAAAACGGTTGTCGCCGGTGGTCTGGCCATAAGACACGCCAAGCTTGTCACGCAGGCGGCCATATAAACGGTCGTGACCCATGATATGGCAGGCCACGCTGTCGCAGACCTTGATGACATGGCGGCCGACCGGCCGGCGATGGATCAGGTTATAAAAAGTTGCCACGCTGTCGAGTTGTTCCGCCGACATGCCCAGCAAATCGGCAGCGGCCTTGAGCTGTTCATCCGACACCCAGCCATGCGTCTTCTGGATGACCTTCAGCGCCTCGATCGAGGCCGCACGCGGGTCTTCATAGTGCGCCATCTCGTGCTGGATTTCGGCAATTTCGTGTTCAGTCAACATATCTGGTTCGTCCGGAGCCTAGCGATCCACGTCCGCCATCACGAAATCAATGCTGGCAATCAACGCGATCAAATCCGCCACCAGCAAGCCCTTGCCCACGTAAGGAATCATTTGCAGGTGCGGGAAGCTGGGCGTGCGGATACGCGTACGATGACTCATGGTGCTGCCATCGCTCACCAAGTAGTAGCTGTTGATTCCCTTGGTCGCCTCGACCGCGGCACAAGCCTCGCCGGCAGGGATGACCGGGCCCCAGCTCACACCCAAGAAGTGATTGATGAGGGTCTCGATGTCCTGCATCGTCTGCTTCTTGACTGGCGGCGTGGTCAGGGGATGTTCGGCCTTGTAGGGCCCTGATGGCATGTGATCCAGGCACTGGCGAATAATGCGCAGGCTCTGGCGGATTTCCTGTTCGCGCATCAGCGCGCGGTCATAGATATCACCGTTGTGGCCGACCGGCACCTCAAACTCGAAATTCTCGTAACCGGAATAGGGACGCTGCTTGCGATAGTCCCAGTTCATGCCGGTGGCGCGCAGGTTCGGCCCGGTCACACCCCACTCCAGGGCTTCTTCCATGGTGTAACTGGCCACACCGATGCAGCGCTTCTTGAGTATGCGGTTCTGCAAAGCGGCCTTGTTGTATTCATCCAGGCGCTTGGGCATGTAGTCGAGGAATTCACGCACCAGCCGGTCCCAGCCTTCGGGCAGGTCATGCGCCACGCCGCCGATACGGAACCAGGCCGGATGCATGCGGAAACCCGTGATCGCCTCGATCACGTCGTAGGCTTTCATGCGGTCGGTGAACATGAAGAACACCGGTGACATGGCACCCACGTCCTGCGCAAAGGTGCCGTAGAACAGCAGGTGCGAGGTGATGCGGAAGAATTCAGACATCATCACGCGGATGGTCTGCGCGCGTGGCGGCACGGTGATGCCGGCCAGCTTCTCCACTGCCATCACATACGGCAGGTTGTTCATCACCCCACCGAGGTAATCAATGCGATCGGTGTAGGGAATATAGGTGTGCCAGCTCTGGCGCTCGCCCATCTTCTCGGCACCACGATGGTGGTAGCCAATCTCCGGCACGCAATCCACGATCTGCTCGCCATCCAGTTGCAGGATGATGCGGAAGACCCCATGCACGCTTGGATGGTTAGGCCCGAGGTTGAGGAACATGAAATCGGTGCCGTCATGTTCACGCCGCATGCCCCAGTCCTCGGGCACGAAACGCATGGCTTCCTGCTCCCGCTCAACCTTGGCTGCGTCCAGCGTGAAGCGCTCGAATTCGGTCGCGCGCGCCGGGTAGTCCTTGCGCAGCGGATGGCCTTCCCAGGTGTTCGCCATCATGATGCGGCGCAGGTTGGGATGACCCTCAAACTTGATGCCAAACAGGTCCCAGGCTTCGCGCTCGTACCAGTTGGCATTCGCCCACAACTTGGTGATGGAAGGCACGGCAGGCTGGTCGCCCTTGGTGGCCAGCTTGATGCGAACGTCCTTGTGACGGGTAAAGGAGCTCAGGTGGTA
>JBFKCG010000290.1:0-2368 GCA_041620675.1 Nevskiales bacterium
CGGCATCCAATGGCACCCTGAAACGAACACCACCTTCCTCGATCTCGATCTGCTCCGGCACGCTTCCCAGTGCCTCGACATAAGCGGGCAGGCCTTCCATCTCGCGCATCGCAATGTCATTGCGGAACAGGATGCCGGCCGGTGCCAACACTTCCTTGAGTGCCTCGATAATCTCTTGTTTCAGTCGCTCCATGCCAGCCGTGGCAATTTGTACCACACAGACGTCACCATAGCGGTCGATCACCAAGCCCGGCAGGCCATCTGACTCACCATAGGCCAGGCGGTAATATGGCTTCTCGTAGACTTGTTCCCGCAGGGCCAGGGCACGCGCAAGACGTCGGCAGAACCAGCCCACGTCAATGCTGGCGTCTGCCCTGCGCGTCAGTATGCGACCGCATATCAGGGCATTCGGGCTGACCGTTGCCAAGCCGAGCGCCTGGCCGCGGCTATCCTCGACTCGACATAGCCCCCCCGGCTCAAGGCCCTTGAGTGGCGACTTGACGGTATCCACTTCATTGCTGAAGACCCACAGATGGCCAATGCGCAGGCGCTTGTCTTCGCGGGGTTTGAGCGTCAGGACGGGGATTTGCATGCTGCGCAGTTTATCAGGCTTACAGGGCCAGGCTGGTCTACAATCCCCACATGAAAAACACAGCGCGCACGCTCATCGCAGCATGTCTGGCTGCATTTATCCTGTCCGCCTGCGGTGGCAGTTCATCGTCTGACGATGCTGGCATCGTGGAGAACCAGACGCCAGCGCCAACACAGCCGCCTCCTGAACCTCCGCCGCCGCCCGTTCCCAGCAACGCGCCGGCCTGCATACCGGGCGCTGACCCAGTCCAGATCACGGGGGGCGTCGAGGAGAGTCAGGAAAAAACCTATGCCGTACTACCGGTGGACGTGCGTGCTGGTACGACCCGGATTGAGGTTGGGTATCGCTGGAGTGATCGTCGTCCCTTCGGCGGCACGCCCATCACGCAAACCGTACTGGATCTTGGCGTGTATGACGCCGATGGCTATCGCACGGCGGCCGGCTTCCGCGGCTGGTCTGGCAGCCGCCAGGGCAAGCTGCACAGCAACCAGCCTCCCATCTTCATCCAGGCCGACAGTGCAGACCGTGGCTACACGCCCGGCCGCATTGAGTCGGGCGTGTGGCATGTGGAACTGGGCTTTGCCGCAGTGGCACCTGGGGGTGCCGACTGGTCGGTGCAGGTGCAATGCTTTAGCCCGGTGACAGGTGCCACCCCTGCCAGCGACCCTGCGGACAGTACGCACATCGCGCGCGGCGGCCCTGACTGGTTCCATGGTGACTTCCACATGCATGGGGTTCACTCCAACCCCAGCGCACCGGACTGGCCCGAGCTGGTGCAGCAGGCACGTGACGCACAGCTCGATTTCCTGATGTTCACCGAATACGTCACGGGCAGGCACTGGCATGAGCTGGGCACCATCCAGCGTGCCAACCCTGACCTGTTGATCTGGCCCGGGCGCGAGATCATCACCTACTTCGGTCATGCCAACACGCATGGCGAGACACCGGGCGTCTTTGAATACCGGCACGGCTTTGAGGAAGTCAGCCTGGGTGACATCCAGCGCGCGGCCAAGGCCGCAGGCGCCTTGTTCCAGGTCAACCATCCCACCACCTTTCCCGGCCCGGTGTTCGAGAATTTCTGCCGAGGCTGTGAATTCACCCTGGGCGGGGTCATTGACTGGGCCCTGGTCGACACCATCGAGGTCGCCAACGGGCCAACCCTTGCCAACTGCACGGACCTCAACGGCAGTTGCCCATTACCTGGCACCACCCAGAATCCGTTCATGCAGCTCGCCATCGACTACTGGGAAGACCTGCTGCGCCAGGGCTATAAGGTGGCGCCGGTCAGCGGCTCGGATTCCAAGGGCGTGGACAAGCCTGCAGAACGCAGCCGCAAGGGATATGGCTCCTCCGCTACCGCCGTCTATGCACCTGAGCTGTCACGTGCCGCGATCTCGCAAGCGATCAAGGCCGGCCGCCTGTATATCCGCACACGCGGCGTGGCTGACAGCCCGGAACTGGAGATGACCGTGTCCACGACCGATGGCCAGAGCGGCATGTTTGGCGACACCATACTTGCGGAACAGGCCACACTGACGGTTACCGTGCGCGGTGGCGCAAACCAGATGCTGCGCATCCTGGCCAATGGTGTGCCGGTCGTGCATGTCCCGATCACAAGCAATGCGTTCACGCATAGCCAACCGATTGGCCGCGTGCCACTGATGGAAGGCCCCTTAGGCACAAGCTGGCGCGTAGAAACCTTCGATGAGCTGTCCCTGACCACGGTGGGCAACCCGGTCTTCCTGAAGCCCCGCCCCTGACAGTGCAATGCCCAAC
>JBFKCG010000291.1:0-2302 GCA_041620675.1 Nevskiales bacterium
CCAGGCCGGCACCGCATCCCAGGTCGACAATTCGATCCCCTGGTTCAGGTATCAATACATCTTGCAACCACTGGCAGCGCCAGCGATGACTGAGTGAACTTTGCGCAGCTGTCAGCTTGGAATAATAGCTGGGGTCGTAAAGCTCGGTAGTATAGGCCGGATCTTTCGGTGCGGTTCGGGATGCAGGTCGCTTACTGGTCATCATTTTGCGTCCCTAAATTTCCTCGGCCTCATGTTCGCCCAGTGACCGCCGGTACACAGCCAGGGTGCTCCGGGCTGCCCGATCCCATGTGAACATCCGCTCCGCACGGGTTCTTGCCGCCTGCCCGAGTGCCTGACGACGTTGCGGGTGCAAAATGAGCTGCGAGATTCCTGCTGCGAGTTCCGAGGCATCCCCGGACTTGACCAGAAGCCCGGCCTGGCCATCTTCACCAATCACTTCCCTGGTACCACCAATATCGGACCCGACGCAGGCCAGGCCAGAAACCATGGCTTCCACAGTAGCAATCCCAAAACCTTCTGCCCGACCCCTGGTATCGGCGATGCCAGGGGTCACAAAAATGTCGGCAGCGTGCAGCGCTTTGGCCACGAATGCGCGCGGGCGGGATCCCAGGAATATCACCTTGCTGCCGATGCCGGCGTCTGCTGCCTGTTGCTGCAACGCCGGCAACTGCGGGCCATCGCCAATCAACACAATCGAGGTCTGCTCATGGCGGGCAAGAATGCGTTCTGCCGCATGCAACAGCACATGAAAGCCCTTGAGTTCAATCATCCGCCCGACGCCAATGATCAGCACATCACGACTGGAAAAGCCGAGTTCCTTTCTGAGTTCCGGGCTGGTTGCAGCGCGCCGGAAGTTTTCGTCGTAGCCAGGATATATTACTGCTGTGGCGTGGTTATTGTTCTCACTTATCAGCATGCTTCGCGTGAATTCACTGTTGAACAGGGTGAAATCGGCAAATCTGAGTGCAAGCTGATTCAAGCGGCGTCGGGCAGGGTCTACCGAATGCACGCTCAGCACCAGAGGTTTGCCGGCAAAGAAATTGGCAAATCCGGCTATGACGCCCGGCTCGATCCAGTTGACATGCAGCAGGTCGCAATCTGAAGTCAAAGCCATCACTTCCTGAGCGAGCCTGAGGCAGAACCCCGGCAGCTGGAGACGTGCGCGTAATGAATGACGGAGATTATCGGGGATGCCATGGCCATAGGCGAGGCATTGACGGCGAGCATTTAAGGAGTACTGGAATCGCCTGATCTTGATCCCGTTGATGCAATCGTTCTTCCTCAGACCCTCTGCATGGGGAGCCAGAACAGTGAACTCGAAGCGATCGTCCAACGCCGCCATGTGTTCCACGAGGTCGGCAACGAATCGCGGCTGCTCCAGGTCGTCCTCTGCACGAGGATACGTGGTTGTGATTAGCGAGACAGTTACAGGTCGCGAAGATTGCACTTGTCCTCGCACCGCAAATCGCGATTCCCGACTGGAGCCCAAAGCATCGACGTCCGGTTGTCGATCATGCCAATCAGATCAATCTCGTCCACGAATCGATTCCCATCGCTGAAGCTTGGCAAGGTAAAGTAATTGTTCCTGATTCATGCGCATGTGTACAAGCATATCTGCGACTATTGCAATCACCAGCGTGAGAATTCCAAGAAACGCAAATGACGCGCCTACAAAACCCGCCCAGATATGTGGTGTGAAAGCGCCTGAACCGACATAATGCCAGAAAAGAAATCCCAGTAGGCCAGCCCCCACAGTCAGAAAAAACAGGGCGATCGTTCCGAAAAAACTGAAGGGGCGGTAGGCAATGAATGCGCGGCCCATTATTTTCAGGGAGCGCGTGGCGTAACGCGTCAGGCTTGCCGCGATGCGTGACGTGCCGAATTCCCTGACACCACGTACTCTGATTGGAATCTCATGGATTCTCAGATTCTTGAAAACCATGTCAAGAAACGATTCCTGGGTATAAGTAAACGTGCCAAACAGGTTCATTCTCAGGAGCGCATTTCTTGAAAATGTGCGAAAACCGCAGGACACATCGGCAAACTTTTTGCCGGTCAGTAATCTCACAATGCCTGCAACACCAGCATTGCCCAGCCGTTTAATAATTGGCATGTCAGGCGAATTGTCACGATCAAGAAAGCGCGATGCAGTTACCATATCTGCTTTCCCGTCAATGACGGGTCGCAGCAGCTTGGGTATATCTGCGGCATCAAATTGTCCATCGCCGTCTATATGTGTCATTAAATCATAGCCACGTTCGGCAGCGACCGTTACGGCATGGCTGAATGTGTAGCCAAG
>JBFKCG010000292.1:0-2291 GCA_041620675.1 Nevskiales bacterium
GGTGAATACCGATTCCGGTTCAGCGCGCCCGACATGCATTTCCGGGTGCTGATTCGTTTGTTCCAGGCCGAGGCCGGACAGCAGCGGATGCTGATGGCGGCAAGCCTGGATGGGAAGCGGCAGCCGCTCACGGATCGCGTGCTGTTATGGCAATTGCTGGCCATGCCTTTGATGTCGATCAAGGTCATGGCAGCAATCCACTGGCAAGCTTTCAAAATATGGCTGCGGGGCGCGCGCTTTCATCCCAAGCCCGCGCCGCCAAGACAAGAGGTCTCGTGATGTCCGACACTGAACTGACCAAGCGTATCGCCACTGACCGGGACTCCTGGTCCGCCAGGCTGTTGACGCGATTACTCGGCAACCTTGAGTTTGGCAGCCTGCACGTGTGGCTGCCAGACAGGGATTTGCTGCAGTTTGAGGGTCACCAGCCCGGCCCGCATGGTGAGATTCATATCTACAGCAGCAAGGTGCTTCGCAAGTCACTCATCCGTGGCGATGTAGGATTTGCCGAGGCTTTCATGGACGGAGACTGGGACAGCCCCGACCTGGTGTCATTGCTGGAAGTGCTGGTGCTCAATGAGGATGCCGTACGTGAGCTGGACCAGGGCGCCTGGTTCAAGCGCATGGTGCTCGCGATTGGGCACATGCTCAATGGTAATTCACGTCGAGGCAGTCGCCGCAACATTGCCCATCATTATGACCTGGGCAATGATTTCTACAGCCTGTGGCTGGACGAGACCATGGCCTATTCCAGTGCTGTCTTCGAGCGGCCGGATCAGTCACTGCATGACGCACAGATGAACAAGTTTCGTTTGATGCTGGATAGACTTGATCTGCGACCCGAGCATCATTTACTGGAGATCGGCTCAGGCTGGGGCGGCTTCGCTTTGTATGCCGCACGGGAAAGCGGATGCCGCGTGACCAGCATTACCCTATCCGAGGCACAGGAAAAGGAAGCCAGGCGTCGCGCAGAAGCAGAAGGATTATCAGATCGCGTCCGGTTCCACTTGCAGGATTACCGCGATGTGCACGAGCAGTATGACCGGGTGGTCTCAATCGAAATGTATGAAGCCGTGGGCGAGCGATACTGGCCCCAGTATTTCTCTACCTTGCATAAAGTGCTCAAGCCGGGTGGTCGCGCGGCTATCCAGGGCATCACCATTGATGGCCGGATATTCCCGACCTATCGCAAACAGGTGGACTTCATCCAGAAATACATCTTCCCCGGCGGCATGCTGGCATCACCCGATGTGTTCCAGCAGCAGGCGCAAGCGGCAGGCCTGCAAGTGCAACGGCCGCTATATTACGGGCAGCATTACGCGAATACGCTGAATCATTGGCAGCAGCGGGTGCGCAAGGTGCGTGAATCCATCCTGAGCCAGTTCGGCGAACGTTTCCTGCGGATGTGGCGCTACTACCTGGCCTATTGCGAGGCAGGCTTCCGGCTGGGTCGCATAGACCTGATGCAAGTCACCCTGCACAAGCCCGACTGACTTGGCGACGACGCCGCTACCCACGCGCCAGATCCTGGCTTATGGCGTGCTGGGCCTTCCGCTGGCGGTACTTGGCTTGCCGTTGCTGGTGTACCTGCCGCCGTTCTACGCCGAGTTGGGGCTGGGGACGGCGGTCATTGGCGCCATGTTGTTCGCCGCACGCCTCAGTGATGTCCTGAGTGACGTGTTGATTGGCTGGGCCAGCGACTACACCAACACCTCTTTTGGGCGTCGTCGGCCCTGGATTCTTGCTGGGGCACCGGTGTTGCTAGTGGGCGCGGGATTTCTGTTTACGGCCAGTGCCGGCGTCAGCGCCAGTTACTTGTTGGCATGGAGCGTAGTGGCTTATCTGGGTTGGACGCTGATCTACCTGCCGTATACCAGTTGGGGGGCGGAGCTGGCGACTGATTACGATGAGCGTACGCGACTGACCCTCAGTCGCGAGGGCTATCTGGTGCTGGGGACACTGGTCGCTATCCTGCTGCCAGGCTGGATCCAGGCGCGTGGTGGCGGTCCCGGCGAGGCGCTGGCAGCCATCTACAATTTCCTGCTGGTCGCCTTGCCGCTGGCACTGCTGATCCTGCTGCGCCATGTGCCTGAACCCAGGGGGCTGGGCGTAACGCCGATGGATTGGCGCGGCGGGCTGCGCCTGCTGCTGGCCAACAGGCCGTTTCGCCGACTGTTGTTTGCCTACCTCCTCAATGGCATGGCCAATGCACTGCCGGCCACCCTGTTTTTGTTCTTTGTCACGCACGTACTTCAGGCAGAGTCACTCAGCGGCCTGTTCCTGCTGATCTA
>JBFKCG010000293.1:0-2286 GCA_041620675.1 Nevskiales bacterium
CATGACACAAACTCCATTGGCCGCGCTCACCCGCGCGGGATCATTCAGGAGTGTGCAAAGAGAGGAAGGCGAAACCGTGGCGCGAAATCAGCAGGCGCAACGATTGCGCTGCCGCCCTCCGCGACACCGGTTAATGCACAAGGCCGGTCTCCGGACTCGCGAGCTCCAGCCTTGGAGGGCTGGGGTTCCAGTCACCTTCCCGTCCCGAAGGACAGTGGTGTCTGACTGGGCCTGCTCGCTTACCGTTGCGGGGGCAGCGCCGGAATAGCCATCAGTTGCCTGATGACGCACCGGCTTCCCGTTTCACCCAAATGGCAGATGACCATCCAGGCACCTTGTGCAGGGGCGGAACTTTAACCCAGCACTGACCCGGCTTCAATTCAGCCAGGCTGGCTGGTCCTCCCGTAGTTGTCCGCGCTATAGGCTGCGGACCGAAGCAGGCTCACTCGTAATAACCCTCTTCTTGCGACTGCACCGGCGTCATCGCGTACTTGCTGCCATAGTTTTCATACCACTGGCGGTCTTGTGCGGCGAGCCGAGTGTCTTCCCAACTCACGTAGGGAACTGTCCGGAGGGTCTGACCCATATTGCTGATGGCATAAAGAATGTTAGAGCGGACGCGCAGGTTGCCCGCCTCATACTCCCAGACACTGGGTGATTGCTTGTCAAAGCGCACGCCGTCGGACTGCACCCTGAAGTAGTAGTTCTTGGCTTCAACCGGATTGAAGGTCGCCCGCAGCAGGCGATCATTGAAGAATTCCAGGGTCAGCGTCCCGGCAATGCCCCGATCCTGGTAGTCGTCAACGATCAGCGTATCCAGCTTGTAGGGCGGGAACTGGTAAGTCCCCTCGATATGCGTGTGTTCTGCCGTCCACTTGAGACCGGCATGATGCAGTTGCCGCGCGGCACTGCGCTCGCTGTCATAACTACGGAAGTTGCCCAGCAACGCCTCGCGAGGTTCCTCGACCCGAAGATAGGCACTGAAATCCGGGGGTGGTTTTTTCGGCTGCAACCAATGGCGGTTGAACCACAGCGTCACGACCAGTCCAAGGACGATGAGTCCCACTGAGATTCGGAGGATTTTCCGACGGGTGTCGGGGTGGATGTCCTCCCACCACTTCAAGCCAGCAACCCGCCAATGAGGGCACCGACCAGCAAGGGCCCGACCTCTATCGCGATCAATACGAAGGCGCTGGCGCCAAACACCACACCCACCACGGGCAGGCCTGTCAGGGTCGTCCCCAGCACGAACAAGGCGATGCCGAGGAACATGGCTGGCAACAACGCCGCCATCAGGCCGGCGCCAACCCCGCCCGCGACCTTGCCGCCGACAATGCCGGCGATCAGCGGGCCAAACGCTGGCAACCACACCAGCAGCAGCGACAGGACCAGCATCCAGATCGCTCCGAGAATCACGCTTCCTTTGTTCTCTGCCATTGATAACCTCCTTACGGGTTACTTGTTGGGATCAGAGGGCGTCCTGCACTCACCGAAGGTTCTTGAATACAGGCTGGCACCTTCACAGGTGCTGATGCAGCCCAGCCATTTGTGGCGGATGGGCATGGAAAGGGTTCGTTGCCCTTTGCCGCGCAGCAAGGGACGGCATTTCACGGGCGTTGCCTTGAGCATGCAATAGTGTTGCTGCTCGTAGGTTTTTGCTTCACCCACGCAAACCTGGACCGCCTTCAGCACATCCTCATTCACGGTGGCCTGCGCCATCGCGGGAATCAGCAACAACAGGCCGGCTATCAGGACACGCACAGGAACTCCAGGCTCAAACCGCACAAGACCAAGATAGGGTAGTCACGCGGCGCTGCCAAGCACGGCTCAATCCGGCGATGGCGGATCGCGCAGGTTTTTGATGCACAGCCTGACCCAATAGCTGTCCAGCACGATGATGATCGCCATGGCCGCCAGCGTGATGCGCTGTGCCAGCACGATCAGGCTGTCAGACTGGCCTTGCAGCATGTTGCAGACCACGATGATGATCATCACCAACCAGAGTGGCAGTCGCCACAACAGCAAGACTGCCAGGCGCAGCTTGGAAGCCAGCAGTTCCAGCGCCGGCCGCTTCAGCAGCGGCGCGAAGGCGGCCACCCCGGAGGTCACGGGCATCAACTCGGATGTCAGCGCCACGGCAAACAGGAGATGGCCGACGCCGTAGTAAAACACGACGATGCACACCCCCACTCCCAATGCATGATGCGCAATCAGGTCCATGCGTGGCATCGATTCTCGCCGCAGCCAGCCCCACAGCATTAAGCCAACATCAGCAATGAAATGTCC
>JBFKCG010000294.1:0-2258 GCA_041620675.1 Nevskiales bacterium
AAACGGGGTCACTCCAGAACTTCAGGTCCGGCTCGAGATCCAGGCCAAACGTCGGCCACTGTGGAATGAGCCCATCGAACAAGTGAATCGGGAAGTTCGAACACATCCCGCCATCCGAGAACAAACAACGGTTGAAACCTCGATGGTGTTTGACTGGCTCAAAATCAATCGCCCACAACGGTATCGCAGAAAACAGGATGGGGAAACTTAGGCTCATGCGTGCCGCCAGTACAATCGGAAAATGCTCGGGCTTTGGCAATTCCAGCAAGCCTGCGCCCTTGTCCATACTGGGTTCTTCGCCGGTCTTGATTGCATCCTTGCTCGGTTCATACACGGAGGCATGTCTGTTTATCCACTGCATCACCGCAGCGGGTACGTAGCGCTCAAGCTCCTCCGGCCGGTAGAAAAGTCGCGCGGTCTTGTCCTCGAACGGCATGATGTAGGGCCGTCCATAAGTAAGGTTGGTCGTGAACATCCGTAAATGGATGGCGTTGGGTGCTTTTTCACCCTTGCCTTTACTGGCATCCTTTCCAGGATGATTGGGATTCCACAGGTCGCCAAAGGTCAGCGGCGCATCCTGTAGCTCACGCCCTGCTGCCTTCTGGATCAGCGCGTGCAGCCACGGTGTGAGGGCATCCACCCGATAGCCCTTGGCTGTCATGCCCGTGCAAAGGCCATAGTCATTGGCAACGACATGGCGCGTTACATCCCGATAGACCCAGAGCCCAATGGATGCAGGAACCGCCAGCAGGAAGAACAACAGGGCCACGGCATACCCGTACAGATTGGATATCACGGCGCTAACGATCAGGCTCAACAGCACTGCCGGCCAGTATGCAAGGACGAATGCCCACAGGGTGGCACCTGTTTTTCCGGTCCAGGTCTTTGCGTCAAGGGCATAAAGCAGCACCTTGAAAAGCCGCCGTGTCGAGGGCTCTGGCTGGAACAGGCTCAGCAGTCGCCTGTCTTTCGAGCCCGGGATCTCGGCGCCCAATTCCCTGGGAAGGTCCTCCAGTTGCGCAAAGCCCTGCGTATCGCCAGATCGCTGCCGGCAATACTCCGCTGCGGCAGTGACGGCAGCAGCCAGTGCACCCGCCGAGGTTCCGCCGATGTGCTTGAAATAGTAATGCCTGGACAGCTCATGAATCGCGCGTGGGTAAACGGCGCCGCTCGTAATGCCACCCTTCATGACAACATCGCAATAGCGGCCGGCTGGCGGCAGTTTTGTTGAAGCGCTCACATTCCCCCCCTCTGTCCAGGCGAGCGTTGTCAGCTAGCGCTGGCTATGGACGACATGCATGGGCAATTCCAAAGTAGTTGCACATTGGCTGCGGCGGAATCAGCCGCGCCAACTCGACACTATCCGCGTTGGAAGCCATGGTCAGGCCGTGACTCGCCAGGAAGGGGCCCACCTCGGCGGGATCAAGGCCAAACTGGCAGGGCTCGTTGCGCGCGCTGACATAACGCTGGAACCCGTCTGCGCCTAAGTAGTCAAGCGGCCTTTCCAGTGACGAACGATAGACATAATCAAATGCCACGGAAGAACCCGGCGCTGCCGCCGCAATGACCGCCAGCGTTGACTCGACTGATTCCCTGGGCAGGTACATGACCACCCCCTCCCAGAGAAAGAAGGTGGGGATCCCGGCGTCATAGCCCGAATCTTCCAGCGTTTGCTGCAGGCTATCTTGTGTGAAGTCGATGCTGATGTAGGTCACATGGTCAACGGGGCGACCAAGACGGCGTAGGTGATGATGCTTCCATGCGGCGGTACCAGGATGATCAACTTCAAAGACGCGCCGGTTGGCCAGTTGATCCGCAAAACGGTACGGCCGGGTATCCAGCCCGGCACCCAGAATGACCAGCTGCTTTACCCCGCGGATAGACGCCAGGAAAAGCTGGTCAAGATATTTGGTCCGTGCCTGGTGATAGAAAAACATCCCAGGTACGCGACGCTCGAAACTGGCGCGGACCAAATGCCTGAGTCCGGGCAGTAACAGCAATCGCAGGCGGTAATCCAGCATGCGCTGGGCGAGATGGTCGGGATTGCCGATGGCAGGATCAAGGCAGCCGGCCGCGCGTGCGAGTGCAACTATTTCCGCAGTGCGTTTGCCTTGGGGTTTCTGCGCTCGCGGCATCCTTATCCTCGCCACGCATCAACACTAGTGGGAAATCATTATCCCGCAGGTTTATCCAGGTCAAGCCAGCCCCATCAGGGCCAGGTCAGGGCAGGATTTCGATCGGCGTGCCGTCTTTCACCA
>JBFKCG010000295.1:0-2256 GCA_041620675.1 Nevskiales bacterium
CGTGCAACCCAGAAGTGCCCCCACTCGTGGACGGCCACAAGCACCGCGATGGCAAAAATGAAAGCCGGGACTGATACCATCCAGTTAGACATTGACGGCTCGTTGCTTCGTTTGCATCAGTTGCTTCTCTGCCTCATGACGAGCCCACTCATCCACCTGTAACACTTGCTGTAATTCGTTGGCGGTGTCCATAGACAGCTTCGTCATGTTCTGCAAGCAGCCTTCAATGACCTCGGCGATTGCAGTGAACCCAATCTGCCGCTTAAGGAAAGCCGAGACCGCAATTTCATTGGCTGCATTCAGGACAATGGGTGCATTGCCTCCAGCCTCCAGAGCCTGCCGCGCCAAGCCCAGGCAGGGGTAACGCTCGAGATCCAGATGGGCAAAATCCAGACGTCCCAAGCCCGCCAGATCAAGCAGCTTGGCACCCGATTCTATCCGCTCCGGCCACCCCAGTGCATTGGCGATGGGAATACGCATGTCTGGCTGACCCAGTTGGGCCAGTTGTGAACCATCAGCGAATTCGACCAATGAGTGGATGACGCTCTGTGGGTGAAGCATCACTTCAATCTGGCTGGATTTCAGGCCGAACAGCCAACTTGCTTCAATCAGCTCCAAGCCTTTGTTGATCATGGTAGCCGAGTCCACAGATATCTTCGGTCCCATTACCCAGTTGGGGTGGCTCACGGCCTGTTCCACGGTGACGTTCGCAAGATTTGAAAGCGGAACCTCGCGAAACGGCCCACCTGAAGCGGTCAGGATGATGCGCTGGACACCCACCGGCGTGTCGCCACAACGATAACCATCGGGCAAACATTGGAAGATGGCGTTATGTTCGCTATCGACTGGCAGAAGAACGGCGTCACCCTGTTCGAGTGCCTGCTGGAACAGGTGACCTGCCATCACCAATGGCTCTTTGTTGGCCAGCAGAACCTTCTTGCCAGCCCGCACAGCCGCGAGTGTGGGGAGCAATCCGGCGGCGCCCACAATTCCTGCCATGACATGAGTAACTTCAGCCAGGCATGCGATCTCGCTCAAACCTTCGGCGCCATGTAGGACCGTAATCTTGATTTTCTCGTCCGCAAGTCTCTGCTTTAGCGCAGCAGCAGATCGCTCATCCCCCATGACAGCATAGCTGGGTCGGTGACGGACACATAAAGCGGCCAGGCCATCGACGTCACGGTGGGCACTGAGTGCGTCAATCCGGAATCGGTCGGGATGGCGTGCAGCGACATCCAGTGTATTCAGCCCGATGCTGCCGGTGGCCCCAAGTACCGCAAGCCCATTCATGTCAGATGCCCAGCAGGATCAGGCCAGCAAGAAAAAGCGGAGCCGCCGCAAAAAGGCTGTCGAGCCGATCCAATACACCGCCATGCCCTGGGAACAGGGTGCCACTGTCCTTCACGCCCGCATGGCGCTTGAACATGCTTTCTGTCAAATCGCCAACGATGGAAAAGACCACAACGCCTGCGCAGAGTACAACGAAGAAAAACAGCGGCAGTAACTCAAGCTGAAACAGGTAGTGCCCTCCCAGCGCGGCCACGACTGCACTGAGCAGCAGCCCGCCGGCGGCACCTTCCCAGGTTTTTCCCGGACTGACACGCAGCGCCAACTTGTGCTTGCCAAAGCTGCGCCCGCTGAAATAGGCCCCCGTGTCAGCAGCCCAGATCAACACCAGTAGGAACAGGATCCACAATGGACCTTGTTCACGGGCATGTAACAGCGTCAGCGCGAGGAAAGCCGGTCCCAAGAGGGCAAACCCAATGACCGCTTTTAAGCCCTGTCGTGAATCCCCTTCATGCAACCCCGCCGGATAGCGAATGATCCATACCAAGGCAAGCAACCACCAGGCCATCGCCAGGACCAAAGTGAAGACCATCAGGTCAGGCTCGTCGCGTAGTCCATACAAGATAACCAGTAATGCCCCAATCGCTGCGACATAAAGTGCGCGCGACAAAGGTTCCTTCAACCGCATGAGCTGGCTCCATTCCCAGGCACCGATGAGGAAAAATGCTGCCAGGACGGACGCAATGACCGCAGTCGAAAATAACCAAATGGCGGCAATGACTGGCGGTATCAAAACCAGCGCGGTGATTACCCTTTGCATCAACATGGCTTAATCCTGATCCGGCTCGGGCACTTTGCCGAAGCGTCTTTGGCGCCCGGCGTACCAGGCGAAGGCTTGTTCGAGAGAAGCTTCATCAAAGTCTGGCCACAAGGTTTGGCAAAAGTAGAGCTCAGTATAGGCGAACTGCC
>JBFKCG010000296.1:0-2247 GCA_041620675.1 Nevskiales bacterium
GGCTACCAGTACGTGCTCGATCACTTCCTGTTCGAAGACCATGTTGCCTGGGCATTGAAGGACATGCTGTATCCCGCCTTCACCGACGCCGCACAATGGCTCACCAAAGATGCGCAGCAGTCACCGAAGCGCAATCCCGGCCTGATTGATTTCAACTGGATGCCGGAAGATCTCAACCCGCGGCTTGGTGTAGGGCCGATCGGACCCTGGTGGCTGGAGAATTTGCGCGCTGTCGACGGGGCCGAGATCGCCGCCATCCGTGCGCGATCGGGGGGTCGACCCGAGGCAACGGTCGATCGCCTCGAATTCAGCACCACGCCGCTGCCAACGCCAACCCCGCATATGCAAGAACGTCAGCGCTGGGTCTTGGGCGCAACACCGGCCAGCGAGGATACGCTGGAACTGCAGCTCTCCCAGGTAAGCCAGCTCGGTATTGATCTGGTGGGAGCCGGACTCGACCGGGCAGGCCGTATCACGATCAAGCTGGACAGCGACTCGCCGGTGCGCCTGATCCTGCGACGTCCCAATGGCAACAACATGCTGGACTTCCCGGCCGGGCAGGGCCAGACCCGTGTGCTGCTCCGGTAACCATGCAAGCAGGATTGGCCAGAAGCGCGTAGGAGGTCACTCACGGAATTCTTCTTGGATGACGTGCGCTTCAGGCCAAGTGGCAATACCATGAATCCAATGTCCACACAGAAGCAGGTCATTGGATTACTGGGTTGGCTGCTGGTCAGTTACTCGGCATCCATCGTGGGGGCCTTGGCCTCCATGCAATCGCAGTTGTTCTACGGCCAGGTCATTCAGCCGGGCTGGGCGCCACCGGCCTGGGTGTTTGCGCCGGTGTGGACGGTTTTATACGGACTGATGGGTATCGCTGCGTGGCTGGTCTGGCGAAACGGCGGATTTGCCAGCCATAAAGTGGCACTCTGCTTGTTTCTGTTGCAGCTGCTGCCGAATGCCTTGTGGACCTGGCTGTTCTTTGGCTGGCAGATGGGCGCCCTGGCGTTCGCGGATATCGTGCTGCTGTGGCTGCTGATCCTGG
Source organism: Nevskiales bacterium (assembly GCA_041620675.1). GTDB lineage: Bacteria > Pseudomonadota > Gammaproteobacteria > Nevskiales > DATLYR01 > DATLYR01. Next base: position 1,046 of record JBFKCG010000296.1, read on the forward strand.
CCACCCTGGTCGCTTTCTGGCGAGCCCGCCCACTTGCGGGCGCGTTGTTGCTGCCTTACCTGCTTTGGGTGAGTTTTGCCGCGTTACTGAACTATTCGCTCTGGCAACTCAATCCACAGTTGCTCGGCTGAGAGTGGCACAATCCATCAATCCGCTGTTTCTGTCCATGCACAGGCCATGACCCCAGACATCACCACAAGAACCATCCAGTTCATGGCCATCGTCGGCATCCTTGTCACGACGGCGATTGCCATCTATGCGGCGCAGCCCTGGGGTGACAATTACGCCTACAAGAGCCTGCCGGATTACCTGTTGCTGGCGGTATTCATCGGCTGGGCCATTTCCCCTTATGTTTTTCTTGTCTACACGGCGCGCCGCCCGCAATCCGCGCCCATCCAGAATATCCTGCGTGTTGCTGCCGCCTTCCTGATCGTCGTCTGGGGTATTGGCGTGCTGATCAATACAATCCTGATACATACCGATGCACAGAGCGCACTGATCTTTCTGTTCCTGCCATTCTTCCAGTGGGTCATCCTGGGCCTGCTCGCCGTTGTCCTGTATTTGGCCAGGACCGGAGAGAAGCGGTAGCTCTAATTGCCGCGATCCGCGTGATGGGCCTTGGCCATGCATTAATAAGGAATTGGCCAGTAAAGCGGCCAAAGGGAATGGCAGAGAATGTGTGAATCTTGGCATTGCTGCCAAATCAGACACGGGTCTAGACTGGCGGCATGCCAAATCGCACCGTCTGCTTTGTCTTGTACCCGGGCTGCCAGAGCCTGGATATTGCCGGCCCCTATGAGGTCTTTGCCGGCGCGAATGCTTACCTGAAAGCGCAGGGCAAACCGGCTGCCTACACGCTGGTGGTGGCAGCCTGGCGTGATCGCCTGGTGCGTTCTGAAAGTGGCCTGCAGTTCCAGGCCGATGCTGACCTGTCAAAAGTGCGTGGCCCCTTGGACACTTTCATTGTCCCCGGTGGCATGTCGCGAAACCTGGCCGACCAACAGCCAGGCCTGATCCAGCGGGTCCGCAAGCTCTCCGGCAAGTCCCGGCGCGTAGTCAGTGTGTGCAGCGGTGCCTTCCTGCTGGCGGAGGCCGGGCTTCTGGATGGACGGCGTGCCACCACGCACTGGGCTCGTTGCAATGCGCTGGCTCGTTGTTATCCCAAGGTCACTGTAGATCCCGACCCGATCTATATCCGCGAC
>JBFKCG010000297.1:0-2231 GCA_041620675.1 Nevskiales bacterium
AGCCTGCCGCCAAGAAGGCCAAGCGTACGACCGCGCGTCGCACGACCGCCAAGAAGGCGACCGCCACCGCCGCCTAAGCTGCGCAAGTAGCATCCGGTAACGGAACACGGGGGGAGGCGAAAGTCTCCCCCCGTTTTTTTTGCCCAAGGAGACGACCATGCATTTCGTGATCGATAGGCGCTGGCAGGGTATTCGTAGTACCGGACGCCAGTCGCTGGAGCTGTTGGCCTGCTGGCGCCGACACGAATGGTGCAGCTTGCAGGGACACTGGCATGCCCTGATGGAGCGGGCGCAGCTGGCACGCAGGGCGCCTTCGCTGAGCCAGCTCATCCACGATCAACTGGATCTGTTGCCGGAGAGTCGTCGGCGCTTTCGTCGAAACGCCGAGGGACGCCGTGCCATCCTCCAGAAGCTGGGCAGAGCCCTGCGTCAGCTGCTGTCAGGCGGGGCCTGAATCAGTCTGGTGCGTCTTCCTGGCGATTGACGGTTTGCTCGGCGCGCTTGCTGCTGCGTGGGCTGCTTTTACGGGCCTTGCGCTTACGCGGACTGCGCCTGACGGTGACTTCCGGTTCGATCGGCCCAATCACGGCCATCAGCCGCTTCCAGGGCCGACTGGACTGTATGCCCTGGCGTAAGGCATCCACATCCACGTTCTCGACACCTTTCGTCACTTTCTCGCGAACGAACTGGATGACGTCATCCTGCAGCCCGGCCACATCCGGCAGGCCTATGAACTGGCGCAGCTCCTGTGGCGTGAGTTCGATGTCGATCTTGATGTTCATGTCGGGCCTCTCATCGGTAGTCTAGAAACATGCGTCACCAGCAAAGCCGGTGTCGTCAGGCGGCAAGCACAAACATGGCCACCACGCAGGCCAGCGCCGCCGTCCATACCAGGGACCGTAGCGCGGCCTTGTTAAAGATATAACACAGACCGTAAATCACCCGTAGCAGGACATAGGCAGCGGCGAGCCAATCAATTGCGACCTGGGGTGCCTGCGCGAGATGCGCGATGATCACGCCGGCAGCGAAGAAGGGGAACGCCTCGAAGCTGTTGAGTTGGACCCAGTGCGCACGGCGCTGCCAGCCTTCGAGCTGGTCGAGCCACTCGCGGGGTTTGTAGTTGTTGTAGCGGCCACCGCCGAACTTGGCAGCGCTGGTGAAAGCGTAGGGCAACAGTGCGGCGATCAGCACGCACCAGAAGGCAATTGTCATGGCTGTCTGTATTCAAGTGGGTGGGAATCGGGAAACTATAGCAGTGCCTTGGCAAGGCCAGCCGCGGGATGTGCCGGCAGGCTTTGATATGCACGGCGGCTGCACGGAATGAATGCGGGTCTTCTTGGCCCTTGCAGGGCCTGCGGATCATGCCACCAGGCATTCTGTCTTTGGGTGACGATTCCGGACGCTGTACGTGTCAGTGCCCCGTCAGGCGCTTCTGCGCCTCGCGGTATTTCTCGGCAGTCTTGTCGATGATGGCCTGCGGCAGTTTCGGCGCAGGGGCTTTCTTGTCCCAGTCCAGCGTTTCCAGGTAGTCACGCACAAACTGCTTGTCGAAGGAGGGCGGGCTGATGCCGGGACGGTACTGGTCAGCAGGCCAGAAACGCGAGGAGTCCGGGGTCAGCGCCTCGTCAATCAGCATCAGCTGGTCATTCTCATCAAGACCGAATTCAAACTTGGTGTCGGCAATGATGATGCCGCGGCCACGGGCGTAATCGGCTGCCTGCTGGTAGATCGCCAGTGTGACATCGCGCACCTGGGCGGCCAGCGCTGTGCCGAGCAAGGATTCGGAGGCCTCGAAGCTGATGTTCTCGTCATGTGCGCCAGCGGCGGCCTTGGTGGAAGGCGTGAAAATGGGCTGTGGCAGCTTGTCGGCCAGTTGCAGGCCCTTGGGTAGCTCGATGCCGCAGACCTTGCCGGTTTTCTGGTAATCCTTCCAGCCGGAGCCGATGATGTAGCCGCGTACGATGGCCTCCACCGGCAGCGGACGCAGCTTCTTGACCACGATGGCACGGCCCTCGACTTCGGCGCGTTCGTCTGGGTCTTTCAGGACCTGCTCCAGTGTCAGGTCAGTGGCCAGGTGGTTTCCAATCAGGTTCTGGGTACGTTCAAACCAGAAGTCCGACACTTCTGTCAGTACGACACCTTTGCCTGGGATGGGGTCGTCCAGGATCACGTCGAAGGCGGACAGCCGGTCGGTGGTGACGATCAGCAGGTGCTTTTCACCGGCATCGTAC
>JBFKCG010000298.1:0-2231 GCA_041620675.1 Nevskiales bacterium
AGGCTGCTCCTCACCGTATCGAGATCCTTGCGATTGCGCAGGTACACGCGCATCAGCCGGAGATCCTCGTGTCGGAAGCCGCCATGGCCCTGCTCTGCGCTGGCCTTGAGGATGGTGTCAACGTTGCGCAGGCATTCCTCGATCTGGGCCTGGCAGTTGCCGGCATGCAGGGTCTCATGCCCGACCACGCTCGCCGTGCCTGAAAGGTAGAGGTGCGGATTGCCGGGCCAGTGCATGACGCGTGCGCGCGAGAACAGTGGACTGCGGATGCCGTATTGGCGGGGATACTGGAAGGCACTGACCTGGCGGGGGTTTTCAAGCTGGGTGCCGGGATCATGCGCGGCCAGCAGGTGGATCACCAGCGTCCCTCGATTGTCGTGGCTGCCGATCGCGGTCGCCGCCGGCAGGACGTTGCCACCATCCTTGACGGCCTGCAGCGCCTCGGCGCGGCCGACACAAAATTGCTTGTAGGCTTCCGCGTCCCCTTCACCTGCGTTGATATCGTCAATGTAGTTCCACAGGCGAATCGGGTGCGGGTAACCCATCTCATCAAGAAACGCATGAATGCGGCGATAGGCCTCGAAGGCCTGGGCCTGCGCGCCACCCTCGGCAGGCAGCGCAAGGCTGAGTTGCGCCACCAGGACCTGGCCGTTGCAGGCGTAACCAATGCCGTCCCGCGTGCCCTGCGTGACCGGCAAGGCGCTGTGGATGACTTCGGTCTGTTGATGGCCGCCGAGGATGTCCAGCGGCACCTGCATCAGGCGCGGATCGTTGACGGCAGGCTTCGGCTTGCCGAAGCTGAAGACGCCAAGCACGTTCGCGTCCGCCAGCACCGTGTCGGGCTGAACGGGCCCGTGCGTGATGGAAATGACGGGCGGCGCGGGTCTGGTGTCTGCCTGGCTCAATGCATACCTGCAAGTCGAGGGTAACGTGCCACAGCGGATGGGTGGCCTGAACGGCGAATGTTAACATTTGCCCAGTCATTGCTGAGTTTGGACCCACCCCGGCCGTACGGCTGAGGGTGCTGTCAGGCTAGTCCCGTCGCCAGCTTGAGGGAGATATCCATGTCGGTCACAGTCGAAAAACAAGGCGTCGTCACCACCGTCATCCTGCATCGGCCTGAAGCGCGTAATGCCGTGAACCCGGCAACCGCACAGGCTTTGTATGAAGCCTTCGTGGCTTTCGAGAATGACGCGGAAGCGCGAGTCGCGGTCCTGTATGGCGAGGGCGGCGTGTTCTGTGCCGGCTATGACCTGAAGACCGTTGGCTCCAGCGGCCAGTGGTTCCAGCAACTGCATTTCGGCAAGGAGGGCGCGCCGCCGGTCGGTCCGATGGGCCCGACGCGCCTCGACCTGCGCAAGCCGGTGATCGCCGCCATTGCCGGTCCCGCCGTGGCCGGCGGCATGGAGCTGGCGCTATGGTGCGACCTGCGCGTGATGGAAGAGTCAGCCTACATGGGCGTGTATTGCCGGCGCTGGGGTGTGCCGCTGATTGATGGCGGGACTGTGCGCTTGCCGCGGATCGTGGGGCAGGGCCGGGCGCTGGACCTGATCCTCACCGGGCGTCAGGTCAGCTCGGATGAATGCCTGCGCATGGGCCTGTGTGATCGCGTGGTCGCCGATGGCGGCGTGCGCGCCGCCGCGGAAACGCTGGCGGGCGAGATCGCGAGTTTCCCGCAGGCCTGCATGCAAGGGGATCGTTGGGCCGCCAAGCACCAGTGGGGCTTGAGCGAGGCAGAGGCGCTGAAACAGGAGTTTGAACACGGCATCCAGGTCGTCGCCAAGGAAGCCGTGGCCGGCGCGGCGCGATTTGCCTCGGGTGAGGGACGCCACGGCGCTTTCAAGAAAAGTTGACGCAGGACCGCTCCGCAGCGGGATAATGCACCCCCTCACACACTAGTTTTACAGTTCGGGTATCGGTATGGGCGCGCAGTGGAAGACCAAGATCAAGGAAGCAACGGCCAAGTCCAAGGGCCGGATATTCTCCAAGCTCTCCAAGGAAATCATGGTGGCGGCACGCGCCGGCGCCGACCCGGATATGAACCCGCGCCTGCGCCTGGCGGTGGAGCAGGCCAAGAAAGCCTCCATGCCCAAGGACAACGTCGAGCGCGCCATCAAGAAGGGCGCCGGCCTGACCGATGACGGCGCGGTATTCCAGAAGCTGACCTACGAGGGATTCGCCCCGCATCGCGTGCCGGTGATCGTGGAATGCCTGACCGACAACGTGAACCG
>JBFKCG010000299.1:0-2229 GCA_041620675.1 Nevskiales bacterium
AGCTGGTTCAGCACAACGTCAGTGCGCTGCCGAATGAGTACCGTCAGCATCTGCAGGGTCACGGCAATGGGGGAGTTGAGCTCCTTTTCGGGCAGCAATGGCCCACCGACGTCCACCGCCACCAGCCGCGAGGCACCCAGTTTGCGCGCGACATCCACTGGCACATTGTTGACGATGCTGCCATCCACCAGCAGGCGATTCTCCACGCGGGTGGGTGCGAAGGCGGCTGGTATCGACAGGCTGGACCGGATGGCCAAGGCCAGGTCGCCACTATTGAAGATGACCGCCTCGCCCTTGACGATGTCCGTGCTGACACAGCGGAATGGTGTCGGCAGCTGGTCGAAATCCTTGACATCCCAGGTGGACAGCAGGAGGCGTCGCAACAACAACAGCAGCTTCTGGCCTTGTACGGCACCCGCCGGCAACTGGATCTTGCCATCGCGATAACCGAGCTTGAAGTTGGTGAGAAAGCGCAGATCATCTTCCTTGCGGCGCATGGGTTGTACCGAGCGCTTGGGGTCGTCTTCGAATAGATCATTCCAGTCGACGGAATGGAAGATGGCCTCGATCTCCTCCGGGCTATAGCCGGCTGCGTACAGGCCGCCGACGACCGAACCCATGCTGGTGCCCACGACATACTCGATGGGGATGCGCTCGCGTTCCAGCACCTTGAGCACACCGATGTGGGCGGCACCGCGCGCGCCGCCGCCGCCCAGCACAAGGCCTACGCCGCCAGCCGCTGCGGGTTCCTGCGCATGGAGCGTGACGCAGGACATCAGCAGCAAGCTTGTTAGGACGGCACGGTGGAGGGTTGGGTGCATGAGGTATCGTTAGCGAGATGCTCGAAAATTGTCAGTGGCCCGTACCAGCTGGTCCACGATGCCGGGTTCACTGGCGGCATGGCCAGCGTCCGCGACGATCTGTAGTTCAGCCTCCGGCCAGCGCTGGTGCAGTTGCCAGGCGTTGATCATCGGGCAGACCACGTCGTAGCGCCCCTGCACGATGACGGCAGGAATGTGGCGTATGCGCGTGACGTTGTCGAGTAATTGGTCAGGACTATCGAGGAAGCCCTTGTTCATGAAGTAGTGGCATTCGATCCTGGCGATGGCCTCGGCGAATTTATCCTCGCCCCAGCTTTCCACAAATTCCGAATCCGGCAGCAGCTTCGAAGTGCTGGCCTCCCACTGGCTCCAGGCGCGTGCGGCCTGCAGCCGGATCGCGCTGTCCTCGCTGGTGAGCCGGCGATGATAGGCCGACAGCATGTCCTCGCGTTCATTCGTTGCGATGGGCGCCAGGAACTGTTGCCAGGCATCCGGGAACAGGTAGCTGCAGCCTTTCTGGTAGAACCAGTCCAGCTCAAAGGGACGCAGCAGGAAGATTCCCCGCAGTACTAATGCATGCACATGATCAGGATGGGACTGGGCGTAGGCCAGAGATAATGTGCTGCCCCAGGACCCGCCAAAAACCACCCAACGGTCAACGTCAAGTTCGGAACGCAGCTGCGCCATGTCCTCGACCAGTCGCCAGGTCGTGTTGTCCTCAAGGCAGGCGTGCGGCGTGCTGCGCCCACAGCCGCGCTGGTCGAACAGAATGATGCGGTAGGCAGCTGGGTCGAAGAAACGCCGATGCCAGGCGGCACAGCCGCCACCCGGGCCGCCATGTACAAACAGCACGGGCTGACCCTTGGGGTTGCCGCATTGCTCGTAATAAATCTCGTGTAGCGAAGATACCCGGAGCTTGCCGGAATCATAGGGCTCGATTTCTGGATAAAGCCCTCGCAGCTGGGATGACTTAGTCAAATGGCCACCACCGGCTGTCACCGTGTTTATTGCCTTGATCCTGTACTTCCTTGTCCTTGTCAGGAGCATCCTGCTTTGCCTGAGGCTTGCCAAACAGGTAGCCATACCAGTCACGCTCGGTTTTATCCGCCGCCGTTTTTTTGCCAAACAGGTATTCGTACCAGCCACCATCCCCCATGTTTTCAGCTTCAACTGAGCGGCGCTCCTGCGCACGATCAAGGCCTTTTAGCGAGCCAGGCTCGGATTGACGGTTGCTGGTGTCGTCACGCCTGGCACTGCCCGGCTCTTGGCCTGTCGGGTTGGCATAATTGTCCAGACGCAGCTTTTTTTCGGATTCCGTGCGGATAATGATTTTCGCCCCAGCCGCATTCTCCTCCGAGTCGTGTTGCTTGTCCTTTCCGTGCTCGGCTGCCGCTGCCGGGCAGGAGAG
>JBFKCG010000300.1:0-2220 GCA_041620675.1 Nevskiales bacterium
CAACATGGAGGTTCAGCCACAGCTAGTGCTGCTGCAGAAAACCATCCTTAACATCGAGGGACTTGGGCGGCAGCTATACCCGGACCTCGACCTGTGGAAAACCGCCAAGCCCATCATGGAAGAGTGGATGCGAAACCGCGTAGGCCCACGTGCCACGCTGGAGCGCTTCCGTGACCAGATTCCCTCGCTCGCCGAAAGCCTGCCTCAGCTGGCCCATGGTTTGCTAAGGCAGCTCGAGCAGGGACAGTCACAGCCGGGGGTCCTGCAGCAGCAGGCCGTGCGCGAGCTGCGCGATCAAATCGTCCATGACAATCGTCGCTTGCGGCTGGTGATCGTGGGCGCGACACTGCTGATCGGTGCCATTGGCCTGTCGAGCCAAGGTGGCAGCTGGTTGCGGGGCTGGGACGAGATTCCGCTGGTCGTCTGGCTCATGGCTGGCGGAGGGCTGTACCTTTGGGTCCGTGCCTTCAGAAAATAGCCAGCGTGCAAGCGGGGGGTATATGCCGAATTCGCGTCGCGTAATGATGATGGCGGCTGCATCAGGACTGATCAGCTATGGATTGATACTGCTGGCGGGCAACCTGCCGGCATGGCTGCCATTGCCCGAGAGTATCTTCCGCTACGCGCCCGGCTTCTTGTTTGGCGCGCTGGTATTGCAGGTGGGCACGACGCCGCTGTCGCGGCGAGCCGGCATCGTTGTGGCAAGCGGGCTGGTCTGGATCCTGACCTACCAGATGGCGAGCCAGATGGTGACGGAATATGAGCAGTCCAGCGTGCTGGCCTGTGGTGTCGCGGGAGGCATAGCGGCTTGGCTCGTGTCGGGCATTGTTCGCGTGCTCAGGCCCAGGCGCCTGTCACTCTTGGCCATGCTGATGTCATTTGTGGCAGGCATTTTGGGCGGTTGCCTGATCGGGCAGGGCCTGCTTGAGTCAGGCGATACGCTGCTGCTGGACGTGCTGCTAATCTCGGGATTTGTCGTGTGGCAGTCCGGGGTTGGCGGTTCCTTGTTGCTGGTGGATGAGCTCGGAACACACGACTACCAAAGCTGAAACCCGCATACCTCAGAGCTCTGGGGAACAGAATCACGCGCATAAAAAAGCCCCCGGCAGCTTTCGCTACCGAGGGCTTTTGCTGCCTCAATAGGCGCTAGCGGTTCTTGAGGATGTAGAGTCCCTTGAGCAGGTTCAATGCCTCATACAACGAGTAATCGGTCTGGGCCAGGCTCAGATCCTGTTCCGTCTTCTCGCCGGTGTCCTTCGGAGAAGATGCAGCGGACTTGGACTGATCATTATCAAGTCGCCGTGCCAGATCGGCTTCCTTGATGGGATCGATGCCGTCCTTGGTCAATGCGCTCACCTTGACGGGCTGGATGGCGATATCGGGCGTAATGCCCTCAGCCTGGATCGAGCGACCTTTGGGCGTGTAATACCGTGCAGTCGTCAGCTTAAGTGCGGCATTGCTTTGCAGGGGCAGGATGGTTTGCACGGAGCCCTTGCCGAAGGTCTTCTCGCCCATCACGACGGCGCGGCCATGGTCCTGCAGCGCACCGGCGACGATCTCGGAGGCGGAAGCCGAGCCGCCATTGACCAGTATGACAATGGGCCTGCCGCCCATCAGGTCGCCGGTCTTCGCGTCGAAATCCTTGTTTGTTTCAGAGACGCGGCCCTTGATCGAGACAATGTTGCCCTTGTCGAGGAAAGCATCGGACACGTCTACGGCGGCATTCAGTACGCCACCGGGATTGTTGCGCAGGTCAAGGATCAGGCCTTTCATCTCGCCCTTGTTCTCCTTGCGCAACTTGTTGAGCTCCTCTTCCAGCGATTTGCCGGTTTCGGTGCTGAACTGGGTGATGCGCAGGTAACCATAGCCAGGCTCCAGCAGCTTGCTCTTGACGCTCTGCACATGGATGATCGCGCGCGTCACGCTGACCTTGAACGGCTGTTCGACGGTTTCGCGCAAGACGGTGAGCGTGACCTTGCTGCCAGGTTCGCCGCGCATCATTTTGACCGCGTCGATCAGGGTCATGCCCTTTACCGGGGTATCGTCGATGCGCACGATCAGGTCGCCTGACTGCAGGCCTGCCTTGTGCGCAGGCGTGTCATCGATGGGCGCGACCACGCGCACGAAGCCGTTTTGCATCTGCACTTCGATGCCGAGGCCACCGAATTTGCCGGAGGTCGAGATGCTGACCTCGCGGAACTCATCTGCGCTCAGGTAGGC
>JBFKCG010000301.1:0-2208 GCA_041620675.1 Nevskiales bacterium
GATGAACGAGCAGGACAACCGCTTCATCAAAAGCCTGCGTGAGAAATTCGGCCCGCACATCAACAACAAGCATGCCCAGATTCGGATGATCGAGCAGATCATGTCCTACCTGATGAAGAATTATCCGGAGGATTGGCAGCAACGTCTTTATGCCTATCTGCTGGAACTGTTCCCCGAGCTGGCAAATGCATTGTTCGAGAAGTTCCAGCAGCTGGTTCGCTACGATGACTGGTTGCGAGATAACCGTGACGCGCTGTTGCAGATGACCGATGCCACGCGCCGACAGGCACTATGGGATGCCCGGCGACAGGCCTTTGGTGAGGATGCCGAGGAAATCTTTGCCGGCGTGGTGCGCAATGAGAAACTGCAGGATGCGCTGGCAGGACTGGCCGAATCCGGGCACCTTCGCTTTGACGAGAAGCTATCGGTGTTCCTCGATGCCGTGCATGAGATTCACGGCGAGAAGGCCGGGCACTTCATCCAGAATCGCCAGACCGAGTTGATGAACCGTTTCGTGGAGGTCCCCACGGTGCAGTCGGATTTGCACGCCATGTCTGCCGAGGAGCGGAGTGTGGCGCTACGACAAATGCGCAGCGCAATGGGTTTGGATGAGGCGGCCCTGACGCGATGGGACCAACTTGACCGCGAACGTGACCAGGCTTGGGACAGGGGCCAGCGCTACATGACCGAGCGCAAGCGCATTGAATCCGAGTACAAGGGTGAGGCGCGCGAGCAGGAATTGAGCAAGCTGCAACAGCAGGAATTTGGCGATGAAGCCACCATCATCCGCAATGAGGAAGAGGCCGGTTTTTATCGCTATGACAGGCAGCGCCGCTACGGGCGCGAGTAGCCCAGCTCAGCGTGGTTTCTTCGGCGGGATCCAGTCCACCATATCGGAGTCAAGATCCGACTCAATGATGGGTTCGGATTCCGCGCTTGGCTCAAGGCCGGCAGCCCGCTGTGCAGTCAGCTCACCGAACTCCAGCAAGCGAGGGTCGCGACCGCGCCGGGATAATGTGCGCGCGGCACCATACGCGGTGATGAGTAGCCGGGTCTCCCCGCGTATGCCGGTGTAGAGCAGCCAGCTGGCATAGGCCAGCAATGCGGTGGCGACAGCCCACAACGGAAAAATCATCAACATCATGGCGTCGACGCGTTGTTCATAGGCGCGGCGTGCGGCGGCAATGCGCTCGGGACTTTCATGGTCGGCCAGTGTCTTGACCATGGACTCGGCCAGCGATGGCAGGTTTGACTGTGCCCAGCCCAGGAAGGCTGCCAGCGCAATGGCAAAGATCAACAAGGCCAAGGCCCAGTTCACCCTGCGCTGCAGGCGCTCATAGCCATAGGTGACGCTGGTGATGTGCCCCAGCGGGTAGTGCTCTTCCTGCGTATCCTGCAGCCACACCAGGCGATGACTGGTGAGGGTGGCCTGTATACCACGGCCTCGTGGCGCGGCAGTCGGGTAATTCCCGAGTGAGCGTTCATCTTGTGCCAGTTTCATGTTGATTGTCCTGCCTGTCGGTAGAGCCGTATCAGTTCTTTTAGCATCAGCAGGGTGAGCCCCCAGATCGTGCGCCCCTCGTAGACATAGGAAGGCAGGCGCAAGTTCAACGGTCCAACGCGCCAGCGCAGGTTTTCACGATTGCCATGTTCGGCCAGATAACTCAGTGGAACCCAGATCGTTTCCACCGCCTCGTGATTCAGTAACCAGGTGGCTTCACGTTCCAGCTTGAAGACATAGGGCGTTACCAGCATCGGTACCGGGCGTTCGTGTCGGCGCGTCATGACATCAGACAGTCGACCGACATACTCGTCCTCCCGCAGCGCCAGCCCCGTCTCTTCCATTGCTTCACGGATCGCGGCATGGAAGCCGCTTGGGTCATCTGAACTCAGGCGCCCCCCCGGAAACGACATATGGCCAGACCAGGGATCGCCGCTACGCTTCGCACGCCGCATCAGCAAGACACAGGGGCCCAGCCCGGGATCATCACGTACCACCACGGCGACAACGGCACGGGCGAGCCAGCGCCTGCCGGGCAGCCGCCTGGCGCGGTGACGGGAGATTTTTGAGGCAAGAGCGGAGAAGTGACCGGGGGCAGTTGGCATCTGCCAATTGTGGCATCTCTACCTTAATTGAGCGAAATCACACCAGTGACTTTCAGTGCCAGAACGTAGCCGAGTACGCAGAATGTGCTGATGAGCAGGAAC
>JBFKCG010000302.1:0-2185 GCA_041620675.1 Nevskiales bacterium
CTCCGCCACCTGGTCCACCGCCAGTGCCAATTCGTTGTACTGGGTCTCGAACATCAGGTGCAGGGTGTTGAACATTGGGCCCGTCACGTTCCAGTGGAAGTTATGGGTCTTCAGGTACAAGGTGTATTCGTCCGCCAGCAGCCGGGCCAGTCCGTCGGCGATTGCCTTGCGCTGATCCTTGCCGATGCCGATATCAATCTTCGGGGCATCCTTGTTCTTCTTGGCCATGCTTCATCTCCTTGTTTCACGCTATAAACCACACAATACGCCCGGATGCCTCATAACTGAAATTGATTGTTCTTATTCAGATGATAGGCATTGCCCATGAACTATCTCACAGGCAGCTGGGCAAGCCTTCCGCAAGACTGGCATAACGAGGCTGCCAACCCAGTGCACGCAGTCGCCGTGTGTCGAGGCGCTTGGACTCTTCGAGGAATGACAGCATCTCCGGTGTCAGTTGCGTGCGCGCTTGCGCCATCGTCACCTGCGGCGGTGGCGGCAAGGCCAACAGCGCCGCGCAACGATTGAAGTAATCCGCCATGCTCGTGGGATTGCCGTCGGACACGTTATAGGCCCGACCCGCTTGGCCCTCGTCGGCAACACACAAGGCAGCGCTGGCCAGGTCGTCGGCGTGGATGCGGTTGGTCCAGGGGCTTTCCGATTCCGCCAGCACCGGCAGCCCGCGACGCAGCCGTTCAGCTGGCAGCCGCCCTGGCCCATAGATGCCGGGCACACGCAGGATCATCACCGGACATCCCTGCGCAGCCCCCCACGCCAGTGCGGCTTGTTCGGCCGCGACTCGGCGGCGCCCACGCGGCAAGCCCGGCTTCAGTTCAGCCGTTTCATCCACCCACGCGCCCTGGCAATCCCCATACACGGCACTGGTGCTGAGATAGACCAGCACACGGGCGCGGGTTAATGCCGCCAGGAAATGACGCAGGCGCGGGTCATCCTCACCCGCACGCGGTGGCGGCGCGAAATAGAACACGGCGGCATCCGCCAGTTCAGGCAACGCGGGCACCGCCTGGTCGAGATCACACAGAAGGGGCGTCACGGCCCCGTCGCGCAGCTTGCGCGCGCTGGCCTCGCCACTTACCAGGCCCGTGACCGGCAGGCCACGCGCCTGCGCGAGCGCGGCGACGCGCAGGCCAATATCACCGCAACCCGCGATAAAAACCTGTTGGTAGGTGTCATGAGCCAAGATTGCCTGTTCCTTCCGCGGGCTTACCCGGGCACAATTCTTTCATCCATGCGTTACCAAGTCACGATCAAGGACAGCGGCCGACACTTTGAGGTCGAGTCGGACAAGCCCGTGCTGGAAGCGGCACTGGCGCAAGGCATGGGTCTGCCCTATGGCTGCCAGTCCGGCAACTGCGGCGCCTGTCGCGCGAAGCTCATCAGCGGCAGTGTGCACTATGCGGAAAAACCCGACGCGCTGTCCGACATCGAGTTGCGGCAGGGCTACACACTGTTATGTCAGGCACTGGCGCAAAGTGACCTGGTGCTCGAAGTCGAGGAACTGCCACAGCACCACGCCATCAAGGTTCGCAACCTGCCCGCACGCGTAGCCAAGCGTGAGCGACTGAGCCATGACGTGATGGCGCTGTACCTGCAGCTGCCCACCGGAACGCCCTTTGAATTCCTGGCCGGCCAGTACATCGACATCCTGCTGGCGGACGGACGGCGTCGCAGTTTTTCGCTGGCCTGCCCACCGGCGGGGGATGGCCAGGTCCTGGAACTGCACCTGCGCCATGTGCCCCATGGGCAATTCACCGACTACGTGTTCAACCAGATGCCTGATCGCGCGCTGCTGCGCATTGAAGGACCCTTGGGCAATTTCTACCTGCGCGAATCCAACCGGCCCGCGATCCTGATTGGGGGTGGCACCGGCTTCGCGCCGCTGAAGGGCATGCTGGAGCAGGCCTTCCTGCGGCGCCTGAGCCGGCCCCTGCACCTGTATTGTGGGGTGCGCGCGAAGCGAGACTTATATATGCATGCGCTGGCACGCCAGTGGCAGCGTGCACACCCGCAGTTCCGTTATACGCCGGTGTTATCCGAAGCGATGCCGGAAGATGCCTGGGCTGGGCGCAGCGGCCTTGTGCATGAAGTCGTGGCTGCCGACTATCCGAGCCTTATAGATCACGAGGTCTATATGAGCGGGCCACCGGCAATGATCCAGGCCGGC
>JBFKCG010000303.1:0-2177 GCA_041620675.1 Nevskiales bacterium
CCGGTGAGGGTGACATCCAGCACGCGGCTCCACTCCTCATCGCTCATGTCCACCACGCGCTTGCTGCCGCCCAGGCCCGCGTTGTTCACCAGTACGTCCACGCCGCCGCTGAAATCCTCGGCAAAATCCACCAGCGCCTGCACCTCGGCCTCGACCGTGACGTTGGCCAGCTTGCCGTCGATCTTCTGCGAGGGGAATTCCTTTTGCAGTGCTGCCACGGCCTCACCCAGCCGACGCTCATGGATATCGGCAATCACCACCGAGCGTGCGCCCTCCTCCAATACCCGCTTGGCGGTGGCAAAACCAATGCCGCCACCGGCCGCCGCGGTCACCAGCACCGACTTGCCCTGCAGCAGGCCGTGGGCGGGAACGTAGTGAGGTGCTTCGCTAGCCATATCTGTTCAACCTGTTGGTGTGTTTGTGCAAACCTGGATGCCTGTCATCACTTCGTCACCGGCCGTGGCTCGCGCGGCATGCCCAGGCCACGCTCGGCAATCAGGTTCAGCTGGATCTCGTTGGTGCCGGCATAGATCGTATCCGCCCGCGTGAAGAAGAACATCTGCTGCAGGGGGCGGATGGCCGGGTCATCCGAGATCACATCGGCTCGGGTGCCGAGCACATCTGCGGCCAGCTTGCCCAGGTCACGGTGCCAGTTGCTCCAGTAATACTTATATATAAGGGCCTCGCGGTTCAGGCGCGTGGCCTCGCCCGAGAGCATGCGCAGGGCGTTGTAGCGCATCACGCGCAGGCCGCTCCAGGCCTGCATCAGGCGCTGGCGGATGACCGGGTCGTTCACGCGGCCATTGGCGCGCGCGGCCTGGATGATCAGCTCCAGCTCATGCGCATAGTGCATCTGCTGGCCAAGGGTAGACACGCCACGCTCGCTCTCGAGCAGGCCCATCGCCACCTTCCAGCCATCGCCAGGGGCCCCGATGATGTGCTCGGCCTCGGCCCGGGCACTGTCGAAGAACACCTCGTTGAACTCCGCACCGCCGGACATCTGCCGGATCGGGCGAATCTCCACGCCCTTTTGCTTGAGCGGCAGCAGCAAGAACGCCAGACCCTTGTTGCCCTTGCTGCCCGGCTCGCAGCGCGCGAGCACGAAGATCCAGTCGGACTCATGCGCATTCGAGGTCCAGATCTTCTGGCCACTGACGCGCCAGCTGCCATCGGCCTCCTGCCAGCACTTGGTCTGCACATTGGCCAGGTCCGAACCTGCGCCGGGCTCGGAATAGCCCTGCGCCCAGTATTCCTCGCCGGAGACGATCTTGGGCAGGAAACGTTGCTTCAGGTCATCGCTGGCAAAGCGGATCAGCGCCGGTCCGATCAGGCCCTCGCCGATATGGCCCATGCGGCCAGGCCCACCGGCCCGCGCGTATTCCTCATGAAAGATCACCTGATGTTCAACGCTCAGCCCGCGGCCACCGTATTCCTTGGGCCAGCCCACGCAGGTCCAGCCGCCCTTGGCCAGCTCGCGCTCCCAGTCCTTGCGCAGCTCGGGCTCGAACTCCTCATCGCCCGGACCACCGCGGTGCTTGCACGCGGCAAACTTGCCGGTCAGGTGCTTCGCCATCCACGCCGCCACTTCGGCGCGGAAGGTCTCGTCGGCTGCGGTGGGTTCAAGCTGCATGGGTCATCTCCCCCGCATCCAGCAGCAACTGCGCCATGCGCTCGCGTAATTGTTCCGGCGTGCCCAGCCAGTGGTGCGAGGCCTGTGCCCGCTTGAAGTAGAGCTGCACGTCATACTCCCAGGTAAAGCCCACGCCGCCGTGCAGCTGGATAGCCTCCTGCGCGCAATAGAAAAAAGTATCGGATGCCAGCGCCTTGGCCATCAGGCATTCCAGCGCCAGCGCCTCGGTTTGCACCGTGCCCGCGGCCAGCGCCGCCGCGCCATACACCGCTGAGCGCAGCGCCTCGACGCGCACCATCATCTCCGCGCAACGATGCTTGACCGCCTGGAAGCCTGCCACCGGCCTGCCAAACTGCTTGCGACCCGCGGTGTATTCCACCGTCATGTCCAGGCAGTGCTGGGCAGCACCCAGCTGCTCGGCCGCCAGGTACAGGCGCGCCAGTGAAGCCAGGCGCAACACGCCGTCATCAACACGGTCGGCATCCTCATTACGCTCCGCCTCGGTCACGCCGGTTAAACCCACATCGGCAAAGCGCCGCGTCTGGTC
>JBFKCG010000304.1:0-2138 GCA_041620675.1 Nevskiales bacterium
GCATAGTGCAAGTCGCGGCCACGCAGGTTTGCACTGAGTCGCGGGCTGCTCACCGAGCCGCGCCACTTCACGTTGCCCTGCAGGCGCCCACTGGCCTGCGGCAAGAAATCTGCAAGATCCGGGCTGTCGAATTCAGCGGACAAGTCACTGTCCTCACCATATCGGCCTTGCACGGATAGCTGCGAGCCGCCCGCGCGCAGGCGCGCGCGCTCGATATCCCAGCCCGCTTCCGACCATCGCGCCCGTGAGCTGAGCGTCAGGGCGCGGCCACGTAACTGGCCGCGTGCGGCTAGTTGCTCGATATTCAACTGCAGCCCGCGCTCGGGCCATTGCGCCGTGGTCTTGCTCTCGAATGAAAGGTTGCCGGGCCATTCCGGGTACGCGATGGCCGGATTGATGTTGTTGCCCGCTAGCTCCAGTGCGAATGTGGTCACCTGCGACCAGTCCAGCTGTCCTCGACCGCTGAGGCTGCCGCCGGCAACCTGTGCCTGGATGGCTTCAAGCTGCAGCTGCTTGCGCCCACCGTTGGCTCGCAGTTGTATCGCCTCGGCTGCAACACCCGCTGCTTGCACGGCCGCACTTGCCTCCAGGGTGTAGTCCTCTGCAGTGCCGCGGAACTGGAGCTGGCCTGTTGGGCTCTGCAACCAGGCTTCCGGTTGCATTGGCCAGCGAATGTCCTGCCACTGGATCTGCAGGTTTGCCTGCGTTAGGTCCGCGCCCAGATCCGCCGACCCCGCCAGCCGGACTTTTATCGTTTCGTCCTTGATGCCGAACTCGGCCTGCTCGAGCTCCAGTCGCTGACCCAGCAAGCGGGCGCGAAAAGTCCCCTGTAATTCACGGGCATCGCCTGATGGCAACTCCAGCCAACGCAACCACTCGGCCAGTGCCGGCGTGCCCAGCTTCGCATCCAGCTCGAGTTGCTCGCCGATCCAGCGCATCTGCCCGCTCAGCTGCGCCGGTTGTGGCGCCAACAGCGCCAGCTTCAGGTCCAGCTCGCGCAATGAACCTTGCAAGTCGGCGCTTCCCTGCCAGCTACTGCCTGGGGCAAGGGTGCCTTGCCCCTGCAAACGGGCCTTGATTGCGTAGTCGCCGCGCAAACGGATACGCCCCTCGCCCGCTGCGCTGAAGTCACCGGCTCGTAACTGGATGTCGTCGATGTGCAAACCCAGCAGGCCGTCGCTCGCACGAAAACCGAGTAGCTCAATGAGTATGGGTGCAGCGCCGGGGGCATCTACATAATGAATGTCCTGCAGCGAGACCTGCCGCAACTGCAGCTCCAGTGGCGGCTGTAGCGAGTCTGGCAGAGACGGCCAGCCGGTTCCCGCGGTGAGCGCGCTGTAATGCAGTCCCTCGGCATGTAGCCGGGTCACGTCGAGTACGCCCCCCAACATACGCCAGGCCTGCCAGTCCCATTCGACCATTCGCACATCGAGCTGCTGATCCTGGTCGCGATACTGCAGGCCCTGTAAACGGATGGGCCCAATCAGGCGCCCCTGGATATCCGTCAGCGTGAGGCCGGGCGCAAATGTCGGGCTTGCCAGCGTCCATACCCAACGCAAGCCTGCCTCCGTCGCCAGCAGCAGCACCGTGGCCGCCGCGATCACGACATAGAGGAGGAGTCCGGCCAGCCAGCGCTTCACAGGCCCGACCCCAGGTTGAAGTGCAGCCTCACGTCCGGGGCGTCATCATCCAACGGGTGGGCAAGGTCAACGCGAACGGTGCCGATCGGTGAACGCCAGCGCAGCCCCAAGCCCACGCCTCGCGAGAAATCAAAGTCGCTGCTGTTGCTGGCCCCGCCGATGTCAAAGAAGGCTGCCACGCCCCACGCTCCCTTGAAAAACCAGTCGGCTTCGATGCTGCCTACCAGGAGGTGTTCGCCGCCAATGACCAATCCTTGGGCATCGCGCGGCCCCAGCGACTGATAGGCATAACCGCGCACGCTTTGGTCACCGCCGGCAAAGAAACGCTGCGTGGCCGGCAGTTGGGAGAAGCGGTCGACCGTGCTGGTGCCCGCTTCGCCGCGCAGGAGCAAACGCTTGCTCGGATCCAATGGGAACACCCGGTGGTAGACCGCGCGTAGCTGCAGGAAACTGGTGTCGGAGAGCAGGCTGCTACTGGAGCCGTGCATGTCGAGCAGC
>JBFKCG010000305.1:0-2136 GCA_041620675.1 Nevskiales bacterium
CCGCTGAACAGGATGCGGCTGCCTCGGATATTGCTGATGATGCGGCTGGTGCAGAGCTGTTAGAGGAGGAGATCGCGCCCCCTGAACAGCCGGACATGCCGACCGTGGCGCCCAGCGCCAAGGCCAAGGATGGCCCTGCCGAAATCATGCCAAAGGCCCAGCACAGCTTGTTACTGGACGTGGTAGACACCGGCAGTGGGCTAATTGCCGTTGGTGAGCGTGGCCATATCCTGCGCAGCAGCGATGGCATGAACTGGAAGCAATCACCGGCCCCGACTCGCGCAACGCTCAATGCAATCAGTTGCGCGGATGCAACGACTTGTTGGGCGGTGGGCCATGATGCCGTGATCCTCAAGACCAGTGATGGCGGCAAGACCTGGACCAAGCAGCATTTCCAGCCCGAGCTGGAAAAGCCATTCCTGGACGTGCTGTTCTTTGATGCACAACACGGCATTGCGATTGGCGCTTATGGCCTGTTCAAGGAAACCATCGACGGCGGCACGACCTGGAATGAATTCAACGCGGATATCCGCGCCGAAGAATGGCATTTCAACGGCGTCACGCGGCTGGGTAATGGCAACCTGCTGCTCGTGGGCGAAATCGGGGGCATTGCCACCTCAACCGACGGTGGCGTGACCTGGGTGCAGCAGGAGTCTCCATACGAAGGCTCCTACTTCAACGCCATCCCCCTGGGGGAGTCCGGTGCCGTGATCTTTGGCTTGCGCGGCAACGCATTTATCAGTGCGGACGCAGTGAAGGGCGACTGGAAGGAAATTGATACTGGCACCAAGCAAGGTTTGCTGGGCGGTACGCTGCTGCCGAACGGAGACTTTGTCATTGTCGGAAACAGCGGCACGATCCTGAGGGGATCAGCGGCAACAGGCACTGTGCAGCCGATTCCGGATCCAGAAGGCAAGAATCTGGCTACCGCCATCCCGATGCCCAGCGGTGACTTGCTGGTACTCGGCGAGGCTGGCACACAACTGCTCAAGGGCGCTGCCCAGTAAGCCCGATGTTCGAATCAAGAATTCGTAACTGGAGTTTCTCTTAATGAAAATCAGAATGCCGACGGCTGATGACATCCTGGCAGTTGTCATCCCGCCAATCTATCACTGGCGCAAGACCGGCTTGGTCATATTGACAGTCTTTACGTTGTTCATGCTGTTCCAGGCCTCGCGCACGCACGTAGACGCGGGATTCGAGAAGTCCCTGCCGCTCAATCACCCCTATATGGTGACCTTCCGCAAATACCAGGAGGCCTTTGGTGGCGCCAATACCGTCTTGGTCGCGGTCATCCAGAAGGAAAAGGGCAGCGACATCTACAACGAAGAGTTCCTCCACACGCTGAAGAAAGTCACGGATGAGGTGTTCTTCCTGCCGGGTGTTGACCGTGCACGCGTTCAGTCATTATTCACGCCGAATACCCGCTACATTGAAGTAGTTGAGGGTGGATTCTCCGGTGGCAACGTCGTGCCAGCAGACTACGCACCGACGCCGGAAATGTTCGAGCTGGTCCGCAACAATGTCGCCAAGGCACAGATCGTTGGCCGCTTCGTGACCAATGACCAGCGTGGTGCGATGGTGTTCTCCGAGTTGCTGGAACGCGACCCGGTCACCAATGAGCGCCTCGACTATCGAATTGTGGCAGCGAACCTGGAAAACAAGATTCGGAACCAGTTCACCAGTCCCGAGATCTACGAGTACAAGCTCACAAAGGATGTCGTCAGTCCTGCCAATAATGAAGTACTCATCAAGGCAGGTGAGGTCATCATGCGTGATGCTGCACCGCCTAGCCGGTGGCTGAATTTCAAGACCTTGACCGCTGACCAGAAGACCCCCCAAGGGGCGCTTATCTCGGTTGATGGATCGGATGTCGAGGTTGAGCTGGTCGCCAACCCGCACTACAACCCTAACGTTGATATTCACATTATCGGTTTTGCCAAGGTTATCGGGGACGTCACCGATGCCGCCGGTGAAGTGCTGAAGTTCTTCCTAATTGCCTTCGTGATGACGGGCATATTGCTATGGGTCTATCTGGGCTCATTCAAGCTGATGCTTTTGCCCCTGACCTGTTCGTTGATAGCGGTCATCTGGGAGTTTGGCCTGCTGTATTCGGCGGGCTTCGGCCTGGACCCC
>JBFKCG010000306.1:0-2122 GCA_041620675.1 Nevskiales bacterium
CCTGACGTGCCGGTGGCGTGATCTCTGGCTTGGTGACACCGCCGCGCACCTGCTCCGGGTCGGCCACGCCCCATTCCTTCATCCATTCCTTGGCATCCAGCGTCGGCGAATGGCCGTCGTGCACGAGGTATTCGGATACGTCAAAACCAATGCCGCCGGCACCGACCACGGCCACGCGCTTGCCCACGGGCTTACCGTGCAGCAGGACATCCACATAGGACAGCACCTGCCCGCGCTGCTCGGCTTCTTTCTGCCCCTTGATATTGGGGTCACGCGGCGCCACGCCGGTGGCGAGGATGACTTCGTCGTAACCGGCCTTGATCAGTTCATCGGCGCTGACCCACTTATTAAGGTGCAGCTTGACGCCGGTCAGCTCGATCTTCTTTTTGAAGTAGCGCAGGGTCTCATGGAACTCTTCCTTGCCGGGAATGCGCTTGGCCATGTTGAACTGGCCCCCGATCTCGCCCGCGGCGTCGAACAAATGCGCTTCATGGCCGCGCTCGGCCAGCACCGTTGATGCGGCAAGACCCGCCGGGCCCGCGCCAATCACGGCGATGCGCTTCTTGTGCAGGGTTGGGTGGTAGTTCAGCAGGGTCTCGTGGCAGGCGCGCGGATTGACCAGGCAGCTCGCCGTCTTCAACTGGAAGGTATGGTCAAGGCAGGCCTGGTTACAGGCAATGCAGGTGTTGATCTCATCGGCCCGGCCCTCGGCGGCCTTCTTCACGAATTCCGCGTCCGCCAGCAGTGGCCGCGCCATCGACACCATGTCGGCACAGCCATCGGCGATGATCTGCTCGGCCACCTCCGGCGTGTTGATGCGATTGGTGGTGCACAGCGGGATTTTTACCTCGCCCTTGAGTTTCTGCGTGACCCAGGCAAAGGCACCGCGTGGCACGCTGGTTGCGATGGTGGGGATGCGGGCCTCGTGCCAGCCAATGCCGGTGTTGATGATGGTGGCGCCGGCTTTTTCCACGGCCTTGGCCAGCTGCACGATCTCGTCCCAGGTGCTGCCATCAGGAATGAGGTCCAGCATCGACAGGCGGTAGATGATGATGAAATCCGGGCCCACGGCCTCGCGCACGCGCTCGACGATCTCCACCGGCAGGCGCATGCGATTGGCATAACTGCCGCCCCATTCATCGTCGCGCTTGTTGACGTGGGTCACCAGGAACTGGTTGATGAAGTAGCCCTCTGAACCCATGACCTCGACGCCGTCGTAGCCGGCCTCGCGCGCCAGTGCCGCGCAATGCGCATAGGCCTTGATCTGCTTCTCGACGCCACTGGCCGACAGCTCGCGCGGGGCAAAGGGAGTGATCGGTGACTTGACCTTGGATGCTGACACCGAAAACGGCGAGTAGCCGTAGCGTCCTGCATGCAGGATCTGCAGCGCGATCTTGCCGCCTTCGTCGTGCACGGCCTTTGTGATCGGCTTGTGCGCACGTGCCGAGGCATGGCTGGACAGCTGCGAACCCAATGGCGACAGCCAGCCGGCGATATTGGGGGCAAAGCCGCCCGTCACCATCAGGCCGACACCGCCTCGCGCGCGCTCGGCAAAATAGGCAGACAGTCGCGGGAAATGCTTCTTGCGATCTTCCAGGCCAGTATGCATGGACCCCATCAGCACGCGATTACGCAGGGTGGTAAAGCCAAGATCCAGGGGTTGCAGCAGGTGCGGGTAAGGCGATTTCATGACACATCCTGAAGTTGTGGGAATTCTTTATATAAGTTTGGCCGTGGAGGCATGCAGCGTGCCAAGTACACGCTGCACCGGGCCGGCTGCCTTAAGGCATGTTTGATCACAATGCGGCCAATCACCCCCAAACCGTGGCCGCCAGTTTACACAAGCAAGCCCGGTTGAGCGCCAATCAAACTACCGGGTCAGTGGCGGGGTGTACTCAACTGGGCCACCGCCGTATCCACGAAACTTGGTAAAAACCCTGAATTCAGGCGATCTCGCCCGTCCACCCTGCTTGCTGCGTCAACAATGCGGGTTACACCCTGACCCGGCATGTCAAGCCTGCCATGGGCTGTTATAGTGACGGCCCGGGCTAAACTATTACTGCAAGCGCCCGTTACCCTGAAGAGGCCCACGCCGCGAATGCTGCAGCGCCACCTGTTACTA
>JBFKCG010000307.1:0-2117 GCA_041620675.1 Nevskiales bacterium
GGCTCGCGCTGGGTCAGTGGGCTGACCGCGATCAGCGCAGGCAGCAGCACTAATGAGAACAACAGGGTGTTGACGATGCCCATCGGGCAAATGATGCCAATGTCGGACACCGGCTTGAGGTCGGCGGTAATGAACGAAACAAGCCCACCCGCAGTCGTCAGGCCGGTCATGACCACGGCCAGTCCCGAGTGGCCGAGCGCGTAGGACAGCGATGCACGCTTGTCCAGGCCGCGGTCAATGGCCTGGTAGAACACGGTAAACAGGTGCACGGTATTGCTGACGCCCACGGCGAGGAGCAGTGACGGCAGGATCTGTACCGAGGTGGTGACGGGCAGGTCGAATACCACCATCGTCACAATGGTGAAATACAGCGACAGCGCAGCCACGGCGATTGGCAATATCACCATGACCCAACGCCGGAAAATCGCCAGCAGCAGCAGCGAGATCAGCAGGATGCCGACAGCTGAGAACACGAACATGTCCATGCCCAGCACATAGGTCATCTGCTTCATCATGTAGGGCGAGCCGGCCAGGCCGATGCGGAAACCCTCCGCGTCATATTCCCCCTCGATGGCCTCGATGGCATCAACAATCGCGAAGACTTCTTCGCCAGTGATGAACCTGCCCTTCTTGTCCTCACGGTTTGTTCTGTTGCCAGCGGCTGTGGTCGGTGCTGCTGCCGGGATGCTTTCGGCGAAGCCCGCCTCGAAGTCGAAGTCCTCGAGCTTGCTCTCGGAAGGGTTGTCCTCACCGAGGCCCGTGTAAGTGTCTGGCGTAACGATGAGCAAGGTCTTGCTCATGTCCTTGTTGACGAACTGGCTCTGGTAGACCGGGTTGTCCTGGATGGTCTTGCGCAGCCGGGCGAAGTCCGCCTCGCTGCTGGGCCAGTCCTCCAGCAGGTCGCGCACGATGAGTTCATCCTCACGGCCAATGGTGAGGCGTGCGTTGACCAGGCTGTTGACCTTGTCCACGCGCGGGATTTTCTCAAGCGCATGGTGCAGGCTCTGCAGCTTGCGCAGGAAGGCATCGCTGACGATGTCACCATCACTCTCGACTACCACCACGATGCGTTCATCGCGGCTGAACTGGCGCTGGAATTCGTCGTAGACCAGCCGCGCCGGGTCATCCGGGTGCAGGTAACCCTCGGTTGAGGTGTCCACCACCATGTTGGGCAGGAAGGTCGAGAAGAAGGCCACGGCGACGGCGACGAAGCCGATGATCCACCACGGGTGGTCGAAGCAGATTTCGCCCCAGCGGGCAAACCCCTTCTCTATCTTGGCGCGGGCGCGGTCGTAACCTTTACTGGTGGTGGCGATCATGGGTTTTGCTTTGTCCGCGTGCGGCGGAATTAATGGCCATTAATGAGGCGTTAAAAAGACGGGTTCAGTGCCGGACCGGCATTCGCGCTGCATCATGCCGCAAGGGCCGAAGCAGAGCTTGATCTGAACGACGTAGGCGGACAGAGGCAGGCCAGGCGCCGATCATCAGGCATTGGAGGCGCGCGGCTTGCCCAGGGCTTCCACCGTGCGGCGAATGCCCTCGGTGAGTGATACCTTGGGCGACCAGTCCAGTTCGCGCTTGGCCTTGGCAATATTGAAATAGTGATGGGTGACCATGTAGCGCACGGCGAAGCGGGTCAGCCCACTTTCGCTGTTGAGCGTGCCGCCCTTGAGCGTATCGATGCCCTCGGCGATTGCCGCGGCCGTATAGGCCAGCCAGTAGGGCACCTTGCCCTTGATCGGCGGGTAGCCCATGGCCACCAGGAATTTCTCGACGAAGTCGAAAAAGGCCATCGGCTCGCCGTTGGTGATGAAGTAGGCTTGCCCTGCCACGGGCGAGTTTGGCGTGAGCCTTTCCTCGGCGGCAACCACGGCGTCCACCAGGTTGTCGATATAAGTGAAGTCCGACAGCTTGTCGCGATCACCGATGGCCCGACTCAGCTTGCCCTGCGCGGCCTTCTCCAGGATGGCGGCAACGAAACGCTTGTCACCAGCCCCAAAAACCACATGCGGGCGTATCGCGCAGGTTCGGGTCAGGCCCGCGCTGTTGAATGACAGGATGTCCTTCTCGGCCTGGATCTTGCTGTCCGCATAGGGGGCCTGCGAGATGCCGGAATA
>JBFKCG010000308.1:0-2112 GCA_041620675.1 Nevskiales bacterium
AAGCCAATTTCCGTTCGCTTGTACTCATAGAGCGAGACATCCGACTGGTTTTGAATGTAGGTCAGGTGCGGGACCAAGCTCCAGTTGCGGCTGGGGAATACGTAGATGACCGAAGACAGGCCAGTACTGTACTGCATGTCATCACGATGCCGGCCAAAAAACTGGCCGTCGTAGTTGGATCGTGATACTCCGAAATGGTAGAACATTTCATTGGGATACCCGACAGGCCAAGACATGGTATAGCGAGCGCCATACTGATTACGGCCATAGGGCGACCCGCTTTGTCTAGCATGCGCGTCCCCAACGAAGACTGCAAAACCAAAGCTGGGTCGTTGCCCTTGACCCAGATAGTCCATTGCAAAGGCAGCCAGATACTGGTCCACATCAAAAACGTTGATACGGCTGGCATGACGTGCGGTCGCGGCCACCACGTCAGTACCAATTTGCCAGGCCCGGGAACCACCCAGTAGCCAGCGTGCGCCAAAATCCAGCGTGAGTCCGGACTGCGCATGATCACCGTCATAGGGAGCGCGGCTATCAAGATAGGTCGCATGCAACCCGACACCAAACTTGAGGCGAGTGATCTCGCTGCGCCAGAGGAACTCGTTGTTCAGGCCGATCCTATCCGTGTTGGCGAATGTCGCAGACAGATTGCGGCGCTGCAGAAAATTGAACCGAAGATCGTAATCCCATGTCTGCGACAGCGGGACATTCAGGATGCCGCCGTTCGAAACTGCCGCATAAGCTGAATCCTTCTTCACGTTATTGCTGTTCAGGGCCACGCCGAGGAAAGCATTCTTGTCGGTGCCGGCGTTGGCATTACTGTCATAACCCAAGTCCATCGACACGTAGTACCGAAACCGGTTTCGGCGTGGCCCCGCATCGCGCCTTTCTAACGTTGCGCTGCCATGGATATCAGCATAGTCATCGTGCGGAAAATCCTGTCGCCCCAGATACCCCAACTCTGATCGGGCAATGTCCTGATCGCCCGTGTGGAAGTAGGCGCGCGCTAGCGCCAGCCGCACAGACGCGTTGCCAGGATTTTCTGCGATGGCACGTTCAAGTGGCATGACCGCCGCATCCGGCTGCCCACTCTCAAGCGCTGCCATACCCAGCAGGTAGTCATACTGAGGGTCCCCCGACCATTCAAACTCATGCGGGGCCAATAAATCGTAGGCCAGTGCCGCCTGATTCCTCTCCATCAGCTCGCGAGCCTGGTCAAGTACCCTTTTATCTGGGACAGAGGCTCTGCCCGATGCTCCTGGGGAATTCCCCTCCACCTCGGACGCAGGTTCAGTTGCCAGTGCTGTGGGCTGTACCAACGCAAAGCCAAGTAGCGACAAGCAGGCACCCGTCCAGGCAAAAAGGCGAGTAAATCTAAGGTATTTGTCCTTATACCAAGCCATCGCTCCCCCAATCCCCTGATTCAATCATAGCCAGAGCATAAACGATCAAGCCTGACAGGCTGGACATTGATGGCCGTCGCGCCACAACATGGTCGAGATATAGCCAATGGCACTAAGGTACAGGCTGGGCAGAATAGCCATCACGGCCCTGCCCTGATTTGAACCATCATCGAGGATACGTCCATGCCCGCATACAAGGCCCCGCTGCGCGATATGCGCTTCCTGATCAACGAAGTGTTCGACTTCCCCGCGCATTACGCCAAACTGTCGAACGGCAAGGATGCTGATCCCGAGACCGTCAATGCCATCCTCGAGGAAGCCGCGAAGTTCTGCGAGGAAGTGCTGTCGCCGCTCAACCTGTCCGGCGACCAGGAAGGCTGCAAGCTGGACAACGGCAAGGTCACGACGCCCAAGGGCTTCAAAGACGCGTATGAGCAATTCGTGGCAGGTGGCTGGCAAGGCCTTTCCCATCCCACTGAATACGGCGGCCAGGGCCTGCCAATGTCCATGGGCCTGTTCAAGTCAGAGATGATGGGCACCGCCAACTGGTCCTTCACCATGTACCCCGGCCTGTCGCTTGGCGCCATGAACACGATCATGCAGCACGCCAGCGACGACTTGAAAAACCTGTACATGCCGCCACTGACCGAGGGCCGCTGGGCCGGCACCATGTGCCTGACCGAGCCGCAGTGCGGCACTGACCTGG
>JBFKCG010000309.1:0-2107 GCA_041620675.1 Nevskiales bacterium
CCCTGTATTTCGATCCGCAAGTTCAGGCAGCAACCTTTGACCGACACGGACATGGTAAAGCTGGGAACGCTGAGCCAGGCGATGCTGGATTTCCTGCGGGATCGAGTGAAAAAACGCACCAACCTGCTCATCCTTGGTGGAACTGGGTCTGGTAAGACGACCCTGCTTAACCTGCTGAGTCGCTGGATTCCGGAATCCGAGCGCGTGATTACCATCGAAGATGCGGCTGAGCTCAG
Organism: Nevskiales bacterium; assembly: GCA_041620675.1. Taxonomy (GTDB): domain Bacteria; phylum Pseudomonadota; class Gammaproteobacteria; order Nevskiales; family DATLYR01; genus DATLYR01. Next base: position 237 of record JBFKCG010000309.1, read on the forward strand.
GCTCGAACATAGCCATGTGGTCAGGCTAGAAACGCGTCCGCCCAACCTCGAGGGCGAGAACCAGGTCAATGCGCGAGACTTGATGCGGAATGCGCTGCGCATGCGGCCAGACCGAATCATTGTCGGAGAAATCCGTGGTCACGAAGTGCTGGATATGTTGCAGGCCATGAACACCGGTCATGACGGTTCCATGACGACACTCCACGCCAATAACCCACGTGACGCCATTCACCGCCTGGCTTTGCTGGCTGGTTTTGCCGGATTCTCCGGAAGTGAAATAACACTGTTGCAGCAGATCGCGAGTGCCTTGCACCTGCTGGTCCATGTCTCGCGCCTGCCCAATGGCGAGCGGCGCGTGCTATCGGTGGCCGCTGTGCAAGGTGTCGTTGGCAATGAGCTGCAATTGCGAGAGCTCTTTGCCTATGACGTCGAAAGTGGCATGCACAAGGACCTGAGGAGCAACCGATGACCGCCTTGCTCTGGTTCGTATTCTCCCTGCTATCGCTAATGTTGGGGCTTGGTGCGGTCGTATTGTTCATGCAGGGGCGTCGTCGTGAGGCACAGGACGAGGTTTACGCACGCCTGCAATTGGGTATGCCGGAAGAGGACACAGGCTGGGCTGCCGCCACGCAAATCCGTAATCCCGTGCTTCGGGCAGCCTGCCACCGCTTCTGGCAGGCTGGGCTGGAGTTGAGCGTCAAGCAGGTGGTCATGGTGATTGCCGCGGGACTGCTGGTGGCAGCCGTGCTGCTGCTGTGGCTGGGCGTTTTATTGGGAATGATGGTCTTGGCAATCCTGTTGATAGGGTTGGTCCTGATGCTGCAGCAACTGGCCAGCCTCAGGCAGCGCAAGATTATCGCGCAGCTGCCCGAATTCCTTGAGCATGTCCTGCGGGCGCTGGTTGCGGGTAACACGCTAGAAGAAGCTTTTACCGAGGCCACCCGCGAAAGCGTGGATCCCTTGCGTGAGCTATTCCTTGGCGTTGCCCGCCAAATCCGACTCGGCGCGCCTATTGAGGATACGCTCACCCAGCTCGCAGAGGTCCACAATCTGCCCGACGTGCGGGTGTTGGCCATGTCGGCTCGGGTCAACCGTCGTTACGGCGGCAGCATCCGCAACATGATCCGGAGCTTGGTCCACGTCATTCGCGGGCGCGACACCGCCGCTCGCGAGTTACGCGCGCTGACAGCAGAGACGCGGTTCTCGGCGTTGCTGCTGTTCCTGATTCCATTGGCAATCACCCTGTTTATCCTGATGCGCAATCCGGCTTTCTATGACGATATGTGGGCGGATGGAACAGGGCGCCTGTTACTGCTGGTGGCTGCCGGATTTCAATTCCTGGGTGGCGTGATCATCTGGCGGATGTTGCGTAGCACGGAGGCGGGCGCATGAGCCTGCCCATACTCATCGCGCTAGCCGTTGCACTGGTTGTCGTGGCCGTTGCGTTGGTTGTGGCTGGTGTCCTGGTCGGGCGCGACAGTAGCCGTGTTGAGCACCGACTGAGCCCTGAAGCAGTGCAAGTGAATACGGGACAGGACTCAGGGGAGGCTTGGTGGCGGCATCTGGTGGAGGGTGGCCGCGGAATGGAACGGTGGTTCCAGGATGAAGAAGGGGTTGAGTTACTGCTGGTGCGCGCTGGGTGGCGAGATCTTCGTGCCCGTACCGCGTTTTATCTGCTGCAGATCGGCGTTCCCCTGCTGGTTGCAGCCCTCGTGCTGGCCGTCGCGCTGCAACAAGGCCTCGCCTTGCAGCCATTCCTGCTTGGAATTATGGCAATCATCGTCAGCTTGCTGTTGCCTCGTTGGCTGGTTCGCCGGGCGGCAGCTGACCGCCAGACCCGAATCCGTGCCGAGATCGCCTTGTTCATCAAC
>JBFKCG010000310.1:0-2063 GCA_041620675.1 Nevskiales bacterium
TGGTGACTTTGCCAAGCCGAAGCGCCAGATGCTGGGACTGCGCGGCTTCCCCGGCAATAGCATCAACCACGTGAACTCCATGTTCGTGCCCAACCACGGGCCGCGCGTGTTCGTTGAAGGCGAGGTGGATGTCGTGTGTTCGGTCGGCTACAAGAAAGAGCGCTGGCCCAAGGGCGTGAAGCGTGATTTCGCGAGCGTGCACCACATCGTGACCAACCTCTGCGTGTTGGATTTCGGTGGCCCCGATCATGCCGTGCGCGTGATCAGCCTGCATCCGGGTGTCAGCTTTGACGAAGTGCAGGCAGCAACCGGCTTCCCGCTGCTCAAGGCCGAGGGCCTGGGCGAGACCGCGCATCCCACCGAGGAACAGCTGGCTGTCATCCGCAAGCTGGATCCACGCGACGTGCGCGCCAAGCAGATCAAGGACAACCCGCCCGGCATCCGGAAGGCCTCATGAGCGCCGCGCCGGTCCTGGAAGGCTGGTTCACGCTGGATGCGGCCAAGCCGCACCTGATCGGTACCCGTTGCACGGCCTGCGGTACCTACTATTTTCCGAAGCTGCTTGGCTTCTGCCGCAACCCGGATTGCAGCAGCGAGAGTTTCGAGGAAGTGCAGCTCTCGCGCACCGGCAAGCTGTGGTCCTTCACCGACGCTTCTTACCAGCCGCCGGCACCGTATGTCGCCAGCGAGCCCTTCCAGCCCTTCGGCATCGCCGCGGTCGAACTGGACCAAGAAAAGATGATCATCCTTGGCCAGCTGGCAAAAGGCGTTGCCTTGGCCGGGCTGAAGGCAGGGCAGCCGATGGAGCTGATCCTCGAGCCACTGGATGACGGCAAATTGACCTGGAAATGGAAGCCGACGACATGAGCAAGGAAGTCGCCATCCTCGGCGTCGGTATGCACCCCTGGGGCAAGTGGGGCCACAACTTCGTGCAATACGGCGTCAAGGCCGCGCGTGATGCACTCGCTGACTCGGGCGTGAACTGGCGGGATATCCAGTTCGTCTCCGGTGCAGCCACCATGCGCTGCGGCTATCCCGGTTATGTGGCTGGTGCGACATTCGCACAGGCCCTGGGCTGGCAGGGCGCGCAGGTGAACACCTCCTATGCCGCCTGTGCCTCCGGTTCGCAGGCACTCGCCGCGGCACGCGCCAAGATCTTGTCGGGCGAATGCGAAGTTGCGCTGGTCGTTGGCGCTGACACCACGCCCAAGGGTTTCCTCAAGCCGCAAGCCGGAGAACGACCGGACGATCCGGATTGGGTTCGCTTTCGCCTGGGCATCACCAACCCGACCTATTTTGCGCTGTACGCGCGCCGTCGCATGGAAATCTACGGTGACACGCAGGACGACTTCGCCGCGATCAAGGTCAAGAATGCCGCACACGGGTTTGCCAATCCGAACGCGCGTTACCGCAAGCTTTTCTCGCTTGAGGACGTGAACGCGTCGGCGATGGTGGCCAACCCGCTGCGCCTGATGGATGTCTGCGCCACCTCCGATGGCGGTGCGGCCATCATCATCTCGAGCCTCGCCTATGCCAAGAAGATCGGCAAGGCCAAGGCACCGCGCGTGGCGGCCATTTCCACCGTCACGCCGACCTTCGCCTCGGCGCAGGTCGAGATGCCGGATATCGCGACCGACTCCGCCGTGGCAGTCGCCGCGCAAGCTTTCCGTGCCGCGCTCCCGAAGAAGGCCTACGAAGAGGCCGGCATCAGTCCCAAGGACGTGAGCCTGGCCGAAGTGTATGACCTGTCCACCGCACTCGAACTGGACTGGATGGAAGACCTGCAGCTGTGCGAACGCGGCGATGCCGCCAAGCTGCTGCGCAAGGGCGAGACCAGGCTGGGTGGTCGCATTCCGATCAATACCTCCGGTGGCCTGGCCTGTTTCGGCGAAGCCGTGCCGGCACAGGCGCTGGCGCAGGTGTGTGAACTGACCTGGCAACTGCGAGGCCAGGCCGGCGAGCGCCAGGTCGCCAATGCCAGGGTGGGCATCACCGCCAACCAGGGCCTGTTTGGTCATGGCTCCTCCGTCATCGTGAAGGCCTGACATGGGCACTACCCTGAA
>JBFKCG010000311.1:0-2054 GCA_041620675.1 Nevskiales bacterium
GACTACGCTCAATGGCCAGGAAGCGGAGTTCCTGTCCGGTGGCGAGTTCCCCATCCCGGTGCCACAGGGCACGGGCAACAGCATCACGATCGAGTTCAAGGAGTTTGGTGTCGGCGTCAAGTTCATCCCGGTCGTGCTGGACTCAGGGCGCATCAATCTCAAGCTCAATGTTGCCGTCAGTGAGCTTTCGCAAGATAACAATGTGCAGCTAACGGCTGCCGGTACTGCGAGCGCCTTCGTGATCCCATCGCTGACCAAGCGCAGCGCCAAGAGCACGGTGGAGCTGGCCAACGGCCAAACGATCGGCATTGCCGGATTGATCAGCGACAACACCCGTGAGTTCGTCGACAAGCTGCCAGGTTTGGGTGATATCCCTGGCTTGGGCGCTCTGTTCCGTAGCCAGGAATTCCGCTCAGGGCAGACCGAGCTGGTGATCTTTGTGACGCCACATCTGGCACGACCGATCAGCCAGGCCAAGATCTCGTTGCCCACGGACAGCTTCGTGCCCCCGAGTGATCGCGATTTCTACCTGATGGGTCGCATGGAGGCAAAGGACGCCAAGGACGGCAAGGCGGCACCGCGCCGAGTAGCCAGGCCCGAGAGCTCCAAGGGCGGCATAGAAGGCGCCAGCATCGGCCATGACCTCTAGGAGATGTGACATGAAGCAGACAACAAGCGTAAACGCACTGGGGTTCGTGGCTGCCATGCTGCTGGCCGGTTGTGCCATGACCGCTTCTACCGATCCGACCCGGGTTGAGAATGACTTCGGGAACTCGGTCAGGCAGATGGTGGATGGACAAATCTATGACACCAAGGCGGCACGCAAGCCTGCGACCGAGCCGCCCCTGGGCCAGGATGGCGCGCACACCGAAGTTATTTTGAGAAAACACCGTGAGCATGTTGGCGACCCCGCTTCTGTGGACGATGACGTGCGCGTGGGCGTAACCCAATGACCGTGGCTACGCATTGTCAGGAGAGTCCACATGCATGAGAAGCACATTATCTGGATTGATGCGGCGACAGCCGAAGGTTGCACCCGGCTGACGGAAGCGCTTCAGAACCAGAAGGACCTCGACATCCATTCCCGCGTGAGAAAGCCGGGGCCGCTGACATCCCCGTCATTCACACATTCAAGCCCGCGCATGGTCCTGCTGGAACTGGGGGACCACGGCTCGCAGTTGCTCAGGGACTGGGCAGACTTGGTGGAGACCGCCGGCATCCCGCTCATCGTGGTGGGCCCTGCGCACGACAGTCAGTTGATGCGCCGTGCGATGCAGGCCGGTGCGCGCGATTATTTTTCCGAGCCAATGCCCGTAGATGAGCTGGTGTCCTCCGTGCGGCAGATCGTGGCTGAAGCAGATGAGGCCGCGCTGGTGCGGCCGGGCGGGAAACTGACGTCGGTCATTGATGCCAAGGGCGGCTCGGGCGCCTCATTTATCGCCTGTAACCTGGCCCACATGCTGACGGCGCACCTGGACCGCAAGACTGCGTTGATTGACATGGACCTGCAGTTCGGAGCCTTGCCACTGGCGCTGGACATGAGTCCTAAATCAACGCTGTTTGACGTCATCGGGGCGGCCGATGGGCTGGACGCAGTGGCACTGCGTGCCTACATGGCCGAGCACAGCAGTGGCTTGCATGTGCTGGGTACGATGGGCGAGCAGCTGGTCATGCCCTGGGAAGTGTCGGTAGAGGCTGCACAGAAAGTGCTGCGAGTCGCGCTGCAGAGCTACGCGCACGTGGTGACCGATCTGCCGCGCGCGATCGACCCGATCACCAGCATGGTGCTAAGTGCATCCGACCTGATTATGGTCGTGATGCAAAGAAGCTTTGCTCACCTGCGCGATGCGCAGCGCATGTTCAGCCTCATGCGAGGCTATCTGGGCATTCCCTCGGAGCGCATTATCCTGGTCGTCAATCGCAATGAGGGTAAGAACCCCATCACGATTGACGACATCAACCAGGCGATACGGCCCTCTTTCATCGCACAGATTCCAAATGACTTCGAGCATGTGACGGAATCCATGAACCTTGGTGTGCCGCTTTACAAGAGC
>JBFKCG010000312.1:0-2043 GCA_041620675.1 Nevskiales bacterium
AAAGAAAACCACGGCTAGGCTGCACAGTGTCCAGAAGATCACTGTTGTGAAAATACCCGCGAGGGTGAGTTTCACGACGTCGATGTGCATGGCGCAGTTCCTTTGCGGCTGATCCGGTTCCTATGCTGGGTGCGAAGCCGCCAGGCTGCATTGACCTGCATCAATTGCTGTCACGCGATGGCGCGCAAGCAACGTGGCAACAGCCGACAAGTGACTGAAATTACGAACGTTCAGTGATACAGGGAGAAGGAGAAGTGATTAGCCATCCACGCTGGCTGTAACGAGGCAGGGCTCAGCCGTTACCTTTGACGGCCAGCCAGGCCGCATCGGCAAACATGTCGGCCCTTTTCGAGGGAGGAACCGTGATCTGTCCACTCAGGTATTTGCGTGCATAGTCGTGCACCGGCCCGAGGATGAGCGGTGCGTAACATTCGAGCGGCAGCCTGCGCAGCTCCCCGCTGTGCACATAGCTCTTGAAGTAATCCTCGATCATCGCCCAATAGTCAGCATTGACCTGCTGCAACAACTTGCCAGTGCTGTCGCGCGCCTTGGAATCTGCGGTCATGTAGATGAACTGCGCCAATTCGGGATTGTCCTCGATCCAGCGGATAACGGATTTCACAGCCGCACGCACGCCTGCCTCGGCCCCTTGTACCCTGCGCAACTGCTCTGCCAGACGACGGTTGTTGTCACTCAGTCCATTCACCAGCAAAGCGTCAGCCAATCCTTGCTTGCTGCCAAAATGATGATAGGCACTACCGATGCTGACGTCGGCGAGACGGCATATCTCGTGGATGGAGGCAGCATTGACGCCGATCTCGTTGAAGACACGGAGTGCGGCTTTCAGCAGGCGATCAGCGCTGCTTTCGGGTGTGGCGGGAGTCGCTTCGTGGGGCATGGACAGGAATTATATTCTAGAATAATATTCTAGAATAGTATTCTACTGAAGGGGTGTCACATGGTCGCTGCACTTCGCCTAATCATTCGCCTGTTGCCCCTGTCGTTGGCTTGGCGATTCACCTATTTTCTGGCCAGCCTGACCCAGCGCTTGCCGCTGACCCAGCGTGATCGCGAGGCCCTGAAGTCGGCAACCAAGATCCAGTGGGGGCCGGGTAGCAAATACGTGGCCTGGTCCTGGGGAACGGGCCCCGTCGTACTTCTGGTGCATGGCTGGGGTGGTCGCGCCACGCAAATGGCGACTCTCGCTCAGCATTTGGCATGGTTGGGTTATCGCGCGGTAGCAATGGACATCACGGGCCATGGCGACTCGCCCGGCCGGCGAATGAGCTTCACCACCTACTTTGATGACATCAGTCGTTTCGTCGCAGAGGTTGGTCAGCCCTTACATGCCGTCGTCGGACATTCCGCGGGTGGGCTTGCGATGATGGCTGCGCGCGAATTGCGCGGGCTGCGAGCCGAACATTATGTGGTGCTCAATGCACCGCGGGCCCCGTATCCGCCCATCAATATCGTGCGTCGGATACTCAGGCCCAGCGAAGCCATATTGGATAAGTGCCGCCTACGTATTGCCGAAGAATTCGAGCAGGCTTATGACGTATTGATCCGTGGCTATGCACATCGCTATCTCGGCCATGGCCGTTTGATGCTGGTGTATGACGAGGACGATAACGAGGTCGAGCATACTGACGCAGAAATCATCGGTAGTGCATGGCCTCAGGACAAGGCCAGGACCCTGAAAACCCAGGGGCTGGGACATCACCGCGTCGTCTGGAATGAGAAGGTCCTGCTGGCGGTGGGGGATTTCATCTCACAACCGGTGGCCAACGAAGACGAGCACGGGCCTGAATTCAGGCGCGCAGCATCAATGTAAACACGGTCAGGCGTGTTCGCGATTACTGGCGCAGGCCGGTCGGATCCCGCCGCATCAATGCCAGGTAGAGCCGCCGCGGCAGGTGATAGAGCACGGCAGCGATCACGGCCATCTGCCAGGGAAATACCACGCGGGTGCGGCGTTGCCGGATCGCTTTGAATATCTTCTCGACCGCGACCTCGGGCTGCATCAAAAATGGCATCTTGTGCGGG
>JBFKCG010000313.1:0-2040 GCA_041620675.1 Nevskiales bacterium
ACGCGCGTTGACAGTGGCAGCGTGGCGATTGCCGGCGAGTTCACTGGCATTTACCCACGCGCCTCGCCCGGCGGCTGGCAGCTGATTGGTCGCTCGAGCATTCCTGTCTGGGACAGTGCACGGCAACCCCCTGCGCTTCTGACTCCCGGCACCCGCGTGCGTTTCGTGCGAGCCCGCGCATGATTACCGTGCACAAGGCCGGCCCGCTCACCCTGCTTCAGGATCTTGGCCGGCCGGGTTATGCGCACATGGGTGTGCCGCATTCCGGCGCGGCCGACATGCCGGCGCTCATCCGCGCCAATCGCCTGGTGGGAAATGCGGATGCGGCCGCAGCACTGGAGATCACCCTGCTCGGGCCACAGTTACGCTTCAACCGCGATGCCCGTATCGCACTCACCGGTGCCGACATGCCAGCCACCCTCGACGCCCGACCCATCCCCCATGACACGGCATTACTGGTGAAGTCCGGGCAACTGCTCAAGCTGGGTGCAGCCCGCAAAGGCGTTCGCAGTTATCTGGCGGTTGCCGGCGGGATTGACGTGCCCCCCGTGCTGGGCAGTCGCTCCACCGACCTGATGTCAGGACTCGGCCCCGCACCACTGGCCGATGGCGACAGCCTGGACATTGCGCAGATGAATGACCCTGACGATGCACCCCGTGGGGCGGCAATTATCGAAACTACGCCCGTGCTGCGAATCCTGCCAGGTCCCCGCGATGACTGGTTCGTGCAAACAGCCATCCAGACGCTGTGCAGTCATGCCTACAGCGTGCTACCAGCCAGCAACCGGGTCGGCGTGCGCCTGGATGGTCCCGTGTTGCAGCGGGCAGTCACGCGCGAGCTGCCGAGTGAAGGCCTGGTACTCGGGGCCATTCAGGTGCCAGCAGAGGGACGGCCACTGATATTCCTGGCCGACCATCCGGTGACCGGGGGTTATCCGGTGATTGCCGTGGTACTCCCTGAGGATGTCCCCAAGGTCGCGCAGGCGCGGCCAGGCAGCCAATTGCGATTTGCGCTGTAACGCGCGCGCAGATTAGGCTGCCTCGTCGAAAAATTCATTTGGGGCGCATTGCGCCTCCGCCAAGCAGGGTATTGCCATGATCATCGTCCACCACCTCAACAACTCCCGCTCCCAACGCGTGCTGTGGCTGCTGGAAGAGCTGGGCCTTGAGTATGAGGTCAAGCATTACCAGCGCGACCCCAAAACCATGCTGGCGCCGCCAGAGCTGCGCGCGGTGCACCCGCTGGGAAAATCACCGGTCATCACCGATGGTGCGCTGACACTGGCAGAGTCCGGCGCCATCATCGAGTACCTTGCCGGGCGCTATGGCGGTGGCAAGCTGGTGCTGCCCGCCAATGGAACGCCTGAACGCCTGCGTTACATGTACTGGATGCACTATGCCGAAGGCTCAGCCATGCCGCCCTTGCTGTTGAAGCTAGTGTTCGACCGCATCGAAACCGCGCCGATGCCATTCTTCGCCAAGCCCATCGCCCGCACGATTGCCGCCAAGGCCAAGAGCACGTTCATCGGCCCGCAGATCAAGCTGCATCTTGATTACATGGAAAGCGAGTTGAGCAAGCACCCCTGGTTCACCGGCAAGGACTTCACCGCCGCCGACATCCAGATGAGCTTCCCGCTGGAAGCCGCTGCCGCACGCGGCGGACTGGGCGCGAACTACCCCAAGCTCAGCGCCTTCCTGGATCGCGTGCATGCGCGCCCGGCCTATCAACGCGCGCTGGAGAAAGGCGGCAAGTACGAACTAATGCGCTGATCCCACGGGCAGCGCGCGCATCCAAGGCCAAACCTGGACCGTATTCATCCCCAGGCAGGCATACATTGGAGGCGTCTAATGTTGAATTCGTTTGTGTCCCGCACGACGGTCAGCACAATTGGTCTCTTGATTGGTCTGGCCGTGCTTACGTCCTGGACACCCGGAGCCAGTGCGCAAGACGGCGAACGCCTCAACGGCTTTGACCTTTCCAACCTCTCGGTTCAGCGGGAGCTGCTCGTACAAGGCGGCCCCCCGCGTGATGGCATTCCC
>JBFKCG010000314.1:0-2031 GCA_041620675.1 Nevskiales bacterium
CTGGCCCACCGCCGAGATCGCCACCATGTCACCGGACATCGCCACCAACGTGATGCTGGAGTTGCGTCGCACCAACCTGAAGCTGCCACCGCCGACTGAAGAAGAACTGGCCAAGATCGAGAAAACCGTGCGTGCCCAGTACGCCGAGCAGACCGATCCCTACTACGCCACCTCGCGCCTGTGGGATGACGGCCTGATCGAACCGGCGCAGACACGTGACGTGCTGGGACTGTGCCTGGCACTGGTCACCAGCGTACCCGACGCCGGGCGCCATACCCCCGTATTCCGGATGTGAGCCAGACCATGTCATTCACCAAGGTACTCATTGCCAATCGCGGGGAGATCGCCGTTCGCCTGATCCGTGCCTGCGAACGCCTGAACCTGCAGTCCGTTGCCGTGTTCTCGGATGCCGATGAACATTCCCTGTACGTGGAACTCGCTGACGAGGCGGTGCATATCGGACCACCCGAGGCGCGCGCCAGCTACCTGGACATGGATCGCCTGATCGAGGCGGCGCGCCAGACCGGCGCGGGTGCCATCCATCCCGGCTATGGCTTTCTCGCCGAGAACGCCGAGTTTGCACGGCGCTGCGCCAAGGCTGGCATTGTCTTTGTCGGACCCAATCCGTCAGCCATTGCCTGCATGGGCGCCAAGATCGAATCCAAGCGCATCGCTGAGGATGCCGGCGTGGCCTGCGTGCCGGGCTATCACGGTGATGACCAGAGCGATGCCTGCCTGCAGAAGGAAGCCAAGCGCATCGGCACGCCGCTGCTGATCAAGGCCAGCGCCGGTGGCGGTGGCCGCGGCATGCGCCGGGTTGATGACCTGAAGCAGTTTGCCCATGCCTTGTCGCTGGCACGCGAGGAAGCGCGCGCGGCGTTTGGCGATCCCGCCGTGCTGCTGGAGCGCTATGTGACGGCGCCGCGACACATTGAGGTGCAGATCCTGGCCGACCAGCATGGCAATGTGCGGCACCTGTTCGAGCGCGACTGCTCAGTGCAGCGCAATTACCAGAAGGTGATCGAGGAAGCGCCCGCGCCCAACCTAGCGCCGGCGTTGCGCGCCCAGATACACGACGCCGCGGTCAAGCTGGCGAGCGCGATCCGCTACGACAGCGCTGGCACGGTTGAATTCGTGGTGGATGCTGAACGGGGTGAGGCCTATTTCCTTGAGATGAACACCCGCCTGCAGGTCGAGCATCCGGTGACCGAGATGGTCACCGGCATTGACCTGGCCGAATGGCAGCTGCGCATCGCGGCAGGCGAGGCGATCTCCTTCCGCCAGGAAGACGTGCAATGCCAGGGCTGGGCAATCGAGGCACGCGTGGCGGCCGAGAATCCCGCCGAAGGCTACCGTCCCGAGACCGGCACCATCACGGACTATCGTGAACCGGCTATGCCCAACCTGCGCGTTGACAGTGGCGTGCGCCGCAACTCCATGGTGACGCCGTTCTATGACTCCCTACTGGCCAAGGTCATTGCCAAGGGCATGGATCGTGATTCCGCCATCCGCCGCCTGCAGCGCGGGCTGACGCAATTCCACATCGGCGGCGTCGGCACCAATATCGGGTTCCTGCGCGATGTGCTCAAGCTCGACCACTTCCGCGCCGGCACGCACCTGACCGATTGCCTGGTACGGGCTTATCCGGACGGCTGGCAAATCCCGGCACTCACCGACCTGGAGCGGGCGCATGCGGCACTGGCCGTGCACCTGCACAGGGAGATACCAAACTCTGATTCACCCTGGTCAACGCTGGGCGCCTGGCGCATTGGTGAACGGATCGGGCGGCCGGGCGCCACCTTTTATTACCTGCGCAGCCAGGACGGCGACACCTGTCGCCTGCAAGTGCTGGGCCGTGCCGGCCGTTATGTCATCCAGCGCGACAAGCAGGTCATCCTCGAGGTGGAGCAGGCCGAGTTGTCAAGTCAGGCGCTAGCCTATCGGCGCGAGGGCCTGCGCACGCGCGTCGCCGTCACCGTGCAAGGCGATCACGCCTTCCTGCATGATGCCCCTGGCACGCCATGCCTTTCC
>JBFKCG010000315.1:0-2029 GCA_041620675.1 Nevskiales bacterium
CGCGCACCGGTCACCAGGATCACGGGCAGCAAGCGTGTCTCGGCGGTTTGCCGAAGTCGCTCGCACACCTCATATCCGGACAGCCCCGGCATTACCACGTCAAGCAACACCAGGTTGGGGCGCTCCTTGGCAATGCTCGCAAGCGCTTCTTCGCCATTGCGTGCGACTGAAACGCCATAGCCCTCGCCAGTCAGCAACTCGCCAAGCAAACGGATGTTGGCGGGCTCGTCATCAACCACCAGGATGCGTGCGGCTTCCTTCATTGCCCGCTCCTGCCGCGCAGTTGCGCCAGTGCGGAAGATGCGGCCGAGAAATCAAATCCCTTGATCGCCTGTGACAAGGCTTCGACCTCTGTCGCTCCAAACTTGGCACGCAGCGTGGGCGCAAGTTCTTCGAAGATTGCCCCCGCACCAAAATCCTGTCTTTGCAGGCAGTCAGCTAGCTGCTCCAGCTGTACCTCGGTATTTCCATTCGCGGGCGACGCTGCCGGGGTGGCGACCGTTGTCGGTAACTGGGCAATGGATGCCTTGGCCTGCTCGAATGCCTCGCGCACGATGTCCAGCGATTCTGATAGCTTGGCAGTCTCACCCAGCTTCAGAATTTGCTCGACCGCCTGCGCAGCCCGTGCCAACTCACCACAGCCAACGTTGGCCGCGACTCCCTTCAGTGAATGAGCAGCGCGCACGGCGGCAGCCTGGTCGCCCGCCTTGGCCAGAGACTCGATTTCATCTGCGGCACCCGCTTGCTCAGTGACAAATTCGGCCAGCAGTTCAAGCAGTAACTTCTGGCGACCACCTAGCCGACGCATTGCGTCAGCCAGATCCAGTCCGGGCAGGCTGGCTGGCAGCTCCTCGTTCTTGGCGGGATGATGGGGTGGTGTGTTGGCCATGGTTTCACCTCTTCTTTTTGTGAGCCATTTGTTCAGCATATCCAGTAACGCGCCAGCATCAATTGGCTTTGGCAGGAAATCGTTCATTCCACAGGCCTTGGCCTGTTCGCGATCCTGTGTCATCGCATTTGCGGTCATTGCGATGATTGGGAGTTTAGCCAGCCCCGGCAGGCTGCGAATGGCGCGAGTGGCCTTGAAGCCATCCATCACTGGCATCTGCACATCCATCAGCACGCAGTCATACTGCTTGTCCTGCACTGCGGCGACTGCCTCCTGGCCGTTTTCCGCAATGTCGACCTGAACGCCAGCCTCAGACAGGATTTCGAGCGCCAATCGCCGGTTCATCGCGTTATCCTCGACCAGCAGCACCTGGGCGCCCTGCGTCTGTCCGGCTGAGGCCAGGCGCGAGACATCCTCCCGCTCTGCGGGAGGCGCCAGGTCACTCAATTGCCCCTGCTTGAAGGGCAACTCAAAACTGAACAGGCTGCCCTTTCCCTGGGCGCTATCAACCTCAATGTGCCCGCCCATGAGTTCCACCAATTGCTTGCTGACCACAAGGCCCAATCCGCTGCCGCCATACTTGCGCGTAATCGACTGGTCACCCTGGGTGAATGGCGTGAACAACGACTGCAGCTGCTCCCCTGAGATGCCAATGCCCGTGTCCTGAACCTCAAAACGCAGGAGCAGCTTGCCGCCGCCACTGTGCCGCTGGCTGACCTTGAGCTGCACCTCACCCTGCTCGGTGAACTTGACCGCATTGCCCACGAGGTTCATCAGGACCTGCTGCAGGCGTGGACCGTCGCCCACCACGACTTCCGGCAATTCGGAGGCAGCCGACACCGTCACGGCAATATCCTTGCTGGCCGCCGCCACGGTGACCAGGCCGCGCACCTGCTCAAGCAGCGACCGCAGTTCGAATGGCCGCGAATCGAGCACCAGCTTGCCTGCCTCGACGCGGGTGAGGTCGAGCACGTCATTGACGATGCGCAACATCGAGCGCGAGGCGGAATCAATATTGCCGAGGTACTCGATGCGCCGTTCCTCCGATTGGCTGCGCAAGGCAAGGTCAGTAAAGCCGACGATTGCGTTCATTGGCGTACGCAACTCATGGCTCATCTTGGCAAGGAACTCGCTTTTCGC
>JBFKCG010000316.1:0-2029 GCA_041620675.1 Nevskiales bacterium
AGCGTTTTGCCTTCACCGCGAACAACATCACCTATGCGGTCTTCGGCGAGGCCATGCAGTACTGGAAGTTCTTTCCCGCCCCGGTAGGGTGGGGCCGCATCCCGGTGTGGGGGTTTGCGGAAGTGGTGGCGAGCCAACAGGATCAGATCACGGTGGGTGAACGCCTCTACGGCTACCTGCCGATGTCCACGCATCTCGTGCTGCAACCCGAGCGTGTCAGCTCGGCGGCCTTCCTGGACGGTAGCGCACACCGCAGGGCGCTACCCGCGGCCTACCAGCAATACAGCCGCGTGACGCATGACTCGGCATTCAGCAAGGACAACGAGGACTACCACGCATTGCTGCGGCCGCTGTTCTTCACTTCCTACCTGATTGACGATTTCCTCGCCGACAACCAACTGTTTGGCGCACGTTCGGTGATTTTCTCGAGCGCCTCCAGCAAGACCGCGTTGGGCACGGCCTTCCTGCTCAAGCATCACCAGCGTAGCGAAGTGATTGGACTGACCTCGGCGGGCAACCTTGAGTTCTGCAAGAGCCTGGGCTGCTACGACCGCGTGCTGGCCTATGACCAGCTCAAGACCCTGCCGGCGGACACGCCGACGGTCTTTGTGGACATGGCGGGTAACGGCTCGCTGCTGCATGACATCCATCATCATTTCCGCGACCACCTCAAGCACAGCTGCATGGTCGGAGGCACGCACTGGGACCAGCGCGCGACCCAGCACGACCTGCCCGGTGCCAAGCCAGAGTTTTTCTTTGCGCCAACGCGCATCAAGAAGCGGACCCAGGATTGGGGACCGCAACTGGCCCTGCGTTTTGGCGAGGCCTGGCAGCCATTCCTCAAGTTCGCCATGGGCTGGCTGCAGGTTGAGCGTAGCCAGGGCGTGCAGGCCGTGGCGTCGGCGTATCGGGAAACACTGGACGGACGCACGCCACCCATGCGCGGCCATATCCTCTCGCTGGCCTGATTAGCGCCAGCCATCCACCCTTCATTAACAATCGTCACAAGGAATAACATCATGAGCACAGCCACCAATCGTCAGTTCAAGCTCGCCAAGCGCCCGGTCGGGCTGCCCAAGCGCGAGGATTTCGAGTACGTAGAGGCGCCCGTTGAGTCGCCGAAGGACGGCGAGTTGCTGGTCAAGATTTCCCATATCTCGCTCGACCCGGCCATGCGCGGCTGGATGAACGAAGGCAAGTCCTACATCCCGCCCGTGGCGATCGGTGAAGTCATGCGCGCCGGTGCCGTCGGCGAAGTGGTGGAATCCAAGCATCCCAAATTTGCCGTCGGGGATCATGTGCTGGGCGTGATGGGCGTGCAGGCCTATGCGCTTTCCAACGGCAAGGGCCTGACCAAGGTGGACCCGAAGCTGGCACCGCTGCCGGTTTACCTCGGCACGCTCGGTATGCCAGGCATGACCGCCTATTTCGGCATCCTGGATGTCGGCCAGGCCAAGTCAGGCGACACGGTGGTGGTGTCCGGTGCCGCGGGCGCGGTTGGTACGGTGGTCGGCCAGATTGCCAAGATCAAGGGCTGCCGCGTGGTCGGAATTGCCGGTGGTGCCGACAAGTGCAAGTGGATCGTGGATGAGCTGGGCTTTGATGCCGCCATCGATTACAAGCACGAGGACGTGAAGAAGGCATTGAAGGAACACTGCCCCAAGGGCATTGATGTGTATTTCGATAACGTCGGCGGCGACATCCTGGACGCTGCTCTGGCCAACCTGGCCATGCATGCACGCATCGTCATCTGTGGTGCGATCTCCCAGTACAACAACACCACGCCGATCAAGGGTCCCTCCAACTACATGTCACTGCTGGTCAACCGCGCGACCATGAAGGGCATGGTGGTGTTTGATTACGCCAGCCGTTACGGCGAGGCAGCCAAGGACATGGCGGGCTGGATGATGGCGGGCAAGCTCAAGTCCAAGGAAGACATCGTCGAGGGCCTGCAGACTTTCCCGGAGACCCTGCTCAAGCTGTTCAAGGGCGAGAATACCGGCAAGCTGGTGCTGAAGGTCTAGGACCA
>JBFKCG010000317.1:0-2006 GCA_041620675.1 Nevskiales bacterium
ACGCGCGTGCTGGCGATGCTGCCATCCGAGCGCATGATCACTTGGAGGGTCAGGCTCTTGGGCTGGCCCAGGGTCAAGATCGACCAGGGAAAGTTTGCCGCACCGGCACGTTCCACGTACTGGCGCCATGTATCCCGGTAGGCGGCCTGTCGTGAAGCTCGCGTGTCCAGGCCGGCCCCGTCGAGCAGACTGTCATCGCTGGCGCTTCGTGTCTGGGCATCCCTCGCGGTATTGGCCGGCCGGTCACCGGCTTGTTCCCGTCTCTGCAACAGCCGCGCATTCTCATCACCGTCATTGCGTTGTACGTCCCGGAGCCTGATGGAATGATCGGCGGCAGTCGCGGTCACTGCCACGAAGCCGCCGTCGGGTGACGATGACTGTCGCGTTGCAAGATCCATGGCCTGCCGCAGGCCCGATGATTCCCTGAGGCCGGCACTGGCGGCCTGCTGCGCACGCAGGTTGCGGTGGTCGCCGCCGCCGGCCTGGGCCACAGGTGCCAGTACGCGTGCCGTCAAGGGGGCATTCGGGGTGGCTGACGCCAGCAAGGTCACTTCCAGGCTAGTCGGGCTCGCAATCTCCGGTCCCAGACGCAACCCAAACAACACGAGCAAGTGCAGGCAGACGGCGCCACCGCAGGCAAGCCAGAGCCGCTGGTCATCACGCAGTGGCGGCATTGGCAGGCTCGTCATCCTCTTCATCATCCTCAAGGCCTGCTTCGATGACATCAAAAAGATCACCGGCAATGTTCAGGCCATAAATACGGTCCAGTTCGCGAACACAGGTGGGGCTGGTGACGTTGATTTCGGTCAGGTAATCCCCAATCACATCCAGCCCGACGAACAACAGGCCCATCTCACGCAACTGCGGCCCGACCTGCGAACAGATCCAGCGGTCCCGCTCAGTCAGTTCGACTCCTTCTCCGCGTCCGCCTGCGGCCAGGTTGCCCCGACTCTCGCCCGACGCAGGAATGCGCGCCAAGGCATAGGGCACTGGCTCGCCATCAATCAACAGGATGCGCTTGTCGCCCTGGGCGATGCTTGGGAGGTAGCGCTGTGCCATGGCGAATTTCTGGCCATGCTGGGTCATGACTTCCAGTATCACCGAGAGGTTGGTGTCGCCTTCCGCCACCCGAAAAATCGAGCTGCCACCCATGCCATCCAGGGGCTTGATGACGATATCGCCCTGTTCGCGCAAGAACTCGCGCAGGCGACTCATGTCGCGGGTGACCAGCGTGGGTGCGCAGCATTGCGGGAACCAGCTGATGAACAGTTTTTCGTTGGCGTCTCGCAGTGATGCCGGGTCATTGATGACCCAGGTACCGGCCTCACCGGCTCGCTCAAGCAGGTAGGTGGCGTAGATGTATTCCGTGTCGAAGGGGGGATCCTTGCGCATCAGGATGACATCAAGCTCGCTCAGCGGCAGGACGGTTTCTTCGCCCATGCCATACCAGTTGTGGGCGTCATCGTGCACGGTCAGGGCTTGTGTGCGGGCCCAGGCCTGACCGTCACGCAAGAACAGGTCACCCAGTTCCATGTAGGCGATGGACCAGCCGCGGTGCTGCGCTTCGAGCAGCATGGCCAGCGTCGTGTCTTTGTAGGGCTTGATGGAATCAATGGGATCCATCACTACGCCAAGCGTCAGGTTCATGCAGCCACCGGGGTTTTCTGTTGTGCCACTTCGCGGGCGGCGGCGAGTAGTGCCAGCCGAGCGACCACGCCATAGGCATAGAAACGATTAGGCCCGGCGTCGATGTCTTGCTCATGGTCCGGGGTGGTACAGCTATGCGCAAATGCCAAGGGATGGAACTCCATCCCGGGTGAATTGAGGATGCCATCCGAGGCCTTGCTGCCATGGATGCGGTAGAAGCCGCCGACGACAAAGTGGTCGATCATATAGACGACGGGCTCGGCGGGAGCGCGGTTCGGCCCCCAGGTCTCGCTGGTGTACACGCCTTCCTGGATGATGGCGCCTGTCACTTCGCGGCCCTCCTTGAGGGCTGCCATGCG
>JBFKCG010000318.1:0-1917 GCA_041620675.1 Nevskiales bacterium
CTGCCGGGGATTATCCGCATGATTCAAGCCATCATGGCAATCGCCATCGCTGCATTGCTGGTCTATTTCGTGTTGTTCCGCACTGGAACAGACACCGAAACCGAGTCGCCCCAGCCATACGCTGCCGAAGTCGAAAAGGCAGAACAGGTTGAAGACACGCTGAAGCAAACCCAGCAACTGCAGCAGCAGCGGATCGAATCCGAAAGCGAATGAATCGCTATCACACCCAGTTGATCAGGGCGATGTCTTGCGACCAGTGCAGAATCCAGATCGGTGAACCATGCGCATATTGATTGCTGTCAGTGTCGTGTTGGCCTCGCTGGTCGCGCTACCCTACATACTGAGAACCTGGCCCGGCCTGCCGTGGGAAACCGTAAGGCTCAGTTTCGTCGTCGCAGTCGCCTTGCTGGTTGTCGTTGCTGACCGCATCTACGTATCGCGGCGCTCGGGAGGCGATCTAAACAAACGTTCGGGTAGGTAACGCCTCCACTTGCACTAGGTGTGGTCCCACGCCCTGCTGGCTCAATCCGCAAAGAAACAGGGTTTTTACTGAGGTCGCTATTGCACGCCCCATAGTGACGACCGTATCCAATAGCGATATGATAATCATTCTTATTTGCACTTGAGTCGCTTTTCCATGCAATTCCGCCGCTTTTTCGCCTGTTTTGCCTTGTATCTGGGCGTGATGAGCCCTGCCTTGGCGAATACCGACCAGCAGGTCATGACCACACTGCACATGCTCGATTACGTCGGCGTGGATTACCCGGAATTCGTGCAAGAGGGCCAGATCCTCGATGCGGCGGAATACCAGGAACAGCTCGAGTTCGCACAACGCATCATCAGCACGCTGGAATCCTTGCCCCCTGAGGAAGGCCAGCAGGCGCTGATCGACAAAGCCAAGATCCTGCTGGCGGCGGTCCATGCCAAGGCGGTTGGCGCCCAAGTTACGGAAATGACGGCCGAGCTGAGTCGCGAATTACTGCGGACGTATCCCATCGTTGTCGCGCCACTCAAGGCACCCAAGCTCTCGTCCGCACCGGCACTATATGAAGCGCAGTGCGCAGGCTGCCATGGGCGCACGGGACACGGTGACGGTCTTTTGGCCACCGCTGCAATGGAACCGCCTCCCGCAAACTTCCATGAACTTGCGCGACAGCGCCAGCGCAGCGTGTTTGGCCTCTACAATGTCATCACCTTGGGCGTAAATGGCACCGCCATGCCCAGTTACGCGCAGCTGCCGGAAGATGAACGCTGGGCACTGGCCTTTTATGTGAGCCAACTGCCGTACACAGATGCACAACGCAAGGCAGGCGAAGCACTCTGGAAAGCTGCCGGTCCGACCGCCCGGGCCATCCCCAACCTGAGGGCATTGACCAACGCAACGCCAGCGACACTGGTCGCCGAGCATGGGCCCGACGCTGAGAGCCTGATGGCCTTCCTGCGTTCGGAACCCAAGCATGTTGCGAGCACTACGCCGCCGATCGAGGTCAGCCAGAAGAAGCTCAAGGAAAGCCTCGCTGCCTATCGTGCCGGCAACCAGGAACTGGCGATGCAGCTGGCGCTGTCATCCTACC
Source organism: Nevskiales bacterium (assembly GCA_041620675.1). Lineage (GTDB taxonomy): Bacteria > Pseudomonadota > Gammaproteobacteria > Nevskiales > DATLYR01 > DATLYR01. The sequence continues at coordinate 1,575 of JBFKCG010000318.1, forward strand.
TGGAAGGTTTTGAAATCGCGGAAGCCGCGCTGAGTGCGGTGGACAAGCCGCTGATGCGCCGCATCGAAGGCGAGATGATGCGCTATCGCCAGCTGCTGCAGGATCAAGCCCCTGTTGTCGCTGTTGAGGAACAGGCGGCCGCAACCCATCAACTACTGAAGCAGGCCGAGGATCAACTGGGCAGTGGCACCTTGTCCGCCTCTGGCAGCTTCGTCGGCAGTTTTATCATCCTCATGCGCGAGGGGTTGGAAGCCATCCTGGTACTGGCGGCGATGATCGCTTTCCTGCGCAAGACCGGGCGCCCCGAGGGCCTGCCCTGGGTGCACGCCGGCTGGATCACTGC
>JBFKCG010000319.1:0-1871 GCA_041620675.1 Nevskiales bacterium
CAGGCATTGCTAGGGATATCGAACAGCCGGTACTGGTACAGGGCGAAGAACACCGCGCCCCACACCAGCGCCTTCCAGCCGGCGCTGATGATGACATTGCCCAGGCCCATCGCCAGGCAGGCCAGGGAATCCTTCCATTCGTACAGCTGCTGTTTCGTGACGCGCGCATACAGCAACTCCGCGCCTATCAGCAGCAGGAAAAACGGGATGGAAAAGTAACTGATCTGCGACATGAGGCTATCGGGTTGTCATCCGTGGCTCAGCCGCATTTCGGTTTCTTGCCGGCGACGCGTGCGGCGTCAAACAGCCGAAGTGCCTCGGGCATGCGCGCATGGAGGTCTTCGATGCGCGTCTCGTGCGAGGGATGGGTCGAGAGGAACTCCGGCGGAGCGCCGCCGCCGGCCTTGGCCATGTTCTGCCACAGCGCCACCGCTTCTCGTGGATCAAATCCGACGCGGGCCATGTAGTCGAGGCCAAGCAGGTCGGCCTCACTCTCTTGTGCTCGCCCAAACGGCATCAGGACGCCGACTTGCGTGCCAACGCCCAGCAGGGCCATGGCGGTGCGGCCGGTGCTGGTGCCGCCATAGATGGAATCAACGATATTGAGGCTGGCTTCGGCGGCAAAGGCAGTCGAGACGCGCTCGTTGGCATGCTGGGCGGTGACGTGCGCGATTTCATGGCCAATGACGGCAGCCAGCTGGTCCTGGGTCCGGGCCACTTCGAGCAGGCCGGTGTACACGCCGATCTTGCCACCGGGCAGGGCAAAGGCGTTGGCCGCCTTGTCATCAAACACCACCACTTCCCATTCCGCGCTGCCACCGCGCAGTTCGCGGGTGATGGTATCGGCCACGCAGCTGACGTAGCGGCTTTGCTTGCCATCCCTTGCTGCCGGTGTTTTCTGCTTGGTTTCCTGGAAGGCCGCGGCGCCCATTTGTGCCATCTCGCTTTCCGGGAAAAAGCGCAGGGTCTTGCGACCCAGCGGCGAAACCGCGCAGGCCGCGAGCAGGCTGGTGCAGAGCAATAACAGTAGAAACTTGTTCATGGGTCGGGCCTGTCAGGTAGAGACTGGGATTATCTTGGACATCCGCCTCAGTAGAAAGTCCTCACGAGATCATGCAGCTTGTGTATCCTCTCGTCATGCCCATGCGCGTAATGAAAGGACTCATGCTACTGGCCTGCTTGCAGGTTTTGCCAGGACAGGCCTACGCGGCCAAAGCAGGCCCCGCACCGGCGCACGCGCTGATCGGCAACTGGTACAACGCCGATTACGGTATTTACCCGGATTTTGCCAAATTGACCCTCGCCACCGATGGCACGGCCACGATCACCGGCGTGAATGGCCGCCGTCGCAGTGGCGATCACAAGCTGGAGGCGGACGGACGTCTGGTGATCCGCATCGCCGATGACGCGCAACCGCCTGCGCTCAGGGTCATCATCGACTCGGTGCCCCTGCTGGAAGGCGAGCGCCTGCAGTTGCAGGGCCGGCGCAAAACCTTCTATTTCTCAAGGGCGCGCTGGTTGAAAACCGAGGTGGAGAAGGCGATGGAGCGCTACCGCCCAGCCAAGGCTGAGGCGGCCCCGAAGCCACCGGCAGAGCCGCCCCCGGAACTGCAGGCCGCCGAACCGGTGGTGCCGCTGAAACCCGAGGCCCCGACAAGTGCCCGAGAGAAACCGCCCGCGCCCGTCGTCGAGCCCGTTCAGGCGATAGAACCTGAGCCGGATGCCGAGCCTGAGCCTGCGCCGAGGGTGATCAAGCGACTGTGGCTGCGCCTGCAGGGCGAAGGATCAGGGCCCGATGGCTGCAGCAGTGCCGTGGTCGAGCGTATCGCGCTCGCCGGCTGGGAGCTGGTCAATTCGCGGGCACAGGCCGA
>JBFKCG010000320.1:0-1863 GCA_041620675.1 Nevskiales bacterium
CGATGAGCACCAGCTTGGCACTGCAGTCATTCAGGATGTAGGCAACGTTGTCAGCACGGTCATCGCAGTACAGCGGTACGGTCACCAAGCCCAGGCCTAGCGCGGCCTGGTCGAAAGCCACCCATTCCCGGCTGTTGCGCAGGCTGATGGCAACCCGGTCCCCCACCTGCAGGTTTTCACTGGCGAGTGCTGACTGCCATCGTGCCACCAGGTCCTGCATCTCGGCCCAGGTGGTGTCCACCCAGGTTTTGCTGCCGCGATCATAGTTGCGGTAGGCCACCTTGTCGGGATTGCGCCGCGCGCGCTCCCGGAACAGGCCATACAGGCTGTTGGCCTGCGCAGCAGGAATCAGGTCAAGTACTGGATTACTCATATGAAATCATCCCCTGGAGCGGGCCCCTGAATGTAGGTTTGGGCCTGCGCACCCTTTATCAGTCTTGTTATGCTTCGCTTCCGCTTTCCGATGCCATCGGCTCTTGAATGGCCGATCCTATGCCTGCAAGGATGTATGCTAATGAAACTTCAGGTCAACGGCGACGTCCTGGAACTTCCCGAGCCGTGTAATCTCGATAACCTGATTCAGCATCTTGGCCTGTCTGGCCGTCGTCTGGCGGTTGAAATGAACGGCGAAATCATACCCCGTAGTGAATATGCAGCGCGACAACTAAGCGACGGCGACCAACTGGAAATCGTGCAGGCTATTGGCGGCGGATGATACCTCCTAACGGACGAACTGGTGGAAATTACGACGTGAGCAACAATACAAACCCCCTCAAGATCGCCGGACATGACTATCAGTCCCGTCTGCTCGTCGGCACTGGCAAGTACAAGGATATCGAGCAGACGCGTGCGGCGATCGAGGCCTCTGGTGCCGAAATCGTCACCGTTGCCATTCGTCGTACCAACATAGGACAGAACCCGGGCGAGCCCAACCTGCTTGATGTGCTGCCACCAAGCCAGTACACGATATTGCCCAATACCGCAGGCTGTTATACCGCGGAGGATGCCCTGCGCACCTGCCGGCTAGCGCGAGAACTGCTGGACGGCCACAGCCTGGTGAAGCTTGAAGTACTGGGCGACCCAAAGACGCTGTATCCCGACATGCAGGCCACCTTTATCGCGGCAGAACAGCTCGTGAAGGAAAACTTCCAGGTCATGGTCTATTGCATGGATGACCCGATCGCCTGCAAGCGGCTCGAGGAAATGGGCTGTGTCGCCGTGATGCCGCTGGCCGCGCCGATTGGTTCAGGGCTTGGCATCCAGAACCGCTATAACATCCTCACGATTGTCGAGAACGCAAAGGTCCCGATCCTGGTTGACGCCGGCGTCGGCACCGCCAGCGATGCTGCGATTGCCATGGAGCTGGGCTGCGACGGCGTGCTGATGAATACTGCCATTGCTGAGGCCAAGGATCCGGTCCTGATGGCGCGTGCCATGAAGAAAGCCATTGAGGCTGGACGCGAGGCTTTCCTGGCAGGCCGCATGCCACGGCGCCGCTATGCCTCGGCTTCCTCCCCACTCGACGGCACGATCAACTAAGTCGCGACGCAAGCGCCTGACAAAGAAGTTCCCTGGGCAGTCGCCACGTAGAATGCCCGGCCTCTAATACTGCAGCCATAATAAAAATCATGGTCGAATCCAACGCCACACATCCCCGTATCCGCAGCTATGTCCGCCGCGAGGGCCGCATCACGCCATCACAGAAACAGGCGTTGGAGCAGCACTGGTCGCGATACGGGATCGAGCCCAGCGACAAGCCACTGGATTGGCTGCAGGCCTTCGGCCGCAACGCGCCTCGTATCCTTGAAATCGGGTTTGGCAATGGCGAAAGCGTGATCACCCAGGCGCTGGCTCATCCCGAGA
>JBFKCG010000321.1:0-1810 GCA_041620675.1 Nevskiales bacterium
AATCAGTGGGTTGTCGAGGTTCATGCCCATGGTCAGCGATCCTTGCCAAATTCTTTGGCGAGTGCCTCGGAGCGTTGCGCCGCAGCCTGGATGGCGCGTTCAACCAGCTCGGGCAGCTTGCCTTCGATAAGGGTTTTCAGTGCTTGTTCGGTGGTGCCGCCAGGCGAGGTCACGCGCGCACGCAAGGTGCCGGGGGGCTCACTGCTCTCCAGTGCCATCTTGGCAGCGCCGAATGCCGTCTGCAGTGTCAGCAGGCGTGCGGTTTCGCTGTCCAGGCCAAGCTTGGTACCCGCTTCCTGCAGGGCTTCCATCAGCAGGAAGAAATAGGCCGGACCACTACCGGATAGTGCGGTGATGCTGTCCAGCAGCTGCTCGTCCTCGACCCAGCAGGTGAGCCCGACGGCGCGCAGGACGGATTCCGTTGACGCTTTTTGTGTGGCGGTGATGCTGGGCGTGGCATACAGGCCTGTCGCACCGGCCTGGATCAGGGCTGGTGTATTGGGCATGGCACGCACGATGGACTGATAACCGCCCAGCCAGCGGCTGAGGTCTTCAGTGCGGATGCCAGCGGCAATGGAGACCACCACCGGCTTGCCCGTGGCAACCGCGTCGGCCAGTTCGCGCGCCACTGCCTGCATGACCTGCGGTTTGACCGCCAGCACCAGGATATCCACCTCGGCAGCCAGGGTCTGGCCACTGGCATCAGCGCGCAGGCCAAAGCGCGTCGCCAGGAATTGCTGGCGCTCGGCGACCGGTTCGGCCACCCTGATGTGGGATAGCGGCAGGCCGTCCGCGAGCAGGCCGCCAATCAGGCTGGCCGCCATATTGCCCCCGCCAATGAAGCCAACTGTGTGTTGCATGGTGATTACTGTGGATTTTGAACAGACATAATAAGATACAGCGGCACTATGAACACCTACCGCAAAAAAATCGAGTCCGCCTCGGTCTATGGCGTTGCCATCCAGTCCCCGCTGGAGGTAGCGCCGCAGCTGTCCGAGCGGCTCGGCAATACCGTGCTGCTCAAGCGCGAGGACCTGCAGCCGGTGCACTCCTTCAAGCTGCGCGGCGCCTACAACAAGGTCGCGAAGCTGACCGCGGAGCAGCGCGCCCGTGGCGTGATCTGCGCCTCGGCTGGCAATCATGCGCAGGGCCTGGCGCTGGCCGCCAGCCGCGCCAAGATAAAGTCCCTGATCGTCATGCCGCGCACAACCCCCAGCATCAAGGTGGAGGCAGTCAAGCGCCTGGGCGGGCGCATCCTACTGCATGGGGATACCTATGACGAGGCCTACGAGGAGGCGCGGCGTCTGTCGGAAGAGAGGGGCATGAGCTTTGTGCACCCCTATGACGACGCTGACGTGATCGCCGGGCAGGGCACGGTGGGCATGGAAATCCTGCGCCAACATCCGGGCAAGCTTGATGCGATCTTCGTGCCGGTCGGTGGCGGTGGCTTCGTCGCTGGCGTGGCCGCCTACGTGAAGGCAGTCCGGCCCGAGGTCAAGGTCATCGGTGTCGAACCCGAGGACGCCGCCTGCCTGAAGGCGGCACTCAAGGCTGGCAAGCGTGTGGTGCTCGACCAGATCGGATTATTCGCGGACGGCGTGGCCGTGCGCCAGGTTGGCGCCGAACCATTCAAGCTTGCGCGGCGATTTGTGGATGAGGTGGTCACGGCCAGTGTCGACGAGATGTGCGCCGCGACGCGGGACATCTTCGAGGAAAACCGCTCACTGCCTGAGCCCGCCGGCGCGCTGGCCCTGGCAGGGCTCAAGAACTACGTCGCTGCCAAGAAATGGACCGGCAAGACCGTAGTCGC
>JBFKCG010000322.1:0-1810 GCA_041620675.1 Nevskiales bacterium
AGGCTCAGGCCGGAAGGTACCCGGAACTCCAAGATTCCAACTGGCATGGTTGAGGTGCTGGGCATAGAGCTTGAGATCCTCAATCGCGCCGAGCCGCCGCCGTTCCAGCTGGATGACGACAGCGTGAGCGAGGAAACCCGCCTGCGCTACCGCTATATCGACTTGCGCCGGCCGCATATGCAGCAGCAGCTCATGCTGCGTTCGCGTATCGTGCGTAGCCTGCGCAATGCCCTGGATAGTCAGGGATTTGTCGAAATTGAGACGCCCATTTTGACCCGTGCGACGCCAGAGGGCGCGCGTGACTACCTGGTGCCCAGTCGTACCCACGCCGGGCATTTCTTCGCATTGCCGCAGTCACCGCAGTTGTTCAAGCAGTTGCTGATGATGGCGGGCATGGAGCGCTACTACCAGGTTGCGCGCTGTTTCCGTGACGAGGATTTGCGCGCCGACCGCCAGCCTGAATTCACGCAGCTGGACATTGAGACAGCCTTCCTCGATGAGCAACAGATCATGGGTCTGGTGGAGACCATGATCCGACAGCTGTTTGACGAGACCCTGGGCGTCAAGTTGCCTGATCCTTTCCCACGCATGACCCATGCCGAGGCCATCAGTCGTTATGGCTCGGACAAACCGGACCTACGCATTTCGCTGGAACTGGTGGATGTGGCCGATTTGGTCAAGGGCTGTGATTTCAAGGTATTTGCCGGCCCTGCCAATGACCCTCAGGGCAGGGTGGCGGTACTGCGTGTGCCACAGGGTGGCGATATCAGTCGCTCGGTGATTGATGAATACACGGACTTCGTCAAGCAGTTCGGCGCCAAGGGGCTGGCCTATATCAAGGTCACCAGCGTTTCCCAGGGCCGCGAAGGACTACAGTCTCCAATCCTCAAGTTCCTGAGTGATGAGGCCATTCAGGGCATCATTGAGCGATGCCAGGCGGCGGATGGCGACCTGCTGTTTTTTGGTGCGGATCGGGCCAGCATCGTCAGCGAGTCCCTGGGTGCACTACGCCTGCGCGTAGGTCGCGACCGTGGCCTGGTGGAAGCGGGCTGGCAACCCTTGTGGGTGGTCGATTTCCCCATGTTTGAGTGGGACGAAAAATCCGGTATTGACGGTAAGGGGCGCTGGCAGGCACTGCATCATCCCTTTACCGCGCCACGCGTGGACTCAGCCGAGGCCCTGCAGGCCAATCCCGGTACGGCAGTGTCACGTGCCTATGACATGGTTCTCAATGGCACTGAACTGGGTGGCGGATCGGTTCGTATCCACAATAGCGAGCTGCAGCAGGCGGTATTCGACATCCTGGGCATCACGCGCGAGGAGGCACAGGAGAAATTCGGCTTCCTGCTCGAGGCGCTCCAGTACGGCGCCCCACCGCATGGTGGCCTGGCGTTTGGCATTGACCGGCTGGTGATGCTGATGACGGGCGCCACCTCTATCCGCGAGGTGATCGCCTTCCCCAAGACCCAGAGCGCGCACTGTCCGATGACAGATGCCCCAGGCTTGGTCGGTCCGGCCCAACTGCGTGAGCTGGGTATCCGCCTGAAACAGGAGCCGGGCAAGGGCTAAGAGTCTTTCTTCTCAGGGGGGTAGACCGCGGATACGGGGCTATTCATGCGCGAAGCGCATGACTAATGCTATGCTCGGCGCTGAATTTTTGACGGTTTTTGTCCTGTTTCGAGTTTCAATCATGATGTCTTATCTTCGAGCTCCCAGCCGTGCTATTTCCCTTGTCCTTGGCCTGCTTGCAATGGCCCTCTTGGCGTCTTGCGGAGGTGGGGGCGGGGTTGGTGATGGTAATACGCTGGCA
>JBFKCG010000323.1:0-1794 GCA_041620675.1 Nevskiales bacterium
ATCGACAGCAAGTTCCCTAAGCTCAACCGTTGCCTGACGGGCTACGACCTGGCCCATATCCGCGATCAGCAGGATCGTTTCAATCTCAATTCGATCCTCTGCGGCGCCGAAGGCTCGCTAGGATTCATCGCTGAGGCCACCCTCAACGTACTTCCTATTCCCAAATTCGCCGCGCTGGTGAACATCAAGTACGATAGCTTTGAAACGTCATTGCGGGACGCCAAATCACTGATGAGCTGGGGACCCACCTCGATTGAAACCGTAGATTCCAAGGTCCTCAACCTGGCCATGGTTGATATCGTCTGGGATACGGTGCGGGATTACTTTCCCCACAGCGCCGGTGAACCGGAGATCCAGGGCATCAATCTGGTGGAGTACACCGGTGACGATGAAGCCGAACTTAAGCACCGGGTCGAACAACTTTGCCAGCATCTGCAAAGCGTCAATGGCGAGACCGGCAAGAGTTTTGGCTACACCGTGGTGTATGGCGCCGCTGAAATCAACAAGATCTGGGCGATGCGCAAAAAAGCCGTGGGTCTGCTGGGTAATGCCGAGGGCGAAGAGCGGCCGATTCCCTTCGTCGAGGACACAGCGGTGCCGCCCGAACACCTGGCCGACTTCATTATGGAATTCCGCCAGTTGCTGGATGACCGTCAGCTGCCCTACGGCATGTTCGGCCATGTCGATGCCGGCGTCCTGCACGTGCGCCCGGCCATTGACATGAAAGACCCGTTGCAGGAATCGTTGGTGCGGGAGATCACCGACGCGGTGGTACAACTGACGCAGAAATACCACGGCCTGCTCTGGGGTGAACACGGTAAAGGCGTGCGCTCGGAATACGCGCCGGCCTTTTTCGGCGAGCTCTACCCGCAGTTACAACGAATCAAGGGTGTATTCGACCCGCGCAACCAGCTCAATCCCGGCAAGATCGCCACCCCGTTGCCGGCATCGAAGATAACCCCGAATGCGGATTCGACACCGGACCCCGAGGCAGCAGCTGTCGAGTTGCTGAAGATCGATGCTGTGCCGACCCGCGGTCAGCATGACCGGCAGATTAGCGCCCATGTGCGCAAGGATTACCACTCGGCTATGTTCTGCAACGGCAATGGCGCCTGCTTCAACTACGACCCTAAGGATGCCATGTGCCCCAGTTGGAAGGGCACCCGTGAGCGCATCCACTCACCCAAGGGGCGCTCCTCGCTGATCCGTGAATGGCTGCGACTGATGTCCACTCAGGGGGTTGACCTGGTCAGCGAAAGCAATGACGTTAAACGGCAGTCTTTCCTCGCAACGCTGCCACAGCGCCTCAGCAACACCCTGGCCAAGCGCCGCGGCGAATACGATTATTCCCACGAGGTGCACGAGTCGATGATGGGCTGCCTGGCCTGTAAATCCTGCGTCGGCCAGTGCCCTATCAAGGTCAATGTTCCGGACTTCCGCGCCCGTTTTCTGGAACTCTATTACAGCCGCTATCTGCGCCCGGCCAAAGACTACCTGGTCGGCAGCCTGGAATTCATGATGCCCTGGCTGTCGAAATGGCCGGCGCCCTATAACTGGGCCATGTCCAACCCTGGCATACAGGCTCTGCTGAAACGCTACGCCGGCATGGTCGACAGCCCCACCCTCAGTGGTCAATCGTTGCTTGGCGGCCTGAAAGCCCGCAACGTGGCGCTGGCGGATGCCGAACAGGTCAGCCTCCTCAGCGACGCGCAGAAGGCCGATACCGTGATTATCGTCCAGGACGCCTTTACCAGTTATTTCGAGACGCAACTGGTTCTGGACCTGGTGGACCTG
>JBFKCG010000324.1:0-1785 GCA_041620675.1 Nevskiales bacterium
AGCGAGGCACGCACACGCCCGATGTAGCCATGGTGATCGGCGCCCCAGACATCCAGCAACTGCACAAAGCCGCGATCCAGCTTGTCCAGGTGGTAGGCAATGTCGTTGCAGAAATAAGTTGCGCTGCCATCGGCCTTGAACAACACGCGATCCTTCTCGTCACCGAAGTCGGTGGTCCGCAGCCAGCGCGCGCCGTCTTTCTCGTAGACATGGCCGGTCGACTGCAGTCGCGCGATGGCATCCGCGGCCTTGCCGGCGGTGACGATATCTTTCTCGTGCACCCAGTTGTCAAAGCGCACGCCAAACTTCTCCAGCGTGCCCTTGATGCCCTGCAGCTCGGCATTGACCGAGAAATCGCGCAGGACGGCGAACTTGTCACCCAGCAGTGCCTTGGCGCGGCTGATCAGCGCATCGAGGTGGGTTTCCTGCGCCGTCTTGATGGCAGCCTGGCTGGCTTCGTCGGCGTTGTCGGCGGCGACCGGGTCGTCGGGGAGTCCTTGCGTGACTTCCGCAGCAGCGTGGTGGAAGCTCTCGGGCTGGGCCTGCTTCAACGCCTCGGCGATCTTGCAGATGTAATCGCTGGGATAGCCGCGCCGGGGGAAGCGCACCGCCTCGCCGAGGGACTCGAGGTAACGCACCCACACGCTGACCGCCAGCACATCCACCTGTCGCCCGGCGTCGTTGACGTAGTACTCGCGCGTGACGGCATGACCGGTGGCGGCGAGCAAGTTGGCGACGGTGTCGCCATAGGCCGCACCGCGGCCATGGCCGACATGCATCGGCCCGGTGGGGTTGGCGGAGACGAATTCCACCAGCACCTGCCTGCCCTGCCCGTGCGCGCTGCGACCATAGGCCGTTTTCTGCTCCAGCACCTCGTGTATGACGGCCTGGCTGGCGGCGGCGGACAGGAAGAAATTGATGAAACCGGGTCCGGCAATCTCGACCTTGGCCACGTTCGCGGAAGTCGGCAGTCGTGCGACGATCAGCTCCGCCAGCTCGCGCGGTTTGCGCCGGGCCGGCTTGGCCAGCTGCAGGGCCAGGTTGCTGGCGTAATCCCCGTTCTTGCTGTCGCGGGTGCGCTCGATCGGCAGCTCGGCCGGCAGCTCGACGCCCGCGAGTGCATCGCCGGTCAGGGCAGCGAGGGCTTGGCTCAGCAGCTCTTGCAGGTGGGCTTTCATTGAACACGCGCCATGACGGACTGTGAATAATCGGAAGAGGCGCGGATTTTAAAGGAATTGATGAGTTTATTCCTGTATCAGGCCATCACGGCCCGAAAAGGCGAATTCCCGATGATCGCTGAGTCGGCCTAGCGCGGCAGTCCCGCGGCCAGCGCGGGTGACTGGCCTGCCAGGACATCGCGCTGGGTATGCTCGACCAGATACAGCCGATTGAGCGACTCGGTCTCGATGATCTCGCCTGGCTTGGCTGGCGTCATGCCCGGCTGTTGCGCGTCCTCAATCTGGAAGCTGACGGTAATGATTTGCTCGGTCCCGTCAGCGGTCATTTGATACTCGGCCACGGGCACACCATTGACCTTGGCCCAGACCAGCGCGGGTTGCTGCGTTTCCGGTGCCTCGTAGGGACGGAGCGTGACCTTGTATCGCGAGGCATCGGCGGCTGGCTGCGTGACGGGCAGCGTGCTCAGGCTGAACTTGCGCCCCGCCGGGCACAGTACGGAAACCAGATGCTCACGCGCGTGTGACGCTGTCGCTTCATTGGCGGGGACGCCGTCAAACTGCACCTGCATGCCGTCCACGGACATCATGACGCAGCGACCCAGCACAA
>JBFKCG010000325.1:0-1708 GCA_041620675.1 Nevskiales bacterium
TGTGCCCGGTCTGGCCACTCGCGACCTGTTCGTAACTCGGATTGACCTCATCACCGCCGCTATACCCTGACTGCGCCTTGATCACGCCCGGCAACTTTTCAAAGTCCGCTTCAGTGCACCAGAAACAGCCGCCGGCAAAGGTGGCGAACGCCTGTCCCACTGCGGGCTTCAGTTCTGAGACGTCAGGGTCGGCAGCCCTGGCGCATGCCGGCAGCAGCAACAGCATTGCCAGCCAGAGGGCAGCGTTTTTCAATAGCATGCTCATCCTCGCAACGCCGGCAGTGCTTCGCCCTCTGGCACAAACACCAGTGCCAGGCCATTGTTGCAATAACGCAGCCCGGTTGGTGGCGGGCCGTCATTGAACACATGGCCCTGGTGGCCACCGCAGCGACTGCAGTGGTACTCAGTGCGCTGGATACCGAACTGGCGGTCGATCTTGGTGCCGACTGCCTTTGGCAAGTGCTGGTAAAAGCTCGGCCAGCCCGTGCCACTCTCAAACTTGGTCTTGGCATCAAACAATGGCTGGAAGCAGGCAGCACAGAGATAACGGCCTGCGCGCTTTTCCTGATTCAGCGGACTGCTGCCCGGCCGTTCAGTGGCTTCCTCAAACAGCACCTCGAACTGGTCTGCACGCAGCAGCGGACGCCAGTAATCCGCGCCGTGGCCCAGCTGTCCCAGCTTGGCGGCGTCAGTCGCGCGGGCGCAGGCCGCCGGCAGCCACGGCAATACGCTCAGGGCTGACAGACGAATCAGTAATTCACGTCGGTTCATGACAATCATCCACTGCGGATTTGGCTCTACAGCTTGGACTATGCTGCCCGCGCAGCGTTCAGTGCCCACGACAATTGGTGGCTTGCGTACCGGTACGCGTTGAAACATTGGGCAGATGCGACCGCCGGCGGGCGGGGAACTTCGTCAGGCCGTTTCCGTCTTGTCCCGCTCGATCAGGGCGTAGGCCGAGTGGTTGTGGATCGACGAGAAGTACCCGTCCGAGGCGCGGAGCAGGGGCCCCATACATGGGGATGCGACCGCCGGCGGGCGGGGAACTTCGTCAGGCCGTTTCCGTCTTGTCCCGCTCGATCAGGGCGTAGGCCGAGTGGTTGTGGATCGACTCGAAGTTCTCCGATTCGACCACGTAGTAATCAATGCGCTTGTCCGCGTTCAGGCGTGCGGCCACGTCACGCACCAGATCCTCGACGAACTTGGGATTGTCGTAGGCGCGTTCGGTCACGTACTTCTCATCGGGCCGCTTGAGGATGCCATACAGCTCGCAAGAGGCTTCCTTCTCCGCCAGCTCAATCAGGTCCTCGATCCAAACGAAGCAGTTGGTGCGCGCGGTGATGGTGACGTGCGAGCGCTGGTTGTGCGCGCCACGGTCGGAGATTTTCTTGGAGCAGGGGCACAGGCTGGTGACCGGCACCACGACCTTGATGTACTGGCGTGCATCCTTGCCGTGGATCTCGCCGATCAGCGTCACCTCGTAGTCCATCAGGCTCTTCACGCCCGATACCGGCGCGGTCTTGTTGATGAAGTACGGGAAACTCATCTCGATATGACCCGAGTGTGCCTCGAGCCGCTCGGCGGTTTCCTCCAGCATGGTCATGAACGACTTGACCGAAATCTCGCGGTCATGGCTGTTGAGGATCTCGACGAAACGCGACATGTGCGTGCCCTTGAAGTCCTGCGGCAGGTTCACGTACATGTTGAA
>JBFKCG010000326.1:0-1707 GCA_041620675.1 Nevskiales bacterium
GGCGGATCAAAGCTGATCAACAGGATGAGCAGTACCATGGCCAGGACGTACCGGAACGGCACGCGTTGGCCCAACTTGAGGTCCTTGAAGCTGGGATAGCGGATCTTGCTGCTGACCATCAACACGCCAGCGGCAATCATCACGATCAGTGAGAGGAACACCATTTCCTCGCCATCGAAGCCAAAGTCCTGGACGGCCCACAGATACCCCATGGTCAGGGCAGCTGCGGCCGGGCTGGGCAGGCCAAAGAAGTAGTTCTTGGCGGTGCCACGGGATGCCATGACGTTGAAACGGGCAAGGCGAAGGGCCGCCATGGCTGCGTAGAAGAAAGCCGCAGTCCAGGCCAGTTGCTTGCCAAAGCGCCCATATTCGGACAGTTCATGCAGGCTCCAGAGGTACATCACCAAGGCCGGGGCGAAACCGAAGCACACCATGTCGGCGAGGCTGTCGTATTCCTTGCCGAACTCACTCTGGGTATTGGTAAGCCGGGCAACACGCCCGTCCAGGGCATCACAGAGCATGCCAAGGAAGATGGCGACAACCGCGTTGATGTACAGGCCCTCGATGGCAGAGAGTGTGGCAAAGAACCCGGAGAAGAGCGTGCCTGTCGTAAACAGGTTGGGCAGTAAGTAGATGCCAAGGCGACGACGGCCTTCATTCATTGCTGCACCCCTTTCTTCATGTAAATCATCCATACCTGTTTCCACTGATTCGAATCGTTACCCATTGTCGGTTCATTATACGGGCGCAAGACATGACGCGCGCGCAAGACCAAAAAAAAAGGCGCGGATGACCGCGCCTTTCCCAATACGCCAACTTCTAGTTCTTGGCCTTGTCGACCAGCTTGTTCTTCGAAATCCACGGCATCATCGAACGCAGCTTGGCACCGACTTTTTCGATCGGGTGCTCGGCACCGATGCGGCGCATGGCCTTCAGGGTCGGCGCGCCGGCCTGATTCTCGAGGACGAACTCGCGTGCGAACTGCCCGGTCTGGATCTCGCTCAGGATGCGCTTCATCTCTTTCTTGGTTTCTTCAGTGATGATGCGTGGTCCGCGCGTGTAATCGCCATATTCGGCGGTGTTCGAGATCGAGTAGCGCATGGTCGCCATGCCGCCCTCGTACATCAGGTCCACGATGAGCTTGAGCTCATGCAGGCACTCGAAATAAGCCATCTCGGGCGCGTAACCCGCTTCGGTCAGGGTCTCGAAACCGGCCTGGACCAGCGCAGTGGCGCCACCACAGAGAACGGCCTGCTCACCGAACAGGTCGGTCTCGGTTTCTTCCTTGAACGAGGTCTCAATCACGCCGGCGCGGCCGCCGCCATTGGCGGAGGCATAGGACAAGGCAATGTCCTTGGCCATGCCGGAGGCATCCTGGTGCACGCAGATCAGGCTGGGCACGCCGCCACCCTGGGTGTAGGTCGAGCGCACGAGATGACCCGGGCCCTTCGGCGCGACCATGATCACGTCCATGTCGGGCCGTGGCTCGATCAGCTGGAAGTGGATGTTAAAACCATGTGCGAACGCCAGCACGCCACCCTTCTTCAGGTTCTGGACAATCGATTCCTCATAGATCTTCTTCTGGTCCTGGTCCGGAGCCAGCACCATGACCAGGTCAGCGGCCTTCACAGCCTCATCGATTTCCTTGACCTTGAGGCCGGCAGCTTCCGCCTTGGCCCAGGACTTGGAGCCCTTACGCAGGGCGAC
>JBFKCG010000327.1:0-1697 GCA_041620675.1 Nevskiales bacterium
ATGAAGACACTCACCATCGCCTCGGTGATCTTCCTGCCACTGACCTTCCTGGCCGGCATCTATGGCATGAACTTCGAGCACATGCCGGAACTGCAATTCTCGTCGGCCTATTACGTGGTGATTGGCGTGATGGTTACCGTGGCACTGATACTGCTGATGGTTTTCCGTCACAAGCGCTGGATCTGAGCGGCTGGCGATTCGTCTGCTGGACACCTTGCCCTGATCGGTCACTAATCCGGCAACACCAGGCTGCCTTCGCTGACACGGACGGCATTGCCACCGACGCGCACCGCAGTGACCTTGCCATCCCGCTTGTCGGCCTCGGTATACAGCAGGCTTGGACGACCCATTTCCACGCCCTGCTCAATGAGCCAGGCCAATTGGCCGTCGGGACTGGCGTGTTCCATCGCCAGTGCGCCAGCCAGCGCCACCGCGGCACCGCCGGTGGCGGGGTCTTCGGCGATGCCCATCTCGGGCGCGAACATGCGCGCGCGGATATTCGCATCCTCGTGTTCCGTGTCATCGGTATATAGGAAAGCGCCGCCGGCGCCACAGGTGTGCAAGAGCGCATTGCAGGCCGCAGCATCGAGGCGCACGCGCGACAGCGCCGCCATGTCGGTGACCGGCACCAGCAGGAAGGGCACGCCGCAGGACGCCACGCGAGGCTTGTCCTTGTCCCTGATGATCTCGTTTTCGGGCAGGCCCAGTGCCTTGGCAATCTCGCCAATACCAGGTGCCGGCGCACCATACTCCGGCAAGCGCGCCGTTGTGAGCTGCGCAAAGGGTGGGATGCCGGGGCCACGACGAACTTTCACCGGTACCGGGCCGACGTTTTCCTCGAGCACGAACTCAATCTCGTTGCTGGCCTGCGCCAGCATCAGGTCGGCCAGCAGGCAGGCTGCGCCCACGGTGGGGTGGCCGGCAAACGGCAGCTCACGGGCCGGCGTGAAGATGCGCAGTTTCACCAGCGCAGCATCTTGGCTCGCTTGTTGTACGAACACGGTTTCTGACAGGTTGAACTCGCGCGCGATGGTTTGCATCTGCGCATCACTCACTCCGTCAGCCTCCAGCACAACCGCCAGCGGGTTGCCGGTATAGGGTCGGTCGGTAAAAACATCCAGCGTGTAGAAACGAAGCTGCGTCATATCAGGCTGCCGAGGGTTGGGTGCGGGCGGGAGACCTATTTAAACGATGAACTCCCGGATTGTCATCTTCTCTCAGGCCGCAAGAGCCTGGCTATGACTCGCGCTGGCCTGTGGCATGGTCGTTATCCATAATGACCGCATGCTGGAGCACGACAAAAGCGCATCGGTTGCAGGGGTGGCCCTTGGTCGCGAGAACGAAGCCGACCGGTATACCCCCGACTACCTGGAAAATCGCTGTGCCGAGGCCCTGCAGTACTGGCTCGGGCACGCCGCCCATTTCGCCGAGCGAAAGGGCAGGCCAGCACCGGCCACACCGAAACTGGTGTTTGACCTGCGCGGACTCAATGCTGGCGAGTTCGTCGCTGGGCGTCGTCGTTATGGCGAGCCCTGCATCCGCATCAACCGCGACCTGTTGCAGCGTTATCCCCAGCGCATGATCCAGCAGGTGGTCCCGCACGAAGTCGCCCATTTCGTCGTCTGGGCTCTGTACCGAAACCGCACCGAGCCGCATGGACGCGAATGGCGTGAGGTCATGGCCTTCTTCGGCAAGCC
>JBFKCG010000328.1:0-1696 GCA_041620675.1 Nevskiales bacterium
ACCACACCAGTCCAAACACGAGCGTCATGACACACAGTCGCAACACATTCGGATTCCGCGGCTTCAGCACCTTGTAGGCCCAGGGAATTTCCAGAAAATGAAAGACCAGGATGATGATGTCGAGCTTGACCAGCAGATGTCCCGTTTGTCCCTGGAGCGCCAACACTAGCCCGGCGACGTACAGCACAATCAGAACCACCATGTGGGCGATCCAGAAATTACGATTCTCGAGCATGAACGACTTCCCCCAATAATTATTTTGCCTAGCCGACCGCCCGATCCAGCAAGGCGGGCATCCAGCGCTTGATGAACCAGCCCATCCGGGCGCGGCGACCAATGACAGTAACCGCCCGGTTACGACGGATTGAGTCTAGCGTCTTTTCCGCGACCAGTTCGGGGGTAACCGCGTTCTGGTCGAATTCACGTTCAATACGTTTTTTCGCCACGTCGCTTGCCAGCACACCCACCCGCTTCACTTTGCCGGCGATTGGCGTCTTCACATAACCCGGGCAGATGACGCTGACGCCGATCCGACTGCGCCGCAGTTCCGACCGCAGGCTTTCAGAGAGCCCGACCACAGCAAACTTGGTCGCTGTATAAGTACTCATGCCGCGCAAGCCGATGAGCCCCGAAGCGGAAGCCATGTTGACGACATGCCCACCCTGCCCGCGCGCAATCATGCGCGGCAGGAAAGACTTGCAGCCATGGACCACGCCCATGACATTGAGCTCATGCAGGCGTCGCCAGTCCGCAGTTTCCACTTCCGTCAGAAAACCGGCCATCACGACACCCGCATTATTGACCAGGACATCAATTGCCTCGTGCTTCTCATGCACGTAATCAGCCAGGGCCCGGACCTGTGACTCGTCAGTCACATCGGCAGCGAAGGTGTCGACCTCTGCACCGAGGCTGGCACAGCGCTGCCGTACGGCATCCAGTCGCTGGTTATCACGTGCGGTCAGCACCAGTCTGGCACCCGCCTTCGCAAAGGCCAGTGCCAAGGCCTCGCCGATGCCGCTGTTGCCGCCAGTGATGACGACGACCTTATCCTGGAAACTTTTCATGCATTGTCCGGTGGCTGGAGAATTTCAGGGTGTCGGGCCAGCTTCATACCAGATGGGTGAAGCCCAGGCGCGTTCTTCGATGGTGCTGAATGTGTTCTGGCCCTTGAACGTGCCGGGTGTACCGGTAATCACGCAGCACCCTTCATGGCCCTTGAAGCCGCTCGCCTCGCTGAACATGCCATTGGCTGGGTCGAGCTTGCTGCAATCAACCTTCTTGTCCACGTTGCACTGCCAGGTCGACCAGCGACAGGACGGGACTTCCATGGCACGGGCGTAGTAATAGGCATCCTGGGCCGGGTCAAACTGGGGGTCAGTCCACACCGTGCACAATTGCTCCGGATGGGTGCTGACCGGCACGCTGCAGTCGTTCATGGATGGGCGCTCCACGCGAACACCGGTCTTGGCCACGCCTTCAAAAACCTTGACGCGTGGCTTGCCTTGCGCATCAACCCAGCCCTTGATGATGTCGATTCGTTGCAAGGGGTAATTCTCGGGATCCTGCTGTGCCCATACCGCGATCTTCGGGCTGCCAATGGCAGGCAGCGGCATGTCCCCGCCCATCAATGCACCAGCCACCGCACCCGTATCCACCGGGTTCACGCCTGCAGACAGTTGCGCGCAGGTATCAGTTG
>JBFKCG010000329.1:0-1653 GCA_041620675.1 Nevskiales bacterium
AGATCAGCTATCCAAACTAGCCTGGCGACAAGCTTGAAAGCCTCGCGATACCCAGAGTGAATGCCCTGAATGACAAAATATCAGCAATGACAAAGACCGTCCCCCAAGCTTTCTCGGATTCCGTTGACCGTCACGCCAGCCGAACCGCCGTCATCGGCGAGGACGGAAAATCACTGACTTATTTTGACCTCGACATCAAGCGCATCGAGGCGGCGCGCGCGCTGATTTCGCTCGGCATCCGCCACGGCGACCGCGTGGCAATCTGGGCGCCGAACAGCGTGGAATGGATTATTGCCGGGCTTGCCATCCATAGCATCGGTGCGGTGCTGGTGCCGGTGAACACGCGCATGCGTGGCAACGAGGCGGCCTACATCCTGCAAAAAAGCGGCGCACGCCTGTTGTTCTGCAGCGGCAACTTCCTTGGCCAGCACTACCCCACGATGCTTGAGGGTCATCGCCCCCGCTCACTTGAGCACATCGTGGTCATGAATGACGCCCAGACGACGGATTTCAGCTGGCAGGACTATCTCCGGCACGCCTCTGAGGTCTCCGGCAGCCTGGTCGAACGTCGCAGCCAGGCCGTCAAGCCAGAAGACCGCATGGACATCATGTTCACCTCCGGCACCACCGGGCTGCCCAAGGGCGTGGTGACGGTGCACAGCCAGAACCTGCGCGTGATTGCTGACTGGTCACGCGCCATGGGGCTGAACAAGGAAGACCGCTACCTCATCGCCAACCCGTTTTTCCACGCGTTCGGCTATAAGGTCGGCTGGCTGGGTGGCCTGCTGGCAGGGCTGACCGTGCTGCCGCACGCGGTGTTTGATGCAGCGGCGATCCTCAAGCGCATCGAGCGTGATCGCATCTCGGTGCTGCCCGGACCACCGACGCTGTTCATCAGCCTGCTGAATGACCCCACGCGCGCGCAGACCGATTTGTCCAGCCTGCGCGCGACCATCACCGGTGCTGCTGCCATCGCGCCATCCCTGATCGAACGCATTCGTGCAGAGCTTGGCTTCAAGATCGTGCTGACCGGCTATGGCCTGACCGAAACCTGCGGCGTGGTTTCCCTGTGTGATGCCGACGATGATGCCGAGACCATCGCCTTGACCAGCGGAAAGGCCATCCCGGATATCGAAGTGCGCTGCGTCAACGAGCAGGGGCAGGCTGTGCCTGCCGGTGAACCGGGCGAGATCGTGGTCCGTGGTTACAACGTCATGAAGGGTTACCTGGATGACGCGGAAGCGACACGTGAGGCCATCGACGCCGATGGCTGGCTGCACACCGGTGATATCGGCGTGCTGGACGATCGCGGCTATGTCCGCATCACTGACCGCCTCAAGGACATGTATATCGCCGGCGGCTTCAACTGCTACCCGGCCGAGATCGAGCGACTGATGGTGGCGCATCCCGCCATCGCCCAAGTGGCCGTGGTCGGTGTGCCCGACGAGCGCCTGGGTGAGGTAGGCAAGGCCTTCGTGGTGCTCCGTCCGGATGCAAGGCTGGACGAGAAATCCCTCCTGGCATGGTGCCGAGAGCAGATGGCGAACTACAAGGTGCCACGATACTTTGAGTTCGCAGGCTCACTGCCAACGAATCCCTCTGGCAAGGTGCTCAAGTACCAGCTGCGGGATTCGGCAAGGACCAACCAAGCAA
>JBFKCG010000330.1:0-1644 GCA_041620675.1 Nevskiales bacterium
ATCGCCATCAAACAGCGTCAGTTCCTGTGTGCCCAGGTTGATCTCGATTCGTTTCATGCCATTCTGGGATTGATGTTTCGAACCAACCATCTCAGCTTTCACGGCAGCTCAAACAACGCCATGGATTCCACATGGCTGGTATGGGGAAACATATCCATGATGCCGGCAACACGCAAACGATAGCCGTGTTCATGCACCAAAAGTCCTGCATCCCGCGCCAGCGTACCGGGGTGACAGGACACATACAGTATGCGGCGTGGCTGACCGATGGCCAGTTGCGGCAGGATATCGCGCGCGCCGGTGCGGGGAGGGTCAAGTAGTACCGCGTCATAACGAGAACCCAACCACGCAACATCTGCTGCAACCACGCTCAAATCAGCGACATGATGCTCCACGTTCTTGATGCCATTGAGTTCGGCATTGGACTTTGCACGACCCACCAAGCCGCTTTCGCCCTCTACGGCAACCACTTTTGCTGCCTGGCGCGCCAGCGGTAACGAGAAGTTGCCGAGCCCACTGAACAACTCAAGCACCGTGTCCTGTGGCTGAAGATCGAGCAAAGTCATGGCCTGATCGACCATTCGGCGGTTGATGTCGGCATTGATCTGGATGAAATCATTTGGCGCGAAGCGGATTTCAACATTGTGATTGGGCAGTCGGTAGCTCATTTCCGGCATGTCTGGCAGCAAGGCTTCCAACTGGTCCGGCCTGCCAGGTTGCAACCAGATGCCAATGCCTGTTTTCCGTGAATATGCCTTGAGAGTCTCACGATCCGCTACGCTAGGTTCCCGCAATACGCGCATCACCATGGCTGCGCTGCCATCACCAACCGCAACCTCAATTTGCGGCAACTGGTCATGGATACTCAGGCCCGCGATCAACTCACCCAGTTCGGTCAGGCGCCTGCCGAATACCGGATCCAGCACTTCACAGGACTCCATCGCCGTCACGATGGGTTTTTCGCGCTCGCGGAAACCTACCAGCACGCGCTCTTTCTTGTAGACGTGGCGAACGCTGAGGCGTGCGCGCCGACGATACCCCCACAGCGGACCGGTCAGGGGGGGTAGCAACGTCTCCGGCTGTACCTTGCCGTTGCGCGTGAGATTGTCGAGCAGCCAGCGCTGCTTCAGCTCAAGCTGCGCACTCGCCTCGAGGTGCTGGAGACTGCAGCCGCCGCAGACCCCGAAATGTGGGCACTGCGGAATGACCCGTTCGCCGGACGGCTGCAGCACTTCAAGTAACCTGCCCTCGTCAAAGTCTCGACGGCGCCTGGTGCGCATATAACGCACCTGCTCACCCGGCAAGCTGTCCGGGATGAACAAGGCCTTGCCGTCGGCTTGCTTCGCCACACCAGCAGCGTCATGTGTCAGGTCCTGGATGCGTATTTCAAACGGCCCTTCGGCGGGCCTTGCCTTGAACTTGCGTGCCATCGCGCCTTAGCCCTCAGGCCATGCGTCGAGGAATTCCTGCAAGTGCGTCAAATCGGAGGATTGCAGTACCTTGCGCACCAGGGCCAGTTCATCCGCCAGGGTCTTGATGCCCAGAACGCCGCGCAATTGCTGGAAGCGCAGGTAGATCAGGTAGGTATTGAGCGCATCGGTTTCGCAATAGTTGCGGATATCGACGATACGACCCGCGAGGTAG
>JBFKCG010000331.1:0-1625 GCA_041620675.1 Nevskiales bacterium
TTCATCCGCAAGCTTGCGGTCAGCGGGTTTGCGTGTAAGTGCCTGCTTACCGACTGAGTGAGTCGACATAGCAGATCTGGCAGTTGATGTTGATGATTCCAAGTCTCGCCTCGTTTAAATTCAGTTCTCAAGCGTCTTGTATTTTTCACGCAAGCCATTGCGGATATAAACCGCCGCCAGATTCAGCACGACAATGACCAGCACTAGCAGGAATGTCGTGGCGTACACCAGTGGACGGGCGGCTTCCACGTTGGGGCTTTGGAACCCCACATCGTAAATATGAAAACCCAGGTGCATGAATTTGCGATCCAGGTGGACAAACGGCGCATTGAAGTCCAATGGCAAGGATGGTGCCAGTTTGACCACGCCCACCAGCATCAGAGGCGCAACCTCACCAGCCGCTCTTGCGATGGCGAGGATCAGGCCAGTCATCATGGCAGGGCTTGCCATTGGTATGACGACGCGCCAGAGAGTTTCTGCCTTGGTTGCACCGAGAGCCAGGCTGGCTTCCCTGACCGAACGGGGGATTCGGGAAAGCCCCTCCTCCGTAGCGACAATCACGACTGGCAGCGTTAGCAGCGCGAGGGTAAGCGATGCCCATAGGATGCCTGGCGTTCCGAAGGTTGGAGAGGGTAGTGCCTCGGGATAAAACAACTGGTCAATGCTGGATCCCAGGAAGTAGACGAAGAAGCCCAAGCCAAACACACCAAATACGATGGAGGGAACACCCGCCAGGTTGTTGACAGCAATTCGGATTGTGCGGGTAACAATGCCCTGGTGTGCGTATTCACGCATATAAAGGGCGGCGACTACTCCAAAGGGCGTCACCACGATGGACATTAAGATCACCATCATGACCGTGCCGAAAATGGCAGGGAAGATGCCGCCTTCTGTATTGGCCTCACGTGGATCGTCGGCAATAAAACTCCACAAGTTTGAGAAGTACGCCCCAAGCTTGTCCATCACGGACATGCCGTTGGGCCGATAGCCCTTCACAACCTTGGAGAATTTGATCTCTACTTCGCTCCCCTCCATGGTGGTTGCCACAAAAGTATCGCGACGAGTTTGCTGGTAGAGGTCCGAGAGCTCCTTCTGCAGCACCGCATACTTCTCGTCCAGCTCGTGCTTTCGCTGTTCGATGTCGGCCATCGCCGCATCAGTCAACTGGCCCCTAAGCTCAAGACGCTTTTTCTCTAGCCGCAGTTTCTCCATGCGGTAATTGATGCTGCCGATTTCCCCCTTCTCGATGGCCTGGATCTGACCCACGATTGTCTGGTTTCTGGACTGAGCCGACTGGAATGCCTCCCAGGCGGCATCACCCTCTGTGACAATCTGCCCATCCTGCTTGACAGCCTTGAGGAATCCGTAAAAGTTACCCCACTCCAGTCGCTCGACAACCAGAATATCTTGCGGATAGCTGCGTTTAACGAGCCACTTGTCGAGCAGCATGCGGAAATCGGCGCCATGCAGGTCACGATTGCCAACCTTCACTAACAGGCGCGTGTAGAACTCATCGTCACCACTGATCGGATAACCTGCAGATTCGAGGCGTCCGGCGGTCAACTCTTCGCTTTCTCCGATTTCGCCGATGATGCGCACGGGCTCATTGCCGGGCACTTCATAAA
>JBFKCG010000332.1:0-1596 GCA_041620675.1 Nevskiales bacterium
GGCCCGCTGTCGCGGGCCCACTGCTTGCATCACGTGCTGGCTCAGTGGTGATGGCCGCCTTCGCCGTGCACGTGGCCGTGCAGCACTTCCTCAACACTGGCGTCGCGCACGCTGGTCACTTCGATCTCGAAGTGCAGGGTTTGGCCGGCCAGCTCATGGTTGCCGTCGACGGTGACGGTCTCGGCTGATACGTCGGTGACGCGCACCATGACCGGGCCTTGCTCGGTTTCGGCCTGGAAACGCATGCCTACCTTAATGTCGTCCACGCCCTTGAAGGCTTCGCGCGGCACAACCTGGATCAGCTCGGGGATCTGCAGGCCGTAGCCTTCTTCCGGCGAAACGGAGACCTTGAGCTTGTCACCGGCCTGCTTGCCGGCCATGGCTTTTTCAAGGCCGGGGACGATGTTGCCCTTGCCATGCAGGTAGGTCAGGGGTTCATGACCGGCGGAGGAATCGAGCACCTCGCCCTGGTCGTTGGTGAGGGTGTAGTGAAACTGCGCCACGCGGCGGTCTTCAATTAACATGGGGAATCCTGCAAAAAAGAATGTATTTGGCTGTTTATTGTACCGCATGGGCAATTTGCGTGACCGCAGCCGCATCTCAACGGTATTATCAGGGCCATGCGCAAGATACTGACTATCCTGATCTTATTGGCACTGCTCGTGGCCATGCTGGTGTTTGGCCGGAGAGTGTTGTTCCCCGATCCCGCGCCGCTGGCCGTCGTGCCTGCCCTGCCACAGCTATCTGCTGCTGCCGAACCGACGCCGGTTGTCGCGACGGCTGACCAGCTGATCGTGCAGGCCGTTGGCGCGGATTCATCGAAGGCACATCGTGCGCAAGAGGCGCTGGAGAAGATCGGGCATTGCCCGGAATTGCCGGATTCACCGGAAGGTCCGGTGGGGCTGGCAGCTGCCTCGTATGGGCTGCACGACAATGATGCTGATCGCGTGCGAGCCACCATCCAGTTGCTGACCCGGCTGGGTTGCGACATCGACCAGTACAGCGCAGTTGGGCTCACGCCGCTGCATGGCGCGGTCATTGGCCGGCAGCCCGAGTTGCTGAAGTTCCTGATGGAGCAGGGTGCGGATCCCAAGCTGCGCGTGATCCACATACCCGGCAAGGAGCTGGGGCGCACGATCGCCAACCTGGATGCCTACGGGCTGGCCAGGTCTCTGCTCAAGAAATTCCCTGAGGACGAGAGCTTCAAGGCAATCCTGGAACTGCTGAAGCCCGCTTCATGATCCTGGCGGTTGCGTCGACGCTGTTCTTCCTGCTGTTGCACGCGGCGGTTGCCGCCGGCACGCGCGGCCAGCCTTTTCATGTCCAGCTCAAGCTGTCACGCGGCCTGGCAACCGTCATCCTGACTGCGATCGGTTTTTATGCGCTGTGGCAATGGTGGGATCTGTGGCCACAGGCTTTCCTGCGCCGGCATGCGCCCGGCACCGAGCCTTACCTGCTCATCACCTTCGTGACGGGACATTTCATTGCTGATGTTGGCTTAATGCTGTGGGGCTGGCTGCGGCGAGAATCGATGCCACGCATGGACCTGATTGCGCATCATGCATTGGGAGTGGGGGTGTGCATCGTCGTGTTTTA
>JBFKCG010000333.1:0-1564 GCA_041620675.1 Nevskiales bacterium
GACCACATAGCTTCCTGTCCGTGACCAAGGCCGGTCACACGGCGATCTTCAAGACCGCCGGCAATGAGGACGGCCACATCATCCTGCGTGGCGGTTCTGCGGGTCCCAATTACGATGCCTCCAGCGTGGAGGCGGCCTGCAAGCTGCTGGAAGCCGCCGGCCTGCGTGGCACCGTGATGGTGGACCTGAGCCATGCCAATTCCAGCAAGCAGCACCGCAAGCAGATCGAGGTGGGCCAGAACATCGCCGAGCAGATTCGGGCCGGCAGTCGCCAGATCTTCGGCGTGATGATCGAAAGTCATCTGGTGGAAGGCCGGCAGGACGTGATCCTGGAGAAGCCGCTCACCTATGGCCAGAGCATCACCGATGCCTGCATTGGCTGGGATGACACCCAGCCGCTGCTGGAAACCCTGGCAGCAGCGATCGGCGATCGCCGCAAGCGGTGATCGCTGGGCTGGCTAGCCTGCAGGGCTAGCCCAGTGCGCCGTCGCCCAGCAGGTAGCGCACGACGTCGATGTAATCAATGACCAGCGACGCCAGGATCGTGGCCAGCAATACCCGTCCCCAATAGCCAAACCAATCCGGGGCCTGGAATTGGGCGCGCTGGCGCCACAGGTAAATCGCCAGCGGCGTCCACCAGATGACGTGCGACAGGCCCAGCAGGCGCACATAGCCGACCATCTCGTAGAGCACGCCCATCGTGATGATGTTGCCGATCCAGGCGACCAGTACCACGCGCGCGGCGGGCTGCTTGAGAAACAGCAGGGCGGCGGTGTTGACCAGCATCATCCAGCCGACCCAGGCCTGTAGCCACAAGGGTTCCTGCATGACATGGATCATCATGTTGTCGCGCAGCATCGCTTCGATCATGTTTCTTCCCCTTGGTATGTGCTGCCTTGCAGGGCATCGGCGAGCTGCAGCCGAATGATGCCAATGCGTTCCGCAGCATAGGGCTTGGCTGGCAGCTTGCCCCAGACCGGCGCGGGCCAGGCCGGATCATGCTCGAAGCGGGCAATGTGGTGGACATGCAGCTGTGGCACGACGTTGCCAAGTGCCGCGATATTCAACTTGTCCGGTTTGAAGAGGGTGGTCAGTGCGCGCGAGAACGCGACTGACTCGTGCATGAGCAGGTAGAGGTCGGCCTCGTTCAGTTCATGTATCTCGCGCAGGCCCTCGCGCTGCGGCACCAGGATGAACCACGGGTAGTTGGCATCATTCATCAGCAGCACTCGACAGAGTGGGAAGTTGCCGAGCGTGATGCAGTCTTTCTGTAGTTGCGGGTGTAGTTCGAAGGTCATGAAATGTAACCCTACGTCATCCTGAGCGCAGCGAAGAATCTAGCCAAGAATGTCATGGACACGGGATCCTTCGCCACACTCAGGATGACAGCACAGCACGGCATGATGTCGCAGTGTGCCGTCACTGCCAGCCGTCTCGCAGCACCGTGACTTTTTCCTGCAGCAGCGGTGCCGTGACCTCGTTGGCTGGCACCGGATCGCCGATGGCCAGCTCAATCCGCGACCAGAAGCGACGCGGCAGCTTGGCCATGGCGGGCCCATCCCGA
>JBFKCG010000334.1:0-1553 GCA_041620675.1 Nevskiales bacterium
CATCAGCTCAGTGGCGGTATCACTCTCGCAGGACCACACAATCGAGCAACGCCCGTCAGCGAGCGGCAGGAAGGCCAGCGGACCGGTCGGCAGGAAGCACTGCCATGCCGTATGTTGGTGTGATTTCTCGGTGCGGACATGGCAGACGATGCCGCGCTGGTGATAGGACCATCCGCCGGTACCAATCCCAGCCAGTTCACGCACGCGTGACTCTGCGCCATCGGCACCCACCACCAGCCTGACTGTGATGGCGGCTTGGTTCTTTAGCCCAAGCGAATAGCCGCCGTTACAAGGCATCATCGTCAGCAGCGAGTCCGGGCAATAGACGCTTACAGAATCCAAGCCCTGCCACGCCGCGTGCTGGATCAGGCTGTTCTCGACGATATGACCCAGTTCAGGCAGTCCCAGTTCGGCGGCATCGAAATGCAGGACGCCGTGCCCAGTTGAATCCCAGACGTGCATCTGACGAAACGGCGAGATTCGCCCAGGCTCGATCGATGGCCAGATCTGGAGCCGCTCAAATAATCGCTGTGAAGCGGCAGACAGTGCTGATACGCGCAGGTCATATGCCGCGTGCGGATCATAGTGAACTGGATGCCCAGCCTCGATCAGAGCAACCGCGAAACCGGCCTGTTGAAGCGCAACAGCAAGGGTTGTTCCCACCATGCCGGCCCCGACGATGGCAACGTCGTAATTCATCCTCGCGCCTTGTCTGTCAATGGCAGGCCTCGCGAGAGTCTTGGCGCGCCCACCATCCCCATGCTGCGCTGCGTGAAACGTGCCTTGAGGGGAGGCAGCAGGTCCAGGCCAACGATACCGAGATGACGAAACGTCGCCAGTCCGGGGACACGGTTGGAAAACAGGCGCACCAGTCCATCAGTAAATTGCGTCACATGCGACTGGTCTGCCAGCCGTCCTTGCACATAGGCCTGAATGACAGCATCGCTGCCACAGTCCTTGCCGTCATGACACGCCAGCGCTTCCGCCAACACCGCGACATCACGCAAGCCCAGGTTGAACCCCTGACCGGCGACCGGATGCAGGCTATGGGCGGCATTACCAATGAGCAGGGTACGGGGTCCTTGTAGTCGCTCACTCAGCACGCGCTGCAGGGGGTAGCTGGCGCGCTTGCCAACGCGCAGGAATTCACCCATGCGATAACCAAAGGCTTGATTGAGTACCTGTAGGAATTCGGCATCTGGTAGCTGCAGGACCGTCTCAACCTGTGAGCTCGGTTGTGTCCACACCAACGCACAGCGATGACCCGACATCGGCAGTAATGCGATAGGACCCGATGGTGTAAAGCGCTCGTAGGCCATGCCGTCATGGGTGCGTTCCGGCGTGACATTGGCCACAATCGCGGTCTGGCCATATTCACGCCGCTCGACGTCAATCCCCAGTGCATTCCTGACTCTTGAATTGGCGCCATCTGCACCAATCACCAACTTTGCAATGAGCTTTCTTTCGGCTCCCCCCTCGCGGATCCTGACTTCAACATCCTCCGGGCGCACCACCAGTGAATCGAACATTGCTGGGCAGATCATCTGCAGGCG
>JBFKCG010000335.1:0-1535 GCA_041620675.1 Nevskiales bacterium
ATCATCCAGATGCTGGCGCTGGCCGTGGGCGGGGCGGGGCGGGTGATCATGGCGCCGGAACCGGGCTTTGTCATGTTCCGCATGATTGCGACCCTCACCGGCACCGACTATGTCGGCGTGCCACTGCGCGAGGGAGATTTTGCCCTGGAAGTGGACGCCATGCTGGCGGCGATCAAGGCACATCAACCTGCATTGATCTTTCTTGCCAGCCCTAACAATCCAACCGGCAACCGCTTCGAAGAAACCGCCATGCGCGCCGTGGTTGAGGCGGCACCCGGGCTAGTCGTGATTGATGAGGCGTATTACCCGTTTTGCGAGGGTGACTGCCTGGGTTGGCTGGCTGATTACAGCCACCTGCTGGTGATGCGTACGGTGTCCAAGTTGGGATTGGCTGGCTTGCGATTGGGCTTGCTGGCAGGGGCTGTTAACTGGTTGCAGGAGATTGAAAAAACCCGTCTGCCCTACAACATCAATGTGCTCACCCAGCTGTCGGCCAGTTTTGCCCTGGAACATGCGGATGTCTTCGCGGCGCAGGCCAGTGAAATCCGATCCGAACGCGCTTTGCTGGCAGATGCCCTGTCTCGGCTCGACGGATTAACGGTCTTTCCCAGCGAGGCCAATTTCATCCTGTTCCGGACCGCCACTGGGCAGGCAAGCCGTATCCATGGTGCGCTCCGCCAGGCCGGAGTCCTGGTCAAGAATCTGGATGGCGGCCATCCTGCATTGCGAGACTGCCTGCGCGTGACCGTGGGAAAAACCGACGAGAACAAGGCCTTCCTGGCGGCATTGAACGCCGCTACCACCTAGTCCCGACGGGCTTTTTTGGTGTTGGGGCTAGCCGGCCGCGGTAGCCAACGGATATACTGCGGCGGGGAACAGGACCGGCACATCAGCCTCCGTCCTATCAACTGATTTTCTGGGCCGCGACCACGCGGCCTGTCCCTTGGCCAAGGCTTTTGGGGCATCGTAATTCGCAAGAGGAGCACCGCAATGAGTGACACAGGCGTTGACGCGGGTAAGCGACGGTTTTTGACCCTTGCAACCAGCGTCGTGGGCGGCATAGGCGCCGCCTTTTGGGCGATTCCCTTCGTCGCGTCCTGGCGTCCAAGCGCCAAGGCAAAGGCAGCGGGCGCACCCATTGCAGCCGACATCAGCAGCCTCAAGGACGGCGAACTGATGACAGTCGCCTGGCGTGGAAAGCCGGTATGGATCGTCAAGCGCAGCCAGGAGATGCTGGATAACCTGGCCAAGGTTACGCCCGAAGAACTGCAAGACCCGCAGTCCGAAGACAAGCAGCAGCCGGATTACATCGTGCCGGCGACCCGCTCGCAGGAAAAAAGGCCTGAAGTACTCGTGATGGTGGGCAGCTGCACGCACCTGGGGTGCTCGCCGCTGTTCCGTCCCGAGCAGAACGCACCGGATATCGACAAGAACTGGCATGGTGGCTTCTTCTGCCCCTGCCATGGTTCGCGCTTCGATCTTGCCGGGCGCGTCTACAAGAACGTGCCGGCACCAATGAACCTCAAGGTGCCGCC
>JBFKCG010000336.1:0-1525 GCA_041620675.1 Nevskiales bacterium
CGGTAGAGCTTGTGCGTGCCCGGATCATTGAACTGCGAGGCGATGGTGCCGTGCACCGGCATGTCCTCGACCTTCTTGTCGAACTGCTGGTGATTGCGCTGGTACTGCTTGCGCACGTCGCGCAATGCATCCTGCGCGCCGCGCTTGTCGCACTTGTTCAGCGCCACCACGTCGGCGAAGTCGAGCATGTCGATCTTCTCCAGCTGCGTGGCCGCGCCGTATTCCGGCGTCATCACATACAGCGAGGCATCGGAGTGATCCACGATCTCGGTGTCGGACTGGCCGATGCCGGAGGTCTCGAGGATGATCAGGTCAAAGCCCGCCAGCTTGAGGATGTTGACCGCGTCACGCACATGGCTCGATAGCGCGAGGTTGGCCTGGCGCGTGGCCAGCGAGCGCATGTACACGCGCGGGTGGTTGATCGCGTTCATGCGGATGCGGTCACCCAGCAGCGCACCGCCGGTCTTGCGCTTGCTCGGGTCCACCGATACCAGCGCGATGGTCTTGTCCTTGAAGTCCAGCAGGAAGCGCCGCACCAGCTCGTCCACCAGCGAGGACTTGCCGGCACCACCGGTACCTGTCACGCCCAGCACCGGCACCTTGGCCCGCGCCGCCTCGGAACGAATCTTCTCCAGCAGGCGCGCATGCTTGTCCGGGTGGTTCTCCACCGCCGAGATCAGCCGGCCAATCGAACGCGCGTCGCGTTTCTTCGCGGCCTCGAGGTCTGCCTCGGTCACGTCGCGGCCAGTGGCAAAGTCACTGCGCTCCAGCAGGTCGTTGATCATGCCCTGCAGGCCCATGGCGCGGCCATCGTCCGGCGAGTAGATGCGCTCGATGCCGTGCTCGTGCAGTTCCTTGGCCTCGTCCGGCAGGATCACGCCGCCGCCACCGGCGAAGATGCGGATATGGCTGCAGTTCAGTTCCTTGAGCCGGTCGTACATGTACTTGAGGTACTCGACATGCCCGCCCTGGTAGCTGGTCATGGCGATGGCATTGGCGTCTTCCTGCACCGCGCAATTCACCACCTCGTCCACCGAGCGGTCATGGCCCAGGTGGATGACTTCCGCGCCGCTGGACTGCAGGATGCGGCGCATGACATTGATCGCCGCGTCGTGGCCGTCAAACAGCGAGGCCGCCGTGACGATTCGGATCTTGTTCTTGGGGGTGTAGACCGCTGGTGTGGCCGGCACGGTGTTGGTGGCTTTTTGCTGCATAACGATCCCGCACCGCCCGCTACCGGGCTTGGTGCCTCTGGTTCACTCAAGTATCTTCCTGTTATGCCACAAAACAAAGCGGAAAGGTTCATTACTTCGGATGATCTGGGGCGCAGCGTGCGCGTGCCGCAAGCCCCTCAGCGCATAGTTTCGCTGTGCCCCTCCATCACCGAAACACTGGTTTCACTGGGCCTGGGCCCACAACTCGTGGGCCGCACCCGCTACTGCATCCACCCGGCCGACAGCGTCAGGCAGATTACCGACATCGGCGGCACCAAGAACCCGGACGTGGACGCCATCCTCGCGCTGGA
>JBFKCG010000337.1:0-1519 GCA_041620675.1 Nevskiales bacterium
ATTCACCGTGTAATCAAATTCTGCGGTGATTTCGATCTCGTACTCAATCGCATAACCGGTCCGGCCCACCGAAAGTACGCGAGTATTTTCAGGCAATGAGTACACCGTCAACCGGTTCGGCGTCGAGGTATTCGACACCACGCGCGCACCACGTCGCGCCAAGCCACTGCGCAGCGTGTCGCCCAGACGCACAGTCTGGAAGCCATGGGGATAACTCAGGTAAAGCTCGGACATTTCCGGCGGCAGCGGTTTCTGGCCTTTCAGGTAAAAGCCACAACCCATCAACATGCCCATCAGGGCCGCCGCCAGCACGCAAAGACTTGCCCGTAGACTTTTACTCATGGACTCAAACCACCAGGTTAATCAGTTTCCCAGGGACCACGATGCACTTGCGCAGCACCTTGCCTTCAATGAAGCGCTGTACATTCTCATCGGCCAACGCGGCTGCACGTAACTCATCTTCAGTGGCATTGACGGCCGCCTCAACTTGCCCGCGTAGCTTGCCGTTGACCTGCACCACCAGCCTGATGCGCTCTTTTGCCAGCGCGGTCGCATCGATGGCAGGCCAGGCGCCATCCAGGACAGCGTCAGCATGACCCAAAGCATGCCACAGGCGGTGGCTGATGTGGGGCGTAATCGGTGCCAGTAACAAGACGATGGCTTCCAGTGCCTCCTGGACCACGGCGCGGCCTTGCGCACTGTCATCCTCAAACTTGTAGAGGGCATTGACCAGTTCCATCACCGCCGCGATTGCGGTATTGAAGGTATAACGGCGCCCGAGGTCATCGCTGACCTTGCTGATAGTCTCGTGCAGCTTGGTGCGCAGGGCTTTTTGCCCCTCGTTGAGCAGAGCGGGATCGAGCTTTGTAGCTGCACCGGCATTGACATGCGCGTGCACCAGCTTCCACACCCGGCGCAGGAACCGGCCTGCTCCCTCGATGCCGGCGTCTGACCACTCCAATGTCTGCTCCGGCGGTGCCGCGAACATCATGAACAGGCGAACGGCATCCGCGCCGTACTGCTCGATCATGGCCTGCGGATCCACCGTGTTGCCCTTGGACTTGGACATCTTGCTGCCATCCTTGAGCACCATGCCCTGGGTCAGCAGCCGTGAGAAAGGCTCATCGACCTTGAGCAATCCCTCGTCACGCAGCAGCTTCTGGAAGAAGCGCGCGTACAGGAGGTGCAGGATGGCGTGTTCAATTCCGCCGATGTACTGGTCGACCGGCATCCAGTAGGCAGCACGTTCGTCCAGCATGTGCTGATCCTGGTCCGGGCAGGCAAACCGGGCAAAGTACCAGGATGACTCGACGAAAGTATCGAAGGTATCGGTCTCGCGTTCCGCAGGCTTGCCGCAGCTCGGGCAGTTTGTTTGATAAAAAGTCGGCATCTTCTTGATGGGTGAGCCGACCCCATCGAAAGCCACCGCTTCTGGCAGCACCACGGGCAACTGATCCTCCGGCACCGGTACCGCGCCACAGTCCGCGCAGTTGATCACCGGGATTGGGCAACCCCAGTA
>JBFKCG010000338.1:0-1516 GCA_041620675.1 Nevskiales bacterium
GTGGGGGTGCGCCGCGGCATGCGCACCTGGCTGCAGTGGTGGCAGGACCGTCCGGGCTTCGCGCGTGCCTACCTGATGGAACTGCCCAAGGTGGGCGAGGCCGCCATGCGCCAGCGTGAGTTCGCACGCGAGCGCTTCGAGCAGTTGTTTATTCGCCTGGGGGAGCGCATTCGGCGCGAACATCCGAGCTTACCGCCATTGCCGGCCTTCGTGCCCAGGGTGCTGATGTATGCCCTGGTCGAGATGCTGGCAGCCGAAGTCCGCGCGGGTCGCACCGAGCAACTCACCGAGATCGAAGACGCAGCCCTGTTCATCACGGTCAAGTTGCTTGCTGACGACGCCACCGCCGCGACCGTGCTGCCTGCCAACTTAATCTAGCCAGCCAGGAGCTGGCGCTTCGCGCTACTCCGGGTGCACTTCCTGGCTTTCACGGCGCAGCAAGTCACGCAGGCGCCGCTTCTTGCGTATCTTCTCGGTGCGTTCGGCGGCGTCCTTGTCGGAGGCCAGTATCACGTTGGGCAGTAGCAACACGCGCAGGATGCCCAGCAGCATGTACAGGTAGCTGAGGCTGAACACAATGCCGCAACCCATCGTGACGTAATCAAAATTGGGGCTGATGTACTTGATGCCCCACCAGGACATCACATCGATAATGGAGGCCGTTAGCCCCACCGGGAATATCCACTGGTAGATCGGGATGTGGTTGAACTGCATCGAGAACGGCACGCCGATGATCAGGAACGAAGTGGTAAAGCCGAACAGGTGCGCGTGCGTGAAGGCAATCATCTTGCCCAGCGACATCTGCCGGAAGTATTCCTCGGTCGTGCCGTAAAGTTGCAGCTGGTACCAGATCTCCGAGGCACCAAAGCAGAAGGCGATGCCGAAGAACACCACCGTCATCGCCAGTCCGCGCTTCACGCCGGTCGGATAGTGGTGCAGGTTGAGTGATTCCTCCGACACGGCGAACGGCACCGCCCACTTGAAGAACAGCAGGATCAGCAGCGCCAGCAGCGCCAAGCCAACCGGCCCGCCGACTGTCAGCCACTTGCTCTTCTCCGGCGGTACCTCGACCACGCCTTCGGTGAGGTCCAGGTCATCCAGCAAGTTGATCTCGCTGCTGGTGTCAGCCTCCTGTGCAGACGCAACGACTGGCGAAAGCGCCAGCAACAAGGCCAATACAAGCGCGCGCATCATTCCTTCTTCAGCCGCACGGTGAGGATCGCGCCGGCTTTCTTCACCGCATCGGTGATTGCCGCATCCACGGAGCCCGCTTCCTTGGACGCCGTTACCTTTGCGGCATCCACGCCCTTGAAGCCGGCATAGACCTTGGACTTCTCGACCATCGGCGTGTGCTTGGTCTTGACCGGCACCACCTGCGTGATGCTGAGCTTGGGGTCGGTCGCGACCAGCAGGAAGAATGGCTTGTCCTTGAATACACCCGGCACGATGATCGCGGTGCCAGCCGCCTTGCCATCCTTGATCGGCACGTAGATGGTGTTCTCATCCTTGGCCGAGA
>JBFKCG010000339.1:0-1510 GCA_041620675.1 Nevskiales bacterium
CTGAAGAACGAACATGTGAACAATGCGGATGAGTTCTGCTCGTTCGAAATCCTGCCCTACAACAACCTCACCGGTGATCGTGCGGGCGGACTCAACACCGGGCCGCCGAAGAACCAGGGAGACTTCGTACGCGAGGCGCTCAAGGAGGGCTTGCGCCTGGAGCAGTCACTTGGCGCAAACCCATTCAAGTACGGATTCATCGGCAGCTCTGACACGCATCTGGGCACGCCTGGTAACACGATGGAGACGGTG
This sequence comes from Nevskiales bacterium, assembly GCA_041620675.1. Taxonomy (GTDB): domain Bacteria; phylum Pseudomonadota; class Gammaproteobacteria; order Nevskiales; family DATLYR01; genus DATLYR01. The sequence goes on from JBFKCG010000339.1 coordinate 253, forward strand.
GATTTCCCCGGCCACGGTGGTGCAGGTGCCAGTGGCGGTACCGGCCTGACGGATGTCATCTATGGCAATCCCGGTGGCCTGGCTGTGCTCTGGGCCGAGCAGAACACCCGTGACTCCTTGTTCTCGGCCATGCGTCGACGCGAGGCTTATGCCACCAGCGGCACGCGCCCGACGGTGCGCTTCTTTGGTGGCTGGAACCTGCCGTTCAACCACTGCACCAGCGCCAACTATGCCGCGGAGGGCTACGCCAATGGCGTGCCGATGGGCAGCGACTTGCCGGCGCGGCCGGCGGGTGCCGGCGCACCACGCTTCTCGGTGTCCGCACTGCGTGACCCTGGCACGGCTGACGATCCGGCGGAGCCCTTGCAGCGCATCCAGATCGTCAAAGGCTGGTATGAGGGCGGACAGAAGAAGGAAGTGGTCTACGAAGTCGCTGGCAATCCGGCCAATGGCGCGAGCGTGGATTTGGGAAGCTGCGCCACTTCGGGCCCTGGTTCTGCGAGCCTGTGCGCGGTGTGGGAAGACCCGGATTTTGATCCCAACGAGCGCGCGTTCTACTACTCACGTGTGATCGAGAACCCCAGCTGCCGCTGGTCTTGGAAGCAATGCCTTGCCGGTGGCATCACCGAGCAGACTTGCGCCAATAACCCAGGTTCCGTGCCCAAGGCGTATGCGGACTGCTGCAGCAAGTATCCCAAGACGATCCAGGAGCGCGCCTGGACCTCGCCAATCTGGTATACGCCACCCGGTCCATGACGCCGGGTGGTGTGCTCCGGTCACCGCTACTGCACTTCCTCCTGTTGGGGGCGGTGCTGTATGCACTGAGCCCGTTACTGCCGCAGTCATCGGGCTCGGCCTGGGACTTGCAGACCATCAAGGTCAGTGACGCCGAGCAGCAGCGCCTGCACAAGACTTGGCGGGCTGAAACGGGTCGCAACCCCAGTGCGGCCGAGATGCAGGCCGAGCTACAACGCTTGGTCGACGATGAAATCCTGCTGCGCGAAGCACTGAAGCTCGGCTTGCATGCGTCTGATCCTGTGGCGCGCCAGCGCATGATCGCAAACCTGCGGTTCGCCTATCCGGAATCAAAAGATAGCGATGCAGCGCTACTCGAGCAGGCGCTGGCGTTGAACATGCATGAGAGCGATCTCGTGGTGCGCCGTCGCCTCATCCAGCTGATGCAGATGAGGATCGTCAGTCACGCCAATCTCAGCGAGGCGGAACTGCGCGACTATGTGGCACGCCACCCCGAGCGCTA
>JBFKCG010000340.1:0-1505 GCA_041620675.1 Nevskiales bacterium
CGCGTGGTGGGCATGCTGTCCGAGAAGGACTGCCTGAAGGTCGCGGTGATGGCCAACTACGAGGATGTGTCGCCTGGTGTCGTGCGTGACTACATGTCGCAGTCAGTCGCCACCGTCAGTCCCGATACCAGCCTGCTCGAGGTCGCAGGGCGTTTCATTGACGCGCCCTTCAAGCGTTTTGCCGTGGTCGTGGATGGCAAGCTGATTGGCCAGATCTCGCGTTCGGACGTGCTACGCGCGATTGACGAGCTGAGCTGATCAGTGCCGGCGCGAACTCCGCGTCAGCGCTTGGTTTCCCTGAACTTCCGCAGTTCTTCGGCATGCTGGAGCCGGTTGGCACGGCGAAACTGGGCTTCCTCGTAACGGGCCTTCTCAGCGGCCGTCTCTGCCAGCACTGGTGGCACCAACTGCGGCTTGCCAGCCGCATCCACTGCCACAAAAGTCAGGTAGGCCGACAGGATGTGCCGGCGCTCACCCGTGTAGCTGTTTTCCGCCTGCACGCGGGCACCAATTTCCATTGAGCTCTTCCAGGCCCGGTTAACCGCCGCGCTGAACAGCAGGGTGTCGCCACCCTTGGCGGGCGCGAGGAAGTGAACGCCGTCCACGCTCGCCGTGACGCAGACCTGGCTGCTGTGGCGATCTGCCACCACGGCGGCGATGCGGTCAACCATGGCCATGATCAGGCCACCGAATACGGTCCCGTTCGAATTGAGGTCATTCGGGAAAACCTTGTACACCTGATCCTGCACGGCTGATGCCGATACAGGCTTAGGCGTCAACTGATTATTGGAAGTGCTCATCGAGTGTCCTCAAGCGGTTGCAAGCTGCGCACGCGGCGGTGAAACCAGGGCCAGCAGCAGATAGGCAGTGAAGGCCGACGCCAGCGAAGTCAGGTACGGATAAGGCAAATCATACAGGTGCTGGCCAGCCACATAGACCGTGATGCCCGCAATCATCGCGCCACCGGCCGCCAGCGCGCCACCAATGCGGCCACCCCACAACGCAAACAACAGGCACACCAGGATGCCGGCCGAACCCAGGCTGGAAGCCTCCTCGACCAATGCATAGACGCCTTCACTCATCAGTGCCAGCACATAGGCAATGAGGCCAAACACCACGACCGCAATACGGTTGAACAGCAGACGGTGCTTGTCCTTAAGATCCGGCATCAGCGGGATCACCAGGTTGTGCGCGGTCAGGGAGCCCGCCACCAGTAATGCGCTATCTACGGTCGACAGGATGGCGGAAACCAGCGCGCCGATGAAAATGACGTAGAGCACGGTAGACAGGTGCTGTTGCGCGACATGCATCAGTACCTGCTCGGAATGCTCAAGCTCGCCGATGAAGCCGGGCGCCGCCAGCCCGATGCCAACCGGAATCAAGCCTACGGCAAGGTACAGCCCGGCCGCACCAATCGTTGCGTGCCTTGCCACACTCGGTGACCGGGCCGCAATCACGCGTGCAATCATTTCCTGGGCGCAGACCGTGCCGAGAATGGGGATGGC
>JBFKCG010000341.1:0-1503 GCA_041620675.1 Nevskiales bacterium
GGGTTCTTGCGGGCACCCGACTTGTAAGCCTTCAACGCAACCACAAGATAATCCTGGTACTGGCCCGCCAGCGACGGATACATCGGGTTGGTGCTGACACCATTGGGCCCATGGCAGGCAGCACAGGGGGCTGCCTTTTCCACTACCGACTGGTTTGATTCCGCCACCGGCTCATTGGCCATTGCTGCACCGCTGAGGAACAGTCCGCCGACCAGGGCAATTAGGGAACGCTTCATGGTAATTCCAGAAATAAAGTGACTTGTGACCATTTGATCCGCCTCGCTTACTTGGCTGCGGGCGACTGCTGGAGGTACGCGGCGATATCAGCCATGTCCTGGTCGCTCAGGGAGGCGGCCTGCGCATGCATCGTCGCGTGGTTGCGATCACCCTTCTTGTAGGCCTGGAGAGAGCTGACGATATATTCCGCCGAGAGACCACCGATGCGGGGCACGTGGTAGGTCGGATACACATTGGTGTAAGCCTTAATGCCATGGCAACCCATGCAGGTGTTTGCCTTGACCTTGCCGGCTTCAGCATCGCCCTCGGCCAGTGCCACATTCATGCCAAGCACACTGCCGGCAACGACCCATAGCAGGGACCGCATCAACTGACTCATCGCCTTCCCCTAAAGAAAAAATAGAACGAAATTGGTGCAGGAAATCAGCAATATGCTCCGTGAAAACGGCAGTCGAGTCAATGAATGACGCGATATCAGCCTGACAAGCCTGCGAAATGTTCGGCTATCACGTCCGTTTGCGCGGATCCTCGTAAAAAGAAGCCACGCTGGCGGCCACGTTCAGGGGCTTTCGCTTCTTGCGAGCGCCAAGATTGACCGCAGCGGTTTTCGGCTCGCTGAATTGCAGCAAGGTCACTTGTGCCATGCCGGAATGCTCGCCTGTGCAACGCCCGACCCAGGTCTCGACCTGGCCATCCTCGCCCAGTCGCATGCTGGGCGTACGCCCCAGGCCGAGTGATTGCATTGAATCAGGCATCAGTGCCTGCGCGCCCTGGTCCAGCGGCGTGGTTGAGGCCTGGATATCAACCCAACTCTCGAAACGTCGCTCAAGATACGGAGTCAGCCGCTTGGCCAGCCCTGTTTCAAGTCCGCGCCGGACCAAGGACTGCGCGGCACGCTGTGCACGTGGCGCGAGTGAGCGGACAGGCGATTGCGCCAGAGCGGGCGCGGCCAACGCCGGTCGCTGCGTCTCTGGCATGTCGAATTGTGTCTTCAGGTGCGCGCGCAGGCGCAGCGAGTCGCCGTGTGCGTGTCGCTCACCGCTCAGGTGCATGCGCAGCTGCGCCAAGGGCTCACCGCCGAATGGATTGGGAATACTTGCCTGCAGGGAGAGTTCGCGTGGACCCCCCGCCAGCGCAACGCCCTGGCCGCGCGCAGACATCGCATCCACCGCACGGGTGGTGGCGGCGTCGATTACCTTGCGAAAGCGGTCAGTCAGTGCCATGGAGAGCCGTCTTCAGGGCCAGAGGCTTATTATACTGGCCCCA
>JBFKCG010000342.1:0-1502 GCA_041620675.1 Nevskiales bacterium
CGTCATGCTGTCCCAGACAGTAATCGCCTCCACGACTCGGCATGATCTCCGGCACGCCACCCTCAATGATGGAACACACGGCGGGTATGCCATAGGCCGCCGCCTCACAGGGCATCAGGCCGAAGGCCTCTAGATCAGTATTGAAGAGCAATATATCCAGGCTGCGAAAGAATGACTCCATGTTTTCCTGCCAGGGCAACCAGGTCAGTCGATCCGTCAGGCCAAGCGATTCGGCGAGAAGTAGCAGTTTTTCGTTTTCGGGCCCCTTGCCTGCGATGACGAAGTGGGCTTGCGGTATCTGCCTGGCCACTTTCGCCGCCACCCTTAGGAACACGTCAAAGCGCTTCACCGGCATCAGCCTGCCTGCATTGCCAATGATTTTTGCTTGCTGGGGCAAACCCAGCAACTCACGCGCGCTGCTGCGCGTCGCGTCAGTCGTCGGATCCTTCAGTGTCACGGGCGGGTACAGAACGTGTGCACGCGTCTTAACCGCCGCATTCAAGGACACGGCTTCGCGGCGTAACCAGTCACTGACGAAGATCAGCGAATCAAACGCACGACTTACGATCGCATAATTGGCAAGCCAGTTCAGGCGACTTTTTTCGCCTTGATGATGGTGATGGCAGATGTAGGCCTTGTGGCGGGCATTGGATGCAAAGGCTGCCAAGGTCGTGGCAAACCGGCTGCCCACCTGTACAAACACATCGGGCTGGATTTCGGCAGACAGCTTGCAAATGGCCATATAGGTAGACCAGGTACCACCGCGACGATCAAGGCATATCGGCTGGATGTTCTCGGCCTCGAGAGCCGGGCCCAGTGCCTTGAGTCGGGCAGTAATCACCACAGCACACTCATGCCCTTGGCGACGCAAACCGCGGATCAGGTCGAGGGTTGCTTTCTCAGTACCCCCAAGATTTCCATATCGGATAATAAACAGGAATTTCATGGCCGTGGCTCACATCAACATCCAGGTCAAATGACTCTAGCTTTTCACTGCATTGCCAGCAGCCGCTGCGGCTGGGCAGTACAAGCCAGTTCCTGATGTTGATGCTGTGTTGGGTTAACGAACCAGCCGCAGGTGCAGACGACGACGTGGGGGTTTGTCTGGCTGGGGCTCTGCTGGTGCAGGTGCGCTGCGGTTCTGGATTTGCAGCCGTTCCAGGCAATCATCCAGCGCTCGGCTGACGACTGTCTGGTTCTTGATCATCGCCAGCTTGGGCCAGACGGCGCGCTCGCCATCCAACACGTAATCCTCAACCTCCGACACGCTTGGGTTGGCCGCCATGCGCAGGTAGTTGATGAGCTTGAAAGGCGGCAGGATGGTCACGTTGCCACGATAATCCTGCTCAATCAGTGCGTGTGCATCACTCAGGCGACGACGCAGTGGCTCAAACGGCGCATATCTTCCGCCCAGGCTGGCCGCATACTCCAGCTGCGAACGCACGTTGGACATGACAAAGTTGCGTGGCTCATGCATGAAGGTGTCCTGCTCCGAGCCCTTC